>NZ_JBLVOC010000027.1:190864-264684 GCF_053543575.1 Glutamicibacter sp. AGC84
TTTCCCACTGCCCTGCGCGGCAATGCGTTTGCGCTGGAGACAGCTGCTAGTCGATCGAAGCCATCAGCTCGACCACGCGGTCAAGGAATGCATCGACCTGCGATTCCTCGTAGCCATCGGTTCCCTGCGAAGAGCGGAATTCCACGCGGCGTACGGTGTCAACGGCCATGGGCACGTCGTTCTCGAAATAGTCGATGAGCTGATCGCATAGGCGATCGACATCTTCGATGTTGTAGCTCGACGCGTTGGAACGCGACGGGCGACGGAAACGCTCACCCTTGGCACGGTGCAGGCGGCCACGCAGGATCGCGGCCAGGCGGCCTACCTGCTGCAGCCAGACCTCCTCGCCCTGATGGGCAATCAAGTCGTCGCGCTCGCGCTTGGCAAAGACATCTTCCAAGCGGTCCAGCGCACCATCGACTTCGCGGGCCTGGTACCCGCCCTTCTGCGGCGCAAAAGTGGTGCGGCGGATCAGGTGGCTGGTGACCACACTGTCGTCGTTTCCTCCACCGTTGAAGGTGGCGCGGGCACGGCTCAGGAATGCATCAACTTGCTTTGCGTTGTAGCCGAATTCCGAGTCCGGTACGCGGGAAAACGGAGCATCTTGCTGCTGCGACACGACAGTTCCTTTTTCTCTAGAGAGATATCAGTTGGGTACCCCGGTAAGGCGATACCCCTCATATTCTATTGGCTTGGGCCAATAGTTGGCTTAATGGCCACACCAGCCAGTGTATTCCAGTAGAGGATCACACCCGCTGGCGGGACCGGTCAGAAGACTTCGACGCTCCAGGCCAGCACATGCGAAATCACGTAGCCCAGAGGAATGACAAACAATATCGAGTCCAAGCGATCCATGATTCCGCCATGGCCCGGCAGCAAGTTGCTCATGTCCTTGATGCCCAGTTCACGTTTGACCATGGATTCCGCGAAGTCGCCAGTGGTCGCGGCAATGGTGGTGAAGAACGCCAAGATGACGCCCGTCCACCATGGCATTTCCAGCCAGAAGTGCATTGCGCAAGCACCAATAGCCATCGAACCGATCATTGATCCGGCGAAGCCCTCCCAGGACTTTTTCGGAGAAATCTTTGGCGCCATCGGATGCTTGCCTATTAGCACACCCACGATGTAGCCGAAGGTGTCGTTGGCGACCGCGAGCAGCAAAAGCGTGGCAATGAGCCATTGGCCATTCTCGGAATCAAGAATCAGCAGGGCGAAGGAAAGCAGCAGCGGCACCCAGCTGATGATGAACACGCTGCTCATCACCGAGGCCACAGCACCCTTGAGTCCTTCCATGAGCCGGAAGAGCAAAGCGATGAGGATACAGGCAATGTAGCTGAATCCAAGGGCTTCCACCCCACCCCAGATGGCACTGACCGGCAGCAAGACCGAGGACAGGTACAACGGCAATTGAGGCACCGCGGTTTTGGCGTGAGTAGTAGCTCTCGCAACTTCCCAGCAGCCAATGCCGCTGAGCGCAATCAGCGCGATGACCAGCAACGGCTGCGACCACATCAGGCCAACGAGGACGACGCCGAGCATCAGCAAGCCTACGCCGATTGCCGCGGGCAGGTTGCGTCCTGCGCGCGATTTCTTCGGCTCCGGGGTTCCTACCAGCAGTTCGGCAGGGATGTCTGCTTCTGCCGCGTCGGGCTGGCCGGTCTCGGCCAGGTCCGTGGAGTCGGAAACCGGTGGAGCAGGCACCTTGCCCTCGGCAGGCGCTGGATTCTGCGCCGCTGATTCGGCGTCCGGTTTGGTCGCTTCGCCCTTCGCTGGCTTACCACCCTGGGCAGCTGGGGCAGCTAAGATCTTGGCTTTGCCGGGTTCCGCCGATTCCACGGGCTCAGCCGGTTCCTCGGCTGGTCCGGCCTGCTGGGCAGCGACCGGCCCCGGAGCCGTCACTGGCTTGGACGTAT
The DNA here is from genome assembly GCF_053543575.1 of Glutamicibacter sp. AGC84. Lineage (NCBI taxonomy): Bacteria > Bacillati > Actinomycetota > Actinomycetes > Micrococcales > Micrococcaceae > Glutamicibacter > Glutamicibacter sp. AGC84. The sequence goes on from NZ_JBLVOC010000027.1 coordinate 192,778, forward strand.
CGGCCTTGAAGGCTGCCTTGGCACGCTCTTTCGCTTGCCCGGTATCAGCCGTAGCGGCTGCATCCTTGCTGGGGGAAGTCTCGGCTGCCGGGTTCGCGCCAGCCCCTGGCTGAGGGGTCGGCAAAGCGCCATCGGTGCCGGCAACTTGCTCCACGGCTGGTGCCGGTGCTGGCGTGGCCATTGGAGCAGCTACCGGATTGGCCGGTTCAGTCGCGACCGTTTCTTGGATTCCAGTGGCAGGTTCTGGAGTTTCCCTGGCCGCGCGGTTCTTCATGAAACCGCGTTTTTTCCCCTTGGCGGCAGCCTCGCGCTGGGCACGAGCTTCACGTCGGGTCAGGGGCTGGGATTCTCCGGATGCCACTGAGGGCACCGCCGAAGCGTTGCCCTCAGTGTTGTCTGTCGAGCCTGGCATTAGACTTCCAGCAGCTCTGCTTCTTTTTTCTTCAAGATCTCGTCAACTGCGTCAACGTGCTTCTTGGTCAGCGCGTCGAGGTCCTTTTCTGCACGGGTGCCCTCGTCCTCGCCAATTTCGCCATCCTTGACCAACTTGTCGATGGAGTCCTTGGCCTTGCGGCGGTGATTACGCAGCGCAACGCGGGCGTCCTCGCCCTTGGCCTTGGCCAGCTTGACGTATTCCTTGCGGCGTTCTTCGGTCAGCACTGGAAGGACAACGCGGATCATCTTTCCGTCCGAAGATGGGTTTGCCCCAACTTCTGGATCGCCCAGAGCCTTTTCGATTGCGCGCATAGCGGTCACATCGAATGGGGTGATGGTGATGGTGCGTGCTTCTGGCACTGCGAAGGAAGCCAACTGCTGCAGTGGGGTCGGGGAACCGTAGTAGTCCACCATGACCTTCGAGTACATGCCTGGGTGGGCGCGACCGGTACGGATCGTCGCGAAGTCCTCCTTGGCGGCCTCAATGGTGCGTTCCATCTTTTCGGCGGTTTCCGCCAGCGTTTCGTCAATCACCGGTACTCCTCAAGTACTTCATCTGTGTTTCCGCTACGGGAAATTAAATCTACTTCAATCCTAAGCCACGATCACCGATTAGACGGTGACGGTGGTGCCAATCCGCTCGCCGCGAATTGCCGCGGCCACGTTTCCTTCGCCTTCCATGCCGAAGACCAGCATATTGAGCTTGTTGTCCTGGCACATGGTCATGGCGGTCTGGTCCATCACGCGGATGTCGTTGACCAGCGCGTCGCTGTAGGTCAAGGTCTCCAGCTTCTTGGCGGTCGGATCCTTCTTCGGATCCGCGGTGTACACGCCATCGACGCCCGACTTGGCCATCAGAACTTCGTCAGCATCGACTTCCAGGGCACGCTGCGCGGCCACGGTGTCGGTGGAGAAGTACGGCAGGCCTGCGCCCGCGCCGAAGATGACAACGCGGTCCTTTTCCATGTGGCGGATGGCACGGCGTGGGATGTAGTTCTCTGCGACCTGGGCCATGGCGATGGCCGACTGGACGCGGGTTTCGACGCCGCATTGTTCCAGGAAGTCCTGCAGTGCCAGGCAGTTCATGACGGTGCCAAGCATGCCCATGTAGTCTGCGCGCGAGCGGTCCATGCCGGAGGCCGAGAGTTCTGCGCCGCGGAAGAAATTGCCGCCGCCAACCACGATTGCGACCTCTACTTCGCCTACGGTTTCAGCGATCTGCTTGGCGATGCCGCGAACGGTATCCGGGTCAACGCCGATCTTGCCGCCGCCGAATACTTCACCGGAGAGCTTGAGCAGTACGCGGCGTCGTTTGGTTTCTGGGGTGCTTGGCATGAGGTGTCTTACTCCTGGAGGTCGGAATCAAGCTGGGGGTACTACTTCCCAGATCCCAAGCTATCGTGAGATCCGGGCTCAAGAAAAGGGAGGCGAGTCACCGAGTTTTCTCTCGGTGCTCACCTCCCTTTGATCTTGTGCACTCAGGTTGCCCTGAACGCGGTTCGCTTAATGCGTACGGCTAATGCTTAGAGCTGTAAAAGCTTAGGCACCAACGCGGAAGCGTGCGAAGGCAACTGGCTTGGTGCCAGCTTCTTCGAAGACCTTGCCTACGGACTTCTTTGCGTCCTTGGCGAAAGCCTGGTCAACCAAGACGATTTCCTTGAAGAAACCGGTCAGGCGGCCTTCAACGATCTTGGTGAGTGCAGCTTCTGGCTTGCCCTCCGCGCGAGCGGTTTCGTCTGCGATGCGGCGCTCGTCGGCAACCTTGTCAGCTGGAACCTCCTCGCGGGACAGGAAGGTAGGAGCCATTGCAGCGGTGTGGACAGCAACGTCGTGTGCGACGGTTGCGGCAGCTTCGCTGTCAGCGTCAACAGCCATCAGAACGCCAACCTGAGCTGGCAGGTCCTTGCTGGTCTTGTGCAGGTACGAAGCAACCTTGGCACCCTCGATGCGTGCAACACGGCGTACAACAACCTTCTCGCCGAGGATTGCGCCCTCTTCGATAACGATGTCGCCAACGGTCTTGCCGTCCAGCTCGTAAGCCAGCAGTGCTTCTGCATCTGCAGCACCGGAAGCCACAGCGGCATCCAGGACCTTGTTGGCCAGTGCGATGAACTTCTCGTTCTTGGCAACGAAGTCGGTCTCGCAGTTGATCTCGATCATGACGCCGACGTTGCCTTCAACCTTGGCAGCAACCAGGCCTTCAGCGGTCGAACGGCCTTCGCGCTTGGTAGCGCCCTTCAGGCCCTTGACGCGGATGATCTCGATGGCCTTCTCGGCGTCGCCGTTAGCCTCGTCCAGTGCCTTCTTAACGTCCATCATGCCGGCGCCAGTGCGCTCGCGCAGTGCCTTGATATCAGCAGCGGTGTAGTTTGCCACGTGCAATCCCATTCAGCTAGGAGTTTCAAGTTTATTTTGCTTATGGGACGGGTCGGATTTCCGGCCCGTCCCACAAGACTTGGTGAAGTTCACCCCGAGCTACACGCTAGTGCGCCCAGGCAAACTTCTGGAGTCACCGAGGTGACTACTTGGCTTCTGGTGCCTCAGTTGCATCGTCTGCAGCTGGTGCTTCAGTTGCAGCTTCTGCAGCTGGAGCTTCGGCCTTGGCCTTCTCGCCCTCAAGCAGCTCGCGCTCCCACTCAGCCATTGGCTCAGCAGCACCCTCGGTCTTGCCGGCAGCCTTGTTGTTCTTGGCGATGAGGCCTTCGGCCACAGCGTCAGCGACAACGCGGGTCAGCAGGTTGACGGAGCGGATTGCGTCGTCGTTGCCTGGGATCGGGTAGGTAACTTCGTCCGGATCGCAGTTGGTGTCCAGGATGGCCACAACTGGGATGCCCAGCTTCTGTGCTTCGTCGATAGCCAAGTGTTCCTTCTTGGTGTCAACGATCCAGATAGCGGAAGGGGTGCGGGTCAGGTTACGGATACCACCGAGGTTGTTCTGCAGCTTGGTCAGCTCGCGCTTCAGCAGCAGCAGTTCCTTCTTGGTGTGACCGGAGCCAGCAACGTCCTCGAAGTTGATCTCTTCCAGTTCCTTCATGCGCTGAACGCGCTTGGAGACGGTCTGGAAGTTGGTCAGCATACCGCCGAGCCAACGCTGGTTCACGTATGGCTGGCCAACGCGGTTAGCCTGCTCGGCGATCGATTCCTGAGCCTGCTTCTTGGTACCGACGAACAGTACGGTGCCGCCGTGGGCAACGGTCTGCTTGACGAACTCGTAAGCGCGGTCGATGAACGACAGCGACTGCTGCAGGTCGATGATGTAGATGCCGTTGCGCTCGGTGAAAATGAAGCGCTTCATCTTTGGGTTCCAGCGACGGGTCTGGTGGCCGAAGTGGACGCCGCTGTCAAGCAGCTCTCGCATGGTTACGACTGGCATGTCGCAACTCCTTTCAGCAGTGGCGGACCGGACGCGCATGCGCCCGCGGTAACTGCTCTTGTTTGTTCGGGTTGATGCAGATAGCCATTGTGGATATCCGCCCTAGCATGAATACCGATAGATGCTTGGCATCTCGCCTTCGGTCCACCGATTCTCTCGGACCACTGGAACCTCAGGCCACAGCTAAAGAAGCTGTGGATACTCATACGCGAAGTCAATCCCCTGCCCGACGCACCCAGTTTTGGACACACCTGTGACAGGACACTGCTGTTTCAAGTGTACTACAGAGAACTCAACGCTTTACACGGCGATATCGGTGATCTGCAGCCCATTCGCTTGCCCACAATTCGCTCTTCCAACTGCTCAAGATCCGGCTATTGGGTCCAGCCTGAGAGGATGAAATCCAAGTATCTAGTCGCCGGGCTGCAGGTTTTGCTGCTGGCCTTCAGTGGTCCTCCGGCCTCGCCCCTGATTGCGGCGCCACAACCAGTCCAAGCACAAGCTGCACTCGCCGCCGGCAACGGCTGGCGCTGGCCGCTAGCTGGCGAACCGGAAATTCTGGAGCCCTTCGATAAGCCGGAGGAGAATTGGCTTCCCGGTCATCGCGGCGTGGATTTGGCTGCCAGCTCCGGAGACTCGGTCTTCGCGCCCCAGCGCGGCCAAGTCGCCTTCGCTTCAGTGATCGTGGATCGACCCGTGCTGGTCATCGACCACGGTTCCGGATTCAAGACCAGCATCGAACCGGTAGCCGCCGGAGTCTCGGTGGGCGATTGGGTCGAGGCTGGCGCGAAGGTGGGACAGGTAGCAACCGGGGCGCACTGCTCGGGCCGATGCATTCACTGGGGCGTGCGGCTCGAAGGCGAATATATTGACCCGGTGTTGCTGATCCGCGACATGCGTCCATCAATACTCTTGCCGCTGCACGAATGACCGTGAAGGCTCCCAGGGGTGCACCATGAAGAGCTGTGGTTACTGTCGCGGGTCTTGCAGACCGGATCCTCTGCGTGTTCTTGCCCCTGGCGAGATCGTGCCCCGCCGCGCAGCCGCGTGGCCAGTTCCCTGGACTGCCATGAGAGTTGCAAGTTGGCACCGCACAATGGGCCGGGAACTGGCTTCTTCCAGTTTCCAGACCCCGGAACGAAAAATCGCCCAGCAGCTTTTTTGCATAAGCTGCTGGACGATCTTGTTTGGTAGGGAGTATGGGACTTGAACCCATGACCAAGGGATTATGAGTCCCCTGCTCTAACCAACTGAGCTAACTCCCCACATGGGCCCATCGCCGAAGCGGTGTAACCACACTCGAAATATTCTAGGGCATCACTAGCCGAAACACCGATTTGACGCACCCGATGACGATGAACCTATTAATGGGTGGAAACTTCGTGGCCGCGGTAAAGGGCTTCGAAGGAGTTCATCGTCTTTTCCTGCGCGTGGTTCTTCACCTTTTCATGCCCGGCTTCACCCATCTTGGCACGGCGCTGCTCATCCAGAGCCAGAACCTGGTCTAGCTTGTTGGCCAGATCCTGCCGGTCTCCCGGCGTGAACATGTAACCATTGATGCCTTCGTCTACCAGGTGCGGCAGGGCCATCGCGTTGGCCAGAACGACGGGTTTGGAAGCCGAGAGTGCTTCCAGGGTTACCAATGACTGCAGTTCGGCGGTGCCTGGTTGACAGAACACATCGCAACGCAGGTAGGCCTGGCGCAGTTGTTCATCACTTACATGCCCAAGGAAACGGACACGGTCTCGCAGCTGCAATTCGTCGGCGATCTTCTCCAAGTGAGCGCGCTGCTCTCCCCCGCCAACAATTTCAATGATGGCATCCGGCACCTGGCTCATTAAAGGCAATGCCTCGATGAGTTCATTGATGTTCTTCTCAACGGCAAGACGGCCTGCGAACAAGATCGTGGGGAACTCGTTTTTAATGATTTCTTCCCCTGCCGCCAGCTCGTAGTTGCCGATCTCGATCCCGTTAGACAGCGGAAGCACCCGGTTCAGTTTGGCACGCTCACGCATTGCCTTGGCCGCCAGTGGAGTCGGGGTCGTGACGGCGTCTGCCCGCCCAAAGATCTTCCCCATGTCTCTCCACGAATTCTGCGCGACAATTCGCTTGAACCACTGCGGGAAAGGCAGGAAGGGGTCAAGGTTTTCCGGCATGAAGTGGTTCGTGGCGATGGAACGAACCTTGTTCTTGCGAGCCCATCCGATCGTGCGCTGGCCAATCATATAGTGGCTCTGGGCGTGGACTACATCGGGCTTGATATCCGAGAGCAGCTTGCTGATCTGCCGATTGACTTCCCATGGGAACACGATACGGAAGTACTCGTGGGTAGGTACCGAATGCGATTCCAGACGATGCACAATTGCTTCATCACGGATCTCGGTGTAGGTCTTGCCCTTATCTCCACGGGCCGCCAGCACATGCACCCGGTGGCCGCGTGCATGCATCGCAGTAGCCAACCGGTAGCAAAACATCGCTGCACCGTTGACGTCTGGCGGATAAGTGTCAGCAGCAATGACGATGGTCAGCGGTTTTTCCTTGGCCACGAGCATCCTTCGGCGTTCACACGCGTTGTAGTTTCTATTAAAATCTGCAGCTTTAGTCTATTTGGAATCAGGCATGGATTTTTCTGCTTCAGACTGGTTCCGGCGTTCAATAACATCCGGGTGATGCCTGGACAGTGCGGTCACACCGACGATAGCCAAACCAGCAGCCACCAGCATCAGCACGGTGACCAGTACCGGAACATCAGGACGCAGCTCCCCGAGGATGCCGATTCCAATGGCAATACCAATTATTGGGTCAATCACCGTCAACCCTGCGATGACAAGGTCAGGAGGTCCCTTTGAGTAGGCTTTTTGCACAAAATACGAGCCGAGAAGGCCAGCTACAACTACCGCTAGGCCAGCCAACCAAGGTAGCTGGACAAAGCTGCCGTCGCCGATATTCATCACGGCGATTGCAATGGTTCGAACCAGTACGGCGACGAATCCGAATAGGACGCCAGCACCGAGGATGAAGAAGAACGCACCGAGCTTCTTGTGGAAGAAGATGGTGGCCAATCCCACGATGGCAACGACTACCGCCAAGATCATTTCAATCAAGTGCGCTTCGTAGTCGTTTACTTCCTGGTTGCTGCTAGTGGCAGTGACGGCCAGAAGCACGAAGCCAACCGAACCCACCATGCAGCTGATGATCGCCAAAACGGTGGGACGATTCATCGTCAGGTCGGTTTCCTTGGCATTGACCATCGCAGTGATCACCAATGCAATGGCACCAATTGGCTGCACCACCGTCAAGGGCGCGCTGGCTAGCGCGAAAACATTCAAGGCCATGCCAAGAGCCATCAGCCCCAGTCCGCTCATCCAGCGTTTGTTGCGGGCCAGCTTCCCGACATTCTTAATTGTCAGGTCCAGACCGCCAACAGCACTGCGGACTGCCTGCGATTGGAAGTGCGCTCCAAAGGCAAGACAAAAGGCACTGCATAGTGCCGCTGCAATAGCGATCCAAACCATGTCAGTGCCTTTCTAGCCTAAGTTTTCATACGACGGGGCACGCGCACGCTTGGTACGGCTAATGCCTGGCCCCGTCGGCGAAAGACCTAGGAGCGCTTGAACAATGCGCGGACAACAGCCATCAGCGCCAGCCCGGAACCTGCCATCACGATATACGGTCGTGCCTGCTCTAAGCGGTTTGAGCCGGCTCTGTCAGCCTCCGATTGGTCTTCGGAAGACGAAGACGAGGAAGGGCGAACGAATCCCTTCGCCTTGGCAGCTGCTCCGGAGAACTTTTCCCCAGCTCCCTGGGTGAAGGAACGAATCTTGTCGATCTTGGCCAGTGGCGCTTGCACGCTCTCGCCCAGGTTGTCGCGCAGAGCCTGGATCTGGCGGCGGCGACGCTTGGTGCGAAGGATCAGCTCATCGGCACTCGGTGCCGGAGGCTTCGGTTCCTTCTTCTTTTCAGCCTTCTCGTCATCCTCAGCCGACTTCTTCTTCAGCGGCTCATCAAGAGTGCTGACATCGAAGGCGCTGCCGTCCTTGAGCACGCCCAAGTCGTGGCGGAGTCCGCGAATAGCTGCTTCCGGTTTCAGCGGCAGTGCCTTCTTGACCTTGGCATATCCAACCAATCCCAAGATGGCAGCAACCAGCAAGAAGAATCCTGCAACGATCAATGCGGCTGCCCAACCGGGCAACCAGAGAGCCAATACATTGACCAGGGTAACTACAACAGCAATGACGAAGAGCAACACTACGAGCAGTGCAGCTCCGGCGAGCGCCGCCGCCATGCCAATGCTGATTCCCTTGCCTTTGAGTACCGTAGTCGCGAGTTTGATCTCGTCCGAGAGCTGTTGTGGAACAAGCTCCTTGAGACCATCAACCTGCGTCTTAGCACTCTTGACACTCGACTTAAGGCTTTCGTCAGCTTGCGTCGATTCAGCTTCAGACATGGTTTCTCCATATTCTCGATCGCTCAGCAACCGGTACATCAAACGCTAACACCCCGGTTGCCGCATACGACTCAGTCTTCAGGCGTAAAACCCACTGCATTTATCTCATGCTGTGGGTGTAACTGTTAACGATTCGAAAGTCTATCGTCTAATCACCTGTGGTTATAGGAGGTTCGGGTGTTGCTGGGTTTTCACTTCGAATTTGCGCATGGCAACGACCGCTTTTGGGTAAAACAAAACCTCCCAGCTACTTGCGGAGCTGGGAGGTTTCTTTGGCTCCTCCAACTGGACTTGAACCAGTAACCCTTCGATTAACAGTCGAATGCTCTGCCAATTGAGCTATGGAGGAATGCAACGAGTAATACTTTAGCACTGGCCAAGTGCGGTTTTCAAATCGGAAGTTCCCGTTGCAGACCGTGCGTTCCCTGCCCCGAATTTCCGCCATTTTCCGGGCGAGACCGGCTGCTTATCCACCAGGCAGCAGCAAACTACTTTCTGTGATCTGCCGCATATCTGGCCAAATCCAGCAGCTGCTGCGCTGATTGTTCCCATGAGTAGTGCCCGGCTCGTTCCACGGCGCGTTGCGAATACTGTCTCCAGGTAGCCTGCTCATCCAAAGTGCGTACTTGGTCCGCGAAGCCTTGTGCATCATCTGCCGAAGCGTACAGCGCGGCGTCATCCGCGACTTCCCTGAAAATCGGCATATCGGTGGCAATCACCGGAGTTCCCATGCTCATCGCTTCGACCAGGGGAAGCCCGTAGCCTTCTTCTCGCGAAAGGGTTACCAAGGCAGTGCATTCGCTGAGCAGCTGCTCGTATTCCTCATCGCTGACACCGCGGTGGAATACCACTGTGGATTGCGAGGGGATGAGCTTGGATAATTCAGCATGACGTTGCTCGTTGATCCCGCTTAGCAGGTGCAGCTCATAGTCCGGCAGGTGCGCCATACCGCGGATGAGTGTCTCGACGTTCTTGTATTCCATGAAGGACCCCATATAGACCAAGGTCTTCTTTGGGCGCTTCGCTTGGTCTCGACGAGCAAAATTTCCGGTGGGGGCGTTGGACACCAGTCCAATATGCTTCTTGGTCAGTCGATGCCTGCGCATGAGTTCGGCTGTGGTGTTGGAAACGGTAGCCACCGCGTCGGCACGATTCAGGAGCATCCGCTGCGGCCAGTAGACCTGATGGAACAAGAACCATCCAGCGCGAATCGGAGCAGGAAGGAACTTCGGTGCATGCGGATGCGAGTAGTAGATCAAATCATGCAGGGTCAAGACCAAGGGATATTTCCGCCCCAACGATCCGATAGTCTGCATGGGCGAAAACACGACATCAGGCTTGAGCTTGTTGATCTGCAGGGCGACGAATGGCTCGAGCACGCTCGTGGGCCCGGAAATCTTCAGATACGGAACATCGGGGAGCATTGCCAGCTGCCTGGTGTCGTTGACCAGCATCGTGACCTCGGCAAGCTTGCTGGCGGCCTCGATCAACCCGGCGGTATACCGGCTAATGCCATCATGGTGGGTGATGCGGGTGTATCGAGCGTCGATAACGAGTTTCACGTGCGCGGTTGCCTTTACTTCGTGGTGCGTATGCTTTCCAGCCTAACGGCTTGCGGGGCCGCGCATCACTAGGTAGCTAATAACTGAGAGGGTTGCGGCAACGACCCAAGCAAGCAGTCCAGCGGTAATCCCCCACGCGCTGGCCAATGCGCCGCCCGCCAATCCGCCAACGGGAACTACTCCAAAGGTGAATAACCGGCGTGCGCTTAGGACCCGGCCCAGCAGCTGCTCCGGAATGATCTGCACAATCCAGGACGAGGCAGCAATATTGAAGAGCAGCACGACGATTCCCCATCCCAGCGCGAAAACTCCCAGCAGCACCATGGACCACATTTCGGTTGCATAAGCCGCGGACAATACGCAGCCCGCCAAAACTGCCTGCATCGAACCGGTGTAGATCAGCAAGGTTGCCGGAGCGAATCTTCCAGCCAGCGTTCCTGCGATAGCAGTTCCAATTAGCCCGCCAACGCCACCCACCGAGGCGAAAAGGCCGTACCCGAATTCGCCAAAGCCGAGCTCGTTGATAATGAAGATCGCTTCCACCGATGACCCGATGGCCAGCCCCAAGTTGGAGAACATCACTGCAACGGTAATCGCCAAGAGCAGGCGGTGCCGGGCCAGATACCTGAGGCCAGCCAGGATGCCACCCTGTTCGGTCGACGGCCCGGGGCGGCGGCCAGGGCCTGGCGACAGGCGAGAGGAACGCACCTGCAACGCCATCAGCATCGCCAGCAGGCCCAGAGCCGCCGAGATGCTCAGCAGCGCTGGCGCTCCCCACAGCGCGAAGCCGGTTCCCGCCAAGGCCGGGACAATCACGGTCATTGACTGGTCCGCAGCTCCCAGCGAGGCGATCAGCTTGCTAATGCTCGCCGCTCGGACTTCAGGCTCATCTCCGATGAGCTGCGGAACGGCAGTGGTTTGGGAAGTTTCGGAAAAAACATTGCAGAAGCCGAGCACTGCGCACAACAGCATTCCCAGCGGGATCGTTAGCTCCTCGGCGAAGGACAGTGCCGCTAGGCACCCCAGCAGGAAAAGCTTGGCCCCGAGACCGATACGCAGGACCCGCAACGCGGAATACTTGTCGACCAAATGGCCCGCGGGGATGCTCGCGAGCACAAAGGAAAGGGAGCCAAGCGCATTGAGCACTCCCATCTGCATGGCAGTTGCGCCAAGGGTACCCACGAACAGCAGATCAATCGTGATATCAGAAAGTGAGCGTCCTGCCGCGTCCGTTGCGTTCGATCCGAGGAGCAGACGCTGGGATCGCTGGACTTTTCCTGGGCTTGCCGTGGCCACTTGCCCTCCCTTGTTCTAACTGTTTGATCATACAGTTCTAGCTTGAAAGTGCAATCAAACGATTAGTGATAATTCCGGGGCATTGGAAGTCGAGAAGTTCTCTCCACTTCAACCTCGCAGGGGACCAGCTTCAGCCCCGCTCAGATGCAGGTCAGCGGGTAACTTATCACAGCCGGGCGCCACTCGCAGGAAAATGTAGAAACTTTTCTCCTGGCGGAGAGAGTGAATTACTCGGTTTGCATTAACTAATTGAAGTGTGTTGTTAATAGATTCTTGTTAGGTGAGCCTGACCAACTATTGATTGTCTCTATCTGAGGAGCATGCTTTTGGGTGCCTCACTGCCTACCCTGCAAATGCCTGATCTACCACTGCCGATCTACGATGATTCGTTGCTCTGCGCAGACACCGCCCGTGTCTACGAAAACGAGTCGCGTGAAGCCATTTCACGCGTGGCCCACCGATTGGCATCGGTGAACGCGCCGACGACCGGTCCGACTCCGCAGCAGTTGCAGGAACGCATCGACCTGGTCGACCTGCATAGTCCGTTGGGTTCAACCCAGGACTCGTTCACCGAGCTGAATGAGTTGTATTTCAACGACGCGGTCTACTTCCACGATCCGAAGTACGCGGCGCACTTGAACTGCCCCGTCGTGATCCCTGCGGTGGTCGCCGAGAATTTCGTCACGAGCATCAACACCTCGATGGACACTTTTGACCAGAGCGCTGGCGCAACACTGATCGAGCGCAAGCTCATCGATTTCACCGCCGATCTGATCGGCTTCGGGACCGGGCAGGCCGACGGAATTTTTACCTCTGGCGGAACTCAATCCAACCTTCAGGCCATGCTGATCGCGCGAAACACCGCAACCGCAAAGCTGCGGGGCACCTTGCCTGAACGGCTGGCTAATCTGCGGATCTATTGCTCGGAAGATGCGCACTTCTCGATTCGCAACGCCGCGATGCTCCTTGGCTTGGGCTACGACGCGGCCGTGGCGATCCCTACGGACGCCCAGCACCGCATGGATGCGCATGCATTGCGCGTGCGCCTGGACGCAGACCTCGCCGCCGGCTTGGTGCCCATGGCCATCTCCGCCACCAGCGGGAATACCGACTTCGGGGCCATCGATCCGTTGCCCCAGCTGCGTGCTATCGCCACAGAAGTAGGCGCGTGGTTCCATGTTGATGCCGCATACGGTTGCGGCCTGCTCGTCTCCAACTCCCACCGCCACCGGCTGGACGGCATTGAATTGGCCGACTCGGTCACCGTGGATTACCACAAGTCCTTCTTCCAGCCCATCGGCTCCAGCGCCTTGGTGGTCCGCTCGGCGGCCTCCATGGAATCCATCGCCCACTATGCCGAGTACCTGAACCCGCGTGCGGAGGCCGAGTCCACCCCCAACCAGGTCTCGAAGTCCCTGCAGACCACACGGCGCTTCGATGCGCTGAAGCTATGGGTCACGTTGCGCTCTTTGGGGGCTAGCCGTTTGGGTTCCATGTTCGACCAGGTCATCGCCTTGGCAGAGGACGCTCAACAGGAAGTTGCCATGCGCGCCCAGCTACGGATGGCAGCCGACGTGCAGCTGAGCACACTGGTCTTCTCCTTTGAAGATCCACAGCACCCATTGGAACTGGACGAGCACAATGCCCTGGCCAACCAGATCCGCCAACGCCTCTATGCCAGCGGCGAAGCGATGATCGCCGCCACCACGGTCAAAGGCAAACGCCTGCTGAAACTGACGCTGCTCAATCCGAATACGACTCTGGCCGATATCAGCGAGATCCTCGACGCTATCTGCCGGATTGGTTCCGGACTGCTGGCCGAACGCACCCTTGGAGAGAAGAAATGATTGAACCTACCGAGCACTTTGACGTCATCGCTATTGGCGCTGGCCCTTTCAATCTGGGTTTTGCCGCCTTGGTCGATGGATTGGATGATCTGCACGTTGCAGTTCTGGAAGCCGGAGAGAAGTTCGTCTGGCACCCTGGCATGATGCTTCCCGGAACCCATCTCCAGGTTCCCTTCATGGCAGATCTGGTGACCATGGCGGACCCGACCAGCAAGCATTCGTTCTTGAACTATCTCAAGGAAAAACAGCGGCTTTACCCCTTCTATATCCGCGAAGACTTCTACGCGCTGCGCGAGGAGTATTCCAACTACCTGGCGTGGGCCGCAGAAAATATTCAAAGCGTACGATTCGGGCACCGGGTGCTCGAAGCCGAATACCATGACGGGGCCTACCGGTTATCGGTGCTCACTGCCGCAGGACTGACCCGCTTCACCGCAGGCAAGTTGGTGCTGGGCACCGGATCCCAGCCGTATCTGCCGCCGGTTCTCACCACGGAAGCACAAGCCACCGGCAACGTGGTGCACTCAAGCGACTACGCCTTCCACCGCGAGCAACTCCTATCCTCCCGGACCGCTAGTTCCGGCCCGAAAGTAACTGCTGTGCTCGGCAGCGGCCAGAGCGCCGCAGAAATCTTCTTGGATCTGCTGCGCAGCTTGCCAGAAGAGGATCATCTGGTGTGGGCAACGCGTTCAGAACGCTACTTCCCGCTGGAATACACCAAGCTCACTTTGGAGATGACATCTCCGGAATACATCGACCACTTCCATGCCCTGCCCATGGATCAGCGGGATGTCCTGTCTGCAGAGCAAAAGGGGCTCTACAAGGGGATCAACGCGGACTTGATCAACGAAATCCACGAGGAGCTCTACCAGCGAAGCGTCAATGGCGCAGCGAATGTGCACCTGCGTACCGGCTGCGCGGCCACGAGCATCGGCGCTGACACGGATCACCTGGCCATCAGCATGCGCCATGAACGCACCGGAGAAGACCTGGAATTCCTCGCCGACCACCTTGTCATGGCAACCGGCTACCGCGCAGGCACTCCGGACTTCTTGCAAGGCATCAGCCAACGCATCGATTACCTTCCCGATGGCCGCTTCAATGTAGATCGCGAATATTCCATCGGGTTGGACCAGGACATCTTCGTGCAGAACGCTGAACTGCACACCCACGGCTTCACCGCTCCGGATCTGGGCATGGGAGCCTACCGCAATTCAGTAATTATCAACCGCTTGGCTGGACGCGAGGTCTACCCGGTCGAGCGACGGATCGCTTTCCAGCGATTCGGCGCCGCTGAACTCAGCGGCTTGCCCACTTCCGCCAATGCCAGCGCACGAGCCTAAGGAACTTCCGATGACCAACTACACTTTCCGTTCCGTGACGTTGCCCGGGGATACTGCGCTGCTGCATTCGTGGATTGCCACCGCGCATGCCTCCTTCTGGGGCATGGCCAATGCAACCGAAAAGGAAATCGAAGCAGAATACCGCACATTGCTTGGCACCCCAGGCTACGAAGTCCTCTTCGGCATCGACGCATCAGGGGACGAGAAATTCCTTGTCGAGCTCTACGACCCCGCAGCATCGCCACTGGCCGATGCATACAACTGCGTCCGCGGCGACCGTGGACTGCACTTCCTGGCTCCGGCAGCCACCGAGCCGCAGCCTGGGTTCACCCTCGAAGCTCTCTCCTCGGCCATGGTCCAGGCTTTCGCCCTGCCCGGAACCGAACGAATCATCGTGGAACCTGACCTGCGCAACAAAGCCATCCATGCCCTGAACGCCCGAGTTGGCTTCCGCCCGGTACGTCCAGTGGAGCTCTCCGAAGCAGACGGCTCAATCAAGCAGGCACTGCTGTCCATCTGCACTCGACAGGACTTCGAAACCGCTACCGGCCGCCGCTTGGAATCCTCATTCCTCTCCCCTGCACGTTGGGACATCGCCAATCGCCATGTCTTGGCCAAGGCCCTGGGCGAATTTTCGCATGAGCGCCTCCTGGAGCCTGCCGGCCATGGAGAAAACCGCTACTCAGTCCATAAGGATGCCCACCGCTACAGCTTCAGCGCCCAGCGGTACCAGCTGAACCACTGGTTGGTTTCACCGCAGTCCGTGGAACACCACCACTTCGTTGACGGCAGCTGGCAGCAGGCAGAGGTGGACGCCATTGAGTTCATCACCCACTTCTGCCAGGAACTCACGCTTTCCCCGGTGCAGCTGCCCACCTACCTTGAAGAGCTCTCATCCACGCTGGCCAGCCACTGCTACAAGCAGGTTCATGCAACGCATAATTCAGCACAGCTGGCGCGGTTCGACGGCACAGCCGCACAGTCCTTCCAGCTCATCGAATCTTCCATGACCGAGGGCCACCCGTGCTTCATAGCCAACAACGGAAGAATGGGCATCGGGCGCACCGACTACCTGAGGTACGCCCCCGAAACCGGTTCCGCCCTGCACCTTGGCTGGGCTGCCGCCCACAAGTCCCGAGCACAATTCGACGCCGTGGATTCGCTGGATTACGAAGGGCTGCTGGCCACCGAGCTGGATCCAGCCGAGCGCCAGCGCTTGGATGCGGCCCTGGAGGCCTCCTTGTTCGGCACCGGCTATGCAGCCGGGGACTACATCTTCATTCCGGTGCACCCTTGGCAATGGGAGAACCGCCTGTCGATCACGTTCGCCAATGATATTGCCCGCAAGCAATTGATCTGGCTGGGCACCAGCGTTGACGAGTACCAGGCGCAGCAGTCGATCCGCACCTTCTTCAACCTGTCCAACCCGGAACGCCACTACGTCAAGACGGCAATGTCGATCTTGAATATGGGGTTCATGCGCGGGCTCAGTGCCGAGTACATGAAGGTGACTCCCGCGATCAACCAGTGGTTGGGCGAGCTGTTCGCAAAGGACCCGGTGCTCTCGACCCAGCCGGTCGCCCTGCTGCGTGAAATTGCCGCCGTAGGCTACCGCAACCCGCAGTTCGAAGCAGCCACCGGCAAGAGCGATCCGCAGCGGAAGATGCTGGCCGCGCTGTGGCGGGAGTCCCCGATCAGCCTGCTGGGCCCGGAAGAAAAGTTGGCTACGATGGCCAGCCTATTGCGTGTCGATGCGTCCGGCAGGTCCTTTGCCGGCGCCCTCATTCGCCGCAGCGGGCTAGCACCGGCCGACTGGCTAAGCCGTTACCTCGATGCCTACCTCATTCCGCTGGTGCATTGCCTGGCTGCCTATGATTTGGTGTTCATGCCGCATGGCGAAAACGTGATCATGGTGCTTGAGAACGGTGCTGTGAAGAAGGTCCTGCTCAAGGATCTGGGCGAAGAGATTGCTGTGCTCTCGGACCGGGTGGAACTCCCGGAGGAGATTCGCCGGGTACGCACCGGTGGAGATCCGGTTTTGTCGGTCTTCACGGATGTCTTTGATTCGTTCTTCCGCTTCCTCGCGCCGCTGCTGGATGCCGAAGGACTGCTTTCCGAAGCAGATTTCTGGAAGACCGTAGTTCAACGGCTGCTGGATTATCGCGAGCAGCATCCGCAGTTCGCTGAACGCTTTGATCAGCTGGGACTTTTTGCGCAGAACTTCCCGCTGTCGTGCTTGAACCGCCTGCAGTTGCGCAACAACCAGCAGATGCTGGATCTCGCCGACCAGTCCGGAGGCCTGCTCTACGCAGGCGATCTGGAGAACCCGCTGGCCACCGCCCTCATTCCCGCTGGCTGATTTGCCAGCTTCCCCAGCATCGCGCCGTACAGTCATCGTGCGGCGCGATGCTTGCTATTTCCGCGACTGTGCCGTGATCCTGCGTGTCAGCTCGCCGACCCCTGCGCCCTGAAGCCGCGGGAGGACCTGTTCCCTTCCGGCCATCGCCAGGACCAGATCCAGCAGTTCGCCAAGCACCTCGGGACCGTTCCCGCAACTGAAAGCGTCGTCCGCCGCCGACATCCGCAAGCCCTTGACCAGGGTGCTGCTATTGACCGCGAAGTCCTTGGAGGCGAAGAATCCTGCCGCCGCTCGCAGTGCTGTGGGTTCAGGCCGCAGGATCAGATCGAGCGCCTGGGCGATGTCCTGCCCGTGCACTACCACTTCGCCCAGCAAACCGGTCACCGAGTTCAGCGGGGCAATGGATTTGCTGGCAGAACGATTGAAATTATCCAGCGTTTGCCGGGGGCTGTCCCCGAGCTGCAAGCGCAGCAGCCGCTCGTTGTGCCGGTCGGCATTGAATCCGGAACGAGCCATATTCACCAGCCAGCGGGCGGTCGAGGTGGATCCGGCGGCCGCCAGGTGCGCCGCCACATCGCGGATCTGCCAGTTCGCGCATAGCGATGGGGCGTTCCACTGCTCCGGAGCCAAGCTGCCCAGCAATCCTGCCAACCGCGCACGCTCGGCATGGACCAGCTCCCAATGCCATCTCGCATCCTTCATGGCGCCTCATCCCCATAGATCCAGTACCGGCTCAGCTTCCAGGAGCATACCGGATTTCCGGTTGCCCCATCTTGCCACTGGTCAAATGGTGGTTCTCCAAAGCCCCGAAAAATATCTGGAAAATCTTGGTACTAAGTATTGCTAAATACCGCTACTTAGTTCTACTATCTACTTGTACTCAATGTCACTAAGTAGAGAGGGGTGCACCATGGCCACACAGATGACCGAGATGCTCAAAGGCACCTTGGAAGGGATCGTCCTGGCGATCTTGGCCGAACGCCCGGCCTACGGATACGAGATCACCACGGAACTGCGCGAACGCGGCTTCACCGATCTGGCCGAGGGAACCATCTACGCACTGCTGGTGCGCATCGAGCAGAAAGGCCTCGTCTCGGTGGAGAAAGTCCCGTCCGAAAAAGGGCCTCCCCGCAAGGTCTTCACCCTCAACCCCAGCGGCAAGCAGCAGCTCGACGACTTCTGGACCACCTGGAACCTGCTCGTCTCCCGCATCAACAACCTCCCCCACCCGAGCACCCCGCAGAAAGGGCACTGATCATGGTCGCCAAATGGATTGAAACTTTCACCGGCTCACTGGAGCAGAAGAAGCAGTACAAGCAGAGCATGGCACGCCTCAAGGCCCTGCCCCAGCCCTATGCCAAGGCCGCTGCAGGAGTGCAGCGCTACCTGCTGAACCAGAGCGGGGTCACCGACGCCGAAACGATGATCTCCATGTATTCGGACCTGGCCGACCTCTTCGAAGGAGCAGCCGCCAACGGCACCGCGCTGCGCGAACTGCTTGGCCAGGACCCGGCTGAATTCGCCGATGACTTCGCCCAGGCCTACGGGGGCAAGCGCTGGACCGACAAGGAACGCACCCGCCTGGCCGACACCATTTCCGAAGCAGAGAACGAATCGAAGGAGCAATGACATGAATACCGCATTGGCCTCGGAACCGGCCATCGAGGTCACCGCACTGGTCAAGTCATTCAAGAAGCTGCCCGTGCTGCGCGGACTGGACTTCACCGTGCAGCCCGGCAGCATCTTCGCCTTGCTCGGTTCCAATGGCGCCGGCAAGACGACGCTCGTGCGGATCCTGGCCACCCTCCTTCCCGCCGATGCGGGAACCGCCCGGGTCTGCGGAGCTGCAGTGCGCGAGAACCCGGTCCAGGTCCGCCGGTCACTGGGCCTGACCGGGCAATTCGCCGCAGTGGACGAGGTCCTGACCGGGCGCGAAAACTTGCTGCTGATCGCGCGGCTGCTCCGCTTGGAGAATCCGCGGTCCATCGCCAACGGCTTGCTGGAGCGCTTCAACCTCTGCGACGCAGCGGACCGGCCCGCAGGAACCTACTCCGGCGGGATGCGCAGGCGCCTTGATATCGCCATGGGACTGGCCGGCAACCCGCCGGTGCTCCTGCTCGATGAGCCGACCACGGGACTGGATCCCCAATCGCGCCGCGAGACCTGGCAGGTGATCCGCGACTTGGCCGAGTCCGGCACCACGATCCTGCTCACCACCCAGTACCTGGATGAAGCAGAGCACCTGGCCGATCAAATCGCCATCCTCCACGAGGGCACCATCATCCACCAGGGCACGCTGGCCGAACTCCAGGCCCTGCTGCCGCCGGCCACCACCGAACTGGTGGCCAAGCGGCCGAGCCTGGAGGAGATCTTCCTGGAACTGATCGGCCACCACCAGCGAACCGAAGGGAGCAAGCCATGAGCATCGCGGCACTGCAGGAAACCAGAATCCTCACCGGGCGCTCGATGCGCCACGTTGTGCGCAGCCCCGACACCATCATCACCACGGCCATCACCCCGGTGGCCATGATGCTGCTGTTCACCTACGTCTTCGGCGGGGCCATCGGCACCAGCGCCACGGGGCCGTATATAAACTACCTGCTGCCCGGGATCCTGGTCATCACCATCGCCTCCGGGGTCGCCTACACCTCCTACCGGCTGTTCCTGGACCTGCGCGATGGGCTGGTGCAGCGCCTGCGCTCCATGCCGATCTCCCGCTCCAGCGTGCTCTGGAGCCATGTGGCGACCTCGTTGGCGGCGAACCTCCTCTCCCTGGCGCTGGTACTGGGGGTCGCCCTGGCCATGGGCTTCCGCTCCTCCGCCTCCATGGAAGCGTGGATCGCCGTGCTCGCGCTGCTGTGCCTGGTGACCCTGACCCTGACCTGGGTAGCGGTGCTTGCCGGCTTGTGCGCGAAATCGGTGGATGGCGCCAGCGCCTTCAGCTACCCGCTGATCTTCCTGCCCTTCATTTCCTCGGCGTTCGTTCCCACCGAGTCAATGCCCGGGCCGGTGGCCTGGTTCGCCGAGCACCAGCCGATCACTGCCATCGTCGATTCGCTGCGCGCCCTGCTATCGCAAGAACCCGTGGGTTCCGAGCTCTGGACCGCCCTGGCCTGGCTGGCAGGTATCTTGATCCTGGCTTGGGCGCTGGCCACGCGGATCTACCGGAGCAAGACCTCCAGCTGAGCGGCGGGCGCGCTGCACGGGACGCGCGCCGTCTGCAGCTGCCGTGGAAAGCAGCGCAAGCCCCCGACTTGAACATTGTTCAAGTCGGGGGCTTTTCGTGTACATTGGTGCCAGCAATTGAACACCGTTCAAGAATGGCTGCACCTTGGCAGGCAACCATCCAACCAGGCGAAGGAACCCATGAGCATCCCCGCGCAGCGCACCGACACCGCAGATTTCACCGAGCTGACCGCACGCATCTCCGCTGGCCACCAGCTCACCGCAGCAGAGGCCCTCGAGCTGCTGGCCACCAGCGACGCGCAGACGTCGGCGCTGGTCAGTGCGGCCGGGGTGCTGCGGCGCAAGCATTTCGGCAACACCGTGAAGGTCAACTACCTGGTCAACCTGAAGTCCGGCCTGTGCCCCGAGGACTGCACCTACTGTTCCCAGCGCCTGGGCTCCAAGGCCGAAATCCTGAAATACACCTGGCTCAAGCCCGGCGAAGCGGTGCGCCAGGCAGGTCTGGGCATCGCCGGCGGCGCCTCGCGGGTCTGCATGGTCGCCTCCGGCAAGGGACCCACGGACCGCGATGTGCAACGCGTCGCGGACATGATCGGCGCATTGAAGGAAGAGCATCCGCAGGTCGAGGTCTGCGCCTGCATCGGCATCCTGAAGCAGGGGCAGGCCCAGCGGCTCAAGGAGGCCGGCGCCGACGCCTACAACCACAACTTGAATACAGCCGAGTCCCTCTACCCGGAAATCTGCAGCACCCACAGCTTCGCCGAGCGCGTCTCCACCGTCCAGCAGTCCAGGTCCGCCGGCCTCTCCCCCTGCTCCGGGCTCATCGTTGGACTGGGCGAAACTCCTGAGCAGCTGGTCGAGGCGATCTTCTCCTTGCGCGCACTGGAAGCCGATTCCATTCCGGTGAACTTCTTGATGCCTTTCGACGGCACCCCGCTGGAAGGCACCTGGAACCTGACCCCGCGCGCGTGCCTGCGGATCCTGGCCGTAGCGCGGCTAGCCTGCCCGGACAAGGAAATCCGGATGGCCGGCGGACGCGAAATGCACCTGCGTTCCTTGCAGGCCAATGCCCTGGAAGTGGCCAATTCGCTGTTTCTCGGCGACTACCTGACCAGCGAAGGGCAGGATGCGAAAGCCGACCTGGCAATGATTGCCGACGCGGGGT
This sequence comes from Glutamicibacter sp. AGC84, assembly GCF_053543575.1. NCBI lineage: Bacteria > Bacillati > Actinomycetota > Actinomycetes > Micrococcales > Micrococcaceae > Glutamicibacter > Glutamicibacter sp. AGC84. The sequence goes on from NZ_JBLVOC010000027.1 coordinate 213,791, forward strand.
TCGTGGTCCTGGGCCAAGAAGGCCAGGACCCGGCGCAGCTGGCCAGGACGCTGCGCGAAGCCGCCGGCCATGCTTCGCGCCAGCCGGAGGATGCGGGCAACGCCGGGGCCAGCGGGTGCAGCGGATCGTGCTGCACCTCCGTTGCTTCCCCGGCCTGCGGCAGCGCCTCCTCGGGCTGCGGCACCGGCAGTGCCGAACCGGTGCTCCGCCGCCGCGGTGCCGGGACCGGGGAAAGCCCGAACGCCTGATCGCGGCCATGCGGCCTCCGCCTATGCCGAGAGGTCGGTGGGCAGGGTGAGAATCTCCGCGCCAGTTTCCGTGATGGCAATGGTGTGCTCGGTGTGCGCGGTGCGGCAGCCGGTGGCGCTGCGCAGGGTCCAGCCATCGCGGTCGGTCACCAGCTTGCTGGTATCGGCCATGACCCACGGTTCGATGGCCAGCAGAAGACCGGGTCGCAGCGTGTACCCGCGTCCGCGGCGGCCGTCGTTGGAAACGTGAGGATCCTGATGCATGGTGCTGCCGATGCCGTGGCCGCCGAATTCCATGTTGACCTTGTACCCTTCGGCGGTCAGCACCGACCCGATGGCGAAGGACAGGTCGCCGATCTTGGCTCCGGGACGCGCCTCGGCGATGGCGGCGGCCAGGGCGCGCTGCGTGGTCTCGATCATTTTCAGGTCTTCTGCACGCGCAGCCGTGCCGACAATGAAGCTGATCGCCGCGTCGGAGGCGATGCCTTTCAAGGTGACGGCCAGATCCAGGGTGAGCAAGTCGCCATCGGCCAGCTGGTAGTCGCGGGGAAGTCCATGGAGCACCGCATCGTTGACTCCCGTGCAGATGTAATGGCCGAAGGGGCCGCTGCCGAAGGACGGGGCGTAGTCGACGTAGCAGGAGACCGCACCGGCCTCCTCGATCATTTCCTTGGTCCAGGCGTCGATTTCCAAGAGATTGGTGCCGACCTGCACGCGGTGCTTGAGCGTATTGAGGATGTTTCCGACAAGGCGTCCGGTCTCGCGGGCGCGCTCTACTTCGCTGGCTGTGAGAATCTCAATCATTCCAATTACTATACCGGTATTTTAATACCGGTATAATGGTCTCATTATGGTCAGACTGCCGCTTACCGCCCGGGAAATCGAACAGGGCAAGAACCTCGGCGCGCTGCTTCGGCAGGCACGCGGCGAACGAACAATCCTCGACGTCGCGATCCAAGCCGGCCTCTCCCCCGAAACCCTGCGGAAAATCGAAACCGGCCGCGTCGCCACTCCCGCTTTTTCCACCATCGCCGCCGTCGCGGCCGCGCTGAGCCTATCGCTCGATGAGATCTGGTCAACCATCAACTCGCAGAAAACCTGCGGCTCTCCAGCGCTTCACCCCTCACAGCTATCGCACCGCTAATTCGCAGGGCCTGACCCCTTCTGCATGTACATGTTGACGCGTACATAACCAGTATGTACACTTTTTTGCGTACATGCACGCCTGTCGGAGTTAAGGAAATGAACGTGGCAAGCCGCCTCACTCGACCTCTAACCATTCCCTCCGAAGAGGAAATGGACCTATTCGAAATCATGGCCGCTCTGGCCGATCCGGTCAGGCGCGCCATCATCGCTCACATTGGCGCAACCCCCGGTGGAGCGTGCAGCAGCTCGGACTTTGGTGTCTCAAAGTCGGCACTCACCCGGCACTGGCGCATCCTCAGGGAATCCGGCTTGATCAGGCAAGAGGTTGATGGCACCCGGCACCGCAACTGGTTGCGCACCGAAGAACTGGATCATCGATTCCCTGGACTCATGGATACGGTTCGCCAGGAACTTGCCCGCACCACATAAAATTCTTCACCCTTAGATACCTCATCGACCACAAGATAAGAATTCGGAGCAACCCATGAGCACAACCAAGATCGGGATTATCGGTAGCGGAAATATCGGCCAGGCCATTGCTCGCCTAGCAGTGGCCGCTGGCGCCACCGTGGCCATCGCGAACTCACGCGGCCCCGCCTCGCTCGCCGACGTGGTGGAAGAACTCGGCGACAACGCGCACGCGGCAACCGTTGCTGAAGCCACTGAATATGGCGATATCGTCGTGTTGGCCATCCCGCTGTCGGCTTATTCGGACCTTCCAACCCAGGCGCTTGCCAACAAGACGGTCCTATCCACCGGCAACTACTACCCATCCCGCGACGGGCGCATAGAAGTTCTCGATTCCTTGAAGTCCACTACTGCGCAGTTGGAAGCATCGCTCCTTCCCGGCGCCCGCATCACCAAAGCCTTCAACAACATCGTGGCGCATCACATCCCGCTTCTGGTCAATTCAGCTCCGAGGACCGCGTTGCCAATATATGGCGATGACCTTGCTGCCAAGACCGAAGTGCTGGAACTTGTCCAAGCGTTGGGCTTCAACACGGTTAATGCCGGAACCTTGGCTGATTCGTGGCGCGCCGAGCCCGAATCCGGTGGCTACACTCACGTCTACGCCCAGGATCCCGCTAATTTCTACTCCGCGCACCTTGCCGATCGCGGTCAGCCAGTGACTATCGCGCAGCTCGAAGAGGCGCTCGCCACTGCGCATCGAGCCGACGTCGCCGCCCGCCAGTTCTAGCAGACCACGAGGCTAGGACTGGAATAACCATTCGAGATTACTTGTTGCCTCAAGCATGAAGAACATCGGATTCTTGTCCTTCGGCCACTGGACCGACCACCCGCAATCAGGCACCCGCACTGCCTCCGACGCCCTGCTGCAGGCCATCGATCTGGCGGTCGCCGCCGAGGAACTCGGCGCGGACGGCGCCTATTTCCGCGTGCACCACTTCGCCCAGCAATACGCCTCCCCGTTCCCGCTGCTGGCTGCCATCGGCGCGCGAACCAGCCGCATCGAGATCGGTACCGGCGTCATCGACATGCGCTACGAGAACCCGCTGTACATGGCTGAGGATGCAGGCTCCGCCGACCTGATTTCCAATCGCCGCCTGCAGCTGGGCATCAGCCGTGGTTCGCCCGAGCAGGTCATTGACGGCTGGCGCCACTTCGGCTTCGAGCCGCGCGAAGGCGAATCGGATGCCGATATGGGCCGCCGGCATACTGAGCGCCTGCTCGAGGTGCTTTCCGGGGAAGGCTTCGCCGATCCTAGCCCGAACCCGATGTTCCCCAATCCCCCGGGCCTGCTGCGCGTCGAGCCGCATTCGGACACCTTGCGCGAACGCATCTGGTGGGGTTCCGGATCCAATGCCACTGCAGTGTGGGCCGCGAAGCTGGGCATGAACCTGCAGAGCTCCACGCTCAAGGACGATGAATCGGGCAAGCCCTTCCACGTCCAGCAGGCCGAGCAGATCCAGCTTTACCGCGATGCGTGGAAGGAAGCCGGCCACTCACGCGAACCGCGCGTCTCGGTGAGCCGCAGCATCTTCGCACTGACCGATGAGCGCGACTGGCAGTACTTCGGCCGCGACCGCTACAGCTCGGACCAGATCGGCAACATCGATGAGAAGACCCGTGCGGTCTTCGGCAAGTCCTATGCCGGCGAGCCAGATGAACTGGCCAAGAAGCTGGCCGAAGACGAAGCCATCGCCGCGGCGGATACGCTCCTTCTCACCGTTCCAAACCAGTTGGGCGTGGACTACAACGCCCACGTCATCGAATCAGTGCTCAAGCACGTGGCCCCGCTGATGGGCTGGCGCTGAACCGGCTCATTCGTTACGCAGATCCCTTCCCCATTTATTCCATTGAGACCCACGCCACTAGGCTAGATCAAAAGACTTAGACATTTGCACGCAGAATCAGGGAGCAACTCATGAGCAAGCCATTGAACATCGCCTTCATCAAGGCCAGCTGGCATGCGGATATCGTCGACCAGGCCCTGGCCGGCTTCGAGGCCGAGATGGATTCTTCCGGGCAGGAATACACCATCAATGTCGTCAGCGTACCCGGCGCCTACGAAATGCCGTTGCAGGCCCAGCGCCTGGCGAAGACCGGCAAGTACGATGCCGTGGTAGCCGCAGCCCTCGTGGTTGACGGCGGCATCTACCGCCACGACTTCGTTGCCCAGGCGGTAGTGGACGGCTTGATGCGGGTCCAGCTGGATACCGATGTACCTACTTTCTCGGTCAGCCTGACCCCGCACCACTTCCACTCGAATGATGAGCACCAGACCTTCTACTTCGAGCATTTCCTGAAGAAGGGCGCCGAGGCGGCCCGCGCGGTTCAGGCCGTGGCAGCTATCGTGCTCTAGGGAATACGCGAAAACAGGCGTGCTGCCTTGAACGCCGTTGTCAACGGTCAAGGCGGCACGCCTGTTCCTATTCAGGGCCAAGCCCTAGGCGCGATCTACGAATGCCCTATTTCGCGCTTTCCTTGCTTCCATAATGCAATATCCAAAACTCGTAATAACGACAAGTGAGGTTGGCCAGCCTCAGCCCTGATCGCTCTGAGCTTGTCTACAAATTCCGCGGCCTCGGAAGAACCGTCGTGGAAGGCGGAGTACCAGACGATCCACTGTTCTCCACTGCCTTTGATCCCGGCAACTGCTTCGACAACCGAATCGTAAACCGGAATCAAGTCCGGCCGCTTGCGAGCCATGATCTTGCTTGCCGTGGTTTGTCCAACCTTCCAAGGGTCTTCATGTTGCCGTAGAAGCGACCACAATTTATCCGCAGGCGATCCCTCAGCGAGATATTTCTCGAATGATTCTGGTGTCAAATTCTCAAACTTCAAGTCCTGCGGAATCTGGGACAGCAATTCGCTGATTTGCTCGGCTAGCGTTTCGAGGATTCCCAAGGAAGCCTGCGCTGGCACGTCAACGGAGAGCATCGATACCGCCACCAAGTCGGTCGCAGTGATTCGATGTGGATCAGTATCGACACCTTCACCCAGAGTTTCAAAGCGCGATCCAGAATACTTGGGCCGACCGTTTCCCATGGTCCCGAAATAGTCCCTTACATCTTCTACCGCAGTGCTGAAGTCTACTTTTGATCGAAGTTGCATTTACGCTGACCCCCATTGTTGGTTGAAGATTTGATTATTTCACCGTACCTGAAAGTACCGACAAGTTGGGCTCTCAGCCATGATTCGGGAAATTAGTCGTCGCCTATTTGTCCCTCATCCTTCGTACGCTCTTTACATGATTGATTTCAATAATTCCTCTGTCTTCAAATTGGGCCCATGGGACCTTTCACAAGTCGCACCGGAGATCGTACCCATGATGGTCGCTGGCGAAGAGCTACTAAGCGCTTTCAAGGGTGCACGCGACTACGTGGTCTTCAGCAACAAGAGACTCATCGCCGTCAATGTGCAAGGCATGACCGGCAAAAAGCGGGATTACACCTCGTTACCGTATTCGAAAGTCCAGTCGTTCTCCGTTGAAACAGCTGGAACCTTCGATCTGGATGCGGAGCTGGACCTGTGGTTCAGCGGGTTGGGCAAAGTTCGTCTGGAGCTCAAGGGCAAAGTTGATGTCCGGGCCCTCTCTCAGCTCATCGCCTCCTACGTGCTCTAGCAAGGCAGCACGCCTATTCCTATTCAGGGCGCGACCGCTGGCTGCTACCAAGCCTCGCGCGGGCTGAGCCGGGCTGCTGCCATTGATGCACCCAGGATGATGGTGCGCATGAAGCGTTCGGCCGCTTCGATCAGCAGCCGCTCCCCGTCATCCACTGCTTCTTGCAGCGTCATCGGGATGGGCATGATCGAGGCAATGGCGTCAATTCCGATATCGTGCACGTCTCGGCAGCCGCGGCCCAGAGTTCCTGCCAGGGCCACTACCGGCACCCCATGCAGCGCCGCGCGCCGTGCTACCTCCGCCGGCACCTTGCCCTTGGGCGTCTGGAAGTCGATGGCGCCTTCTGCGGTGATGACCAGATCCGCTCCGCGCAGCATCGAGTCCAGATCGATGCCGGCCAAGCCCGAGTCCAGGATCGCCTCGAAGCGAGGCAAGAGCACCGCCCCCACCGCCGCCAAGCCAGCGCCCAGCCCGCCCGAAGCACCCGTCCCCGGGGCCAAAGCGAAATCCGTGGAGCGCGAGGGCTCCAGCGCATCGCGGCGCAGGATCGAGGCCCAGCGTTCGAAACCTGCTGACATGATTTCGACCTGTTCCGGAGTTGCCCCCTTCTGCGGACCGAAAACGCGGGCCACTCCGCGCGGGCCGGTCAGCACATTGTGCGGGTTCAGCGCCATGGTGATCCGGACATTCCCGGCGGCCAGGGCCGGGTGCAGGCCGGACAGATCCAACCGGTCCACCGATCCGAGGTAGTTGCCGCCGGCCTTGACCTCATGGCCGTTGGCATCAAGGATTCGTGCACCCAGCGCCTGCAATGCCCCCATGCCGCCATCCGAGGTACCCGAGTCGCCGCAGCCCACGAGGATCTTGGAGGCCCCGGCATCAATGGCGGCCGCGATCAGCTCACCCACACCGTAGCTGGTGGTGGTTCCCGGATCCCGCTGGTCGCGGGGAACCAGCCGCAGGCCCGCAGCGGCGGCCATTTCGACGACTGCCGTTCCGGCCGCTTCGCCACCGAGCATGGCATAGTGGGACTCGACTTGCTGGCCGACCGGACCGGTGACTGCCATTGGCACCAGGTGGCCGCCGGTAGCGCACGCCAGGGTTTCTGCGGTGCCTTCGCCGCCATCGGCGATGGGCACTGCCTTGACCGTGGCTCCGGGCAAGGCCCGGCGAACCCCGGCGCCGATGGCCGCCGCGACTGCCGCCGCGTCGAGGGATTCCTTGAATCCGGAAGGGGCTACCAGGATGCGTTGTGGAAGTGCGTGTGCCATGATTCGTTGTCCTTTTCAGTGAGGATGAATGCGATGAGATGTGAAGCTACAAGGTGGTTCAGAGGAACAGCGGCAGTCCCATGGCCGGCCAGATCCAGAAGGCGAAGACCAGGACCAGCAGGACCATGAGCGGTCCGAGCACCGCGCTCAGGCGCAGCAGGTCTGCCGGCTTATAGGTTTCGATGCCCTCGATCTCGGAGAACAGGTTCACCGGCTTCGCGCTGCTGGTCAGGGTGTGGCAGAAACCGGCGGCGGCGGTGGAAGCCAGGGCAATGGCTACCGCGTTGACCCCGACGCCCGGGGCCAGCGAGACCACCAGCGGAATCAGCACCGCTGAGCGGGCCGAACGGGACTGGATGACCAGATGCGCCGCGGCAGAGACCACCACCACGAGGACGGTGAAGACCCAGGGTGCGGCAGCGCCGAGCTGCTCGACGGGGCCAAGCACCTTGCGGGCCAGCCATTCGGCGGCTCCGGTTCCGGCGAGCGCCGTACCCAGGGTGAGTGTCGTGGCCATGAAGATGAGCATCGACCACGGCACCGCCTTCAATGCCTTGGCCAGGCCTACAGAGCCAAATCCCGGGCTGGCTACCAGCAATGAACCAAGCAGGGCCACGATGGCGGGATGGAGCTGGTGCAGGGGCTCGGTGCACCAGAGCACCACCACAGCCGAGACCAGCAGCGCTGCCCTGGATTGCCCCACCGTGAGCGGGCCCGAGAGCGGCACCGGCGAATACTGCTGCAGCCGCTCGATGCCCACCGCCAGCGGTTCTGCGCGGTCCTTCTTGCGGGTGAACATCCACAGCACCAGTTCGGCGCACAGATGGGAGGAAACGAAAGCCAGCGGCAATCCGTAGACCAGCCAGCCGGCGAAGGAGAATCCTTCATGGCCCGCGGTGGCGAGGATCTGGCTGGTGATCAGGTGCGCTCCGGCGCCCAGATAGGATGCCACGGCCGAAAGCAGGATAACCGAGGGGAAAACCAGGGACAGGGCCAGGACGATGCGGCGGCGATCCGCCAGCGCCTTGGCCAGGGCAATGAAGACCGGAATGGCCAGGGCCGCGCGCCCGGAAGTAGAGGGCACCGCGAATGCGGTAGCGACCAGCACCCCGGTGGTCAGGTGGATCAGCTGCCGCGGGGTGTTCGCCCCTGCGGCTATCCATGCTGCGGCGCGGGTAGTAAGTCCCGTGGCGGTGATCCCCGCCGCGATCACGAAGGCGGCCAGCAAGAGCCAAATGGTGTCTTCTCCCAGCGAGGAGAACAGGTCGGCTTCGGGCAGCACGCCCATGAGCACCAGCACCACTGCTGCGCCCAAGGCGATAAAGGTATCGCCTACTGGCGAGAAGACCCAGAGCCAGATGGCCAAGGCGAAGACCGCCAGGGTCAGGGCCCCTTGTGCCGGCAATGCCTGCACTGTCCCCGCATCTGGGCCGAAGGCTCCATAGGCGCACCAGCCGAGAAAGCCCAGCAAGACCAGTGCGGCGATGATTCGCGCTGCGTTCTGCTTGCTCCAGCGGCTTCGTGCCGCACCGGCGTTGCCCTGTTCCGCGGCCTGGTCCATGGACCGCTGGGCGGTGTAGCGGAATCCCGAGCGTGGTGCGGTTGGCTTGATGCTCATGACTCACCGCCCAGGCTGCTGGCCATGGATTGGGCGAATTCTTCTTCGCAGCGGATGCCTTGTCCGGCATCAGCTTGCGGGAGGGAAAATCCGAAACTGGTCCCGTTGCCGTTTCCGGATTCCACCCAGGCCGTGCCGCCGTGGGCTTGCGCGACCGCTTTCACCACGGCCAGGCCCAAGCCCATGCCGGATCCCTGCTGGCCGGCTTCCGGGGCACTGCGATAGTTTTCCAGCAGGGCACGGGCCTGCTCCGGGTCCAACGCCGGTCCATCGTTGGCAACCCAGAAGCTGGCCATGCCCTGTGCTGCTGCGGAACCGATCCGGATGCTTTCTCCATCCTCGGTATGCGCGACAGCATTTTGGATCAGTTGGTGCATGGCCTGGGCAACGCGCAGCGGATCCAGCCACGCCTGGGCCTTGGCAGACTCGGCTATGCGGAATCGGCGGTCCGGGTAGGCACCCGGGCGGGCGGCTGCCGCGGCAACGTCCGCCGTGACTTCGCCGACGGGCACCATTCGGCGCTGGATGAAGTCCGGGTCCGAGCTTTGCGCCAGCAATTCCAGGTCGGCAAGTGTCTGTCCCATCAGCGAAATGTGCGCCTGCGCGGTGCTGATGATCCTGCCGCGTTGCTTCCGGGGCAGATCTTCCTCGTTGAGCTTCTGCAAGGCAGCTGCCATCTTGCGTTGCGGGCTTCCCAGGTGCTCTCGTGCTTCGGCGATGAAGTGGCGTTGGGCCAGATGCGAAGCTTCAACCCGGTCAAGCATCGCATTCAGCGTCCTGGCCAGCTGCGCCAAGTCGTCGCGTCCTTCGACCGGAACACGGGCCGAGAGGTCATTGGCGCTAATCGAGGCGGCGGTTTCGCTCATGGTGCGGATGGGACGCATGATCTGCCCAGCTGCCAACCAGGCGATCCCCGCGGTCAAGGCCAGTCCCCCGGCGGCCACGCCGAAGAGCATGGTTGCCTGCCGGTTGGCTTCTTCCTGGGCCCCGCCAATGAAGTGCGCTACGACCAGATGGGCTTGGTGCCCCGCCCCGCTGGCTCCGGAGGCATCCTTGGCCTCGGCCTTCGCCCAGCGAACCGTCCCGTGGTTGCTCTCCAGGATTCCGGAGGTCTTCGCGTCATCGAGAATACGGCCCAGGAGCACGGGGTCATCAGCCAGCCAGGTCCCCGCCTGGTTGCCTGCGGTGCCTGCGGTGAGCACCCGTCCATTGGCCTGCGCGAGAATCGCTTCGCCGGCCATCGGCTGCTGGCGGGCCAGATAGCGTTCCATCAATTCACCGATTGAGGAAAACGGGCGAGCTGTCTTCGGGTCCAGTCCCTCGGCGGCGAAGGTCCGGAACTCCTCGATTTCCTGCGCGATGCCCACGTTGGCAGCTTCGGCTACCTGGCCGGACATGATCGAACGCATCGAAACCGTTACGGCCAGCAGGGCCAGTGCAGTAGTGAGCACGATCCACCCGACAATGCGCAACCGTGCCGACACCGTTGATCCCTGGTGCTCATGGATGTCAGCCATTGGCGATCAGCTCCTCAGCTTGCGCTTGTGCAGCAGCGGGCTCGGGAGCCGGTGAGAGCTGGACAATGATTGGCTGCTGATGCGGGATGGGCGGATTGGCCTTGTCGGCAAGTGCCTGGCTGGCGCCGGCCAGTCCCGCTGGCACGGCCAACACCATGAGGATGAGAAGTATGCGGCGATTCATGCTTTGAACATTAAAAGACCCTTGTGAGGAGCGCATTAGGCGGTGGTGAGAGGATTATGGCGCGTCCATGAGAAGCAAATGAGAGCGAGCGAATCGCCCCGGGTTCTCGCGTATTTCCGAGGTCCGGCAGCGCGGGGAATTCCTTGAAAATTTTCCCGATCTTCCTATTTCCGGTGTTCATGTTGTGGTCGCAATCCGCGAGGTGCGGGCTTCCTCGCCGCCAGGGCAAAAGAAAAGAGGTTCCGCCACCCCTGATGGGATAGCGGAACCTCTGCGAATTCGAGCTACTTCGCAGCCCAGAGCACCGAGTCGTCAGTGAACGAGAGCGTTTCGCTCATGCGGATTTTCGCATCTGCCACGGCCTCGGCCGCCCGATGCCTGCGATTCTCCCGGAAATTTTCCTGCGCTAGGCGGGCCCGTTGGCAATACCTGGGCGATTCATTACAGAATGCACTTATGGCCACTTCCCTTGAACACTCCCCGGGCCGCAGTACATTGCGCTATGTGCGCCTCATGCTGCTCGCGGTGCCCCTGCTCCTTGTCGTTGCCATCGTCATCTATGGCATTGCCAACCAGCGCATTGAAGACTCCCTGAGTTCCTATTACCTGGGTCCGGCACGGGACTTGTTCGTTGCGATGCTGGTGACAACCGGGGTACTGCTCGTGGTTTACACCGGAGACGAGCTGGAGGACTATGCACTGAATTTGGCCGGCTTCTACGCCATGTTCGTCGCCTTGGTTCCCACCAAGCTGGGTGAAACGCTGGCGCAGCTGCACCTGGGCGAGCAGAGGCGGCTCATCTTCTCCGTGCAGGTATCGGTTATTGCGGTTCTCGTCGTCAGCTCGGTATTCATCTGGCTGGGAATCAGGACTAGCCGCGCTCCGCACCGCGCGCTGTTCCACAGCACCGCGACCAAAGCGCTCGGTTTGCTGAGCACCCTGCTCCTGGTCGGCTTTGTCCTGCTGCTGCTGTGGCGAACCGTGGAAGGCAAGCAGTTCGCCGGCGTGCATGCCAGCGCAGCATTCCTGCTGATCTTCTCCATGGGCATCGCCATCGCCAGCCACCTGGACCACAAGCCGCTGTGCGCGATGGACACCAGCGGAGGCAAGAAGCTTCACTACGCAATCATCCTGGTGCTGATGCTCATCGGATTGATTGCCTGGCCGATCCTGCTGGCCGCGGGCATCCAGGAGGCACTATTCATTGTCGAATGGTTCGAGATCAGCCTTTTCTCGTACTTCTGGTATCTGGAATCCCGGCGCTTGTGGAACCCGGCTGCCTGAGTCCGCTAGGCAAAATACCCGCCGCTGGTCCGGCAACCGGCCCCTGCTACCTAACTCGGCTTTTTCCTGGCGAGGCTAGTCAGGGCTAGGTGCCAGAATTCCTGTTTCAGGCGAAAATAAAAGGTTCCGACTCGCGAATGCGAGCCGGAACCTTCTTGTAAGCTCCTCCAACTGGACTTGAACCAGTAACCCTTCGATTAACAGTCGAATGCTCTGCCAATTGAGCTATGGAGGATTGCAACGAGATATAACTTTACCGAAGATTCCCGCGAATGCAAAATCGGGATCCTAGGTTCCGCGAAGGATCCTCCGGCGCATCTCCAGTTCCATCAGTTCCCGGTTGATCTGGGCATATTCTTCACCCTCGGGTGCCATTTCAGCACGCTGCAAGCGGCCGATCAGCTCAGCCTTGCGGTGTGTGATTTGAAGCTCAATCAAGCCGTTGATGATGTCGGCGCAGTAGCGGTTCAGGCTGTGTTCGTCGGATGCCGGAATGCTGGTCACTGCGAGTTCTGAAACGAAGCTGCGCAACTGCTCGGGGACTTCGTCGCGAATGACTTCAACCCAGGAGGTCGCCGACGCGCCTGCACTGGACGCGGCAACGACGCCATCGTGGACAGCAGAGTGCGCCGGGGCCAGGAAACGAGCCTCGTAGAACGCCTGCCATTGCTCGTCCTTCAACCGTTGCGGCTGCTGGATCACCACTTCCAGGGCCTGTCGTTCAAGGCGCATCACCGGGTCGCGGTGATCCGGGCGTTCAAAGGCCGCCGCCGGGATTGCCTGTTCAGCCTCCCCCGGTTGCGGGTGTGGTGCCTGCAGGTCGGCGTTCTTCGGCAACCGGGCGCGTTTGATGGAGGCGCCCACCGAGCGGTTGACGTCCTCATTATTCATTCCCAGCCAGCCGGCAAGCTCACGGGCATATGCCGGACGAATGGCCGAGTCGCGGATCTGCGCAACGATCGGAGCGGTCTGGCGCAAGGCCTGGACACGTCCTTCAACGGTGTTCAGATTGAATTTCTTCAATTCGGCACGGATGGCGAATTCAAACAGCGGACGCTTGAGCTCGATGAGCTCGCGTACAGCTTCGTCTCCGCGGTGCAAACGCAAGTCGCACGGGTCAGCACCGGTTGGTTCAACACAAACGTAAGTCTGGGCAATAAATCGCTGGTCTTCTTCGAAGGCGCGCAGCGCGGCCTTCTGGCCTGCGGCGTCACCATCGAAGGTGAAGACGACTTCGCCACCGGTGCCGTCATCCTGCAGCAGGCGACGGGCAATCTTGATGTGGTCCGTGCCGAAAGCGGTACCGCAGGTGGCCACCGCGGTGGTAATGCCAGCCAGATGGCAGGCCATCACGTCGGTGTAGCCTTCCACCACAACGATCTGGCGGCTCTTGGAAATTTGCTTCTTGGCCAGGTCCAGGCCATAGAGAACCTGGGATTTCTTGTAGAGCTGGGTCTCCGGGGTGTTCAGATACTTCGGGCCCTGGTCATCCTCGTAGAGCTTGCGTGCACCGAAGCCGATGGTGGCACCAGACAGGTCGCGGATCGGCCACATGACACGTCCGCGGAATCGGTCATAGATTCCGCGGTTGCCCTCGGAGAACATGCCCGTCAGCTTCAGCTCATCATCAACGAAGCCCTTGGAGCGCAGGTGCTTGAGCAGCGAATCCCAGCCCTTGGGCGCATAGCCCACGGAGAATTGGGCTGTGACTTCCTGGTCAAAACCGCGACCGGCAAGGAACTCGCGGCCGGCGGCTCCTTCCTCGGTAGCCAGTTGCGCGCGGAAGAATTCCTCGGCGACCTTGTGCGCGTCGACCAGGCGCTGGCGCTTGCCGTAGTCTTCGCGGCGCGGTCCCGGTCCCCCGTCTTCATAGCGAAGCTCGTAGTTGATCCGGGCAGCCAGAAGTTCCACAGTTTCGGTGAACGAGGAGTGGTCCATTTTCTGGATGAAGGCGATCACGTCGCCGGACTCGCCACAGCCAAAGCAGTGGAAGGTTCCTAGCTGCGGGCGAATATGGAAGGACGGACTGCGTTCGTCGTGAAAAGGGCACAGGCCCTTGAACGAGCCAATGCCCGCGGATTTGAGCGTGACATAGGATTCGACGACCTCACGGAGGTCGGTGCGGTTACGCACCTCGTCGATATCTTCACGCTTGATCAGCCCTGCCATGATTCCCTTCTAGAACAACTTTGCGTCAGGGGCTTCGCCCTTGACCAGATACGAGTGCCATTCGGTGGCTGAGACGTCAGTGAGCGAGGCGACCTGGTCAATCACCACACGCAGCTGGGCCGCTTCATCAGCGGCGTCTTCCCAGTCAGCTGCGAAGATCGGCTCCAGATTATCCCGGCCCGTTTCAAAGAGCAGTTCGACCAGCTCGGTCAGCAGCGTGCGCTGATCCAGGTAGAGCGGCTGGCGCACTTCCGAAGCCATCACGTAGCTGGCCGCGATGCCCTTCATCACGGCGATCTCGTGTTCGGTTTCCTCGGGCACAATCAGGTTCGCGTTATAGCGGGTGAGCTTGCCTTCCCCGAAGCGTGCCCGGGTGGCATCCATTGCCGCGGCGGCGAAGCGGCCAATGAATTGGCTGGTCATGTCCTTCAGCGCCGCCATGGAACGCCGTGAGCCGTCAAAATGCGAAACCCACTCATCGCTGATTTCCAGGCGGCGCAACGCCGCATCGATGTCGGCCTCCCCAGTGGTCGGCAAGTACCAGTCCTTGGTCACCTGCAACGCACGCTCGCGCTGCAGATCCTGCTTGAGCCAACGCAGCTGCAGCTTGCCGCCGACAATTGCGTCTTCCACGTCATGGACCGAGTAGGAAATGTCATCGGCCAAGTCCATGACCTGGCCTTCCATGCAGACTGCTCCGGCGGTGGCTTCCGGGACGTTGCGCAACCAGTTGAAGACGGTGGCGTCATCCTCGTAGACGCCGAACTTCTTGGTTTTCTCGCCGTTGACCTCTGGCGCATCGGTTTTGAGCCACGGGTACTTGCAAGCTGCATCCAGCGACGCCCGCGAAAGATTCAACCCGGCCGAATGCCCGTTGTGCCGGAAGGTCTTGGTTTCCAAGCGAGTGAGCAAACGCAAGGTCTGGGCATTGCCCTCGAATCCGCCAATGTCCTTGGCTGCCTTGTCCAGCGCCTTCTCGCCGTTGTGGCCAAAGGGCGGATGACCCAGGTCGTGCGCCAAGCAGGCGGTGTCGACAACATCCGGATCGCAGCCAAGGGCCGCACCGAGCTCGCGGCCCACCTGGGCCACTTCCAATGAGTGGGTGAGCCGGTTGCGCACGAAGTCATTCTGGTTCGGTGCCACTACCTGGGTCTTGGCGCTCAAACGGCGCAAGGCGGAGGAATGCAGCACGCGGGCACGGTCCCGCTCAAAGGCAGTACGGTAGGACTTCTTCGCTGGTTCAGGCACCCACCGCTGCTGGTCGGCTTCGGTATATCCGGGGATCTGAGTCATAGTTCCCAGTCTAGTAACTCTTTGCCGGCATTGAGGAGTTATCCACTAGTGGCGTAGCCGTGGCTATTCAGGGGTGGCTAGCCGCCGGAGATATCCAGCTCGGCGGCCTTGATCATTTCGCGGTGGGCATCGCTCATCACGCGGTTATCCAGCCAGCCGTCGGGGACGTGCGTCTTCTTCGGGTGGCCCGCACGTCCGCGGGTGCCTTCTGCGGCAACGCCCGGGTACGGCAGGTCCAGATCCAGCTGGTCCAGCAGTTCGCGCAGCACTGCCAGGGATGGCACCTGGGCCAGCTGCGAGCGGATTTCGCCGCCTACCGGGTAGCCCTTGAAGTACCAGGCAATGTGCTTGCGGATATCGCGCATGCCTTTGCCCTCGTCCTCGAAGAATTCGGCCAGCAGTTCGCCATGGCGGTATACGGTGTCAGCGACCTTGCGCACGCCCGGGCGGAAACGGTCTTCACGGCCCTCGAAGGCCGCCTGCAGGTCGCCGAAAATCCATGGCCGGCCCTGGCAGCCACGGCCTACCATGACGCCGGCGGCACCGGTCTGCTCAACCATTTCAATGGCATCCTCGGCACTGAAGATATCGCCGTTGCCCAGCACCGGCATGTCATCCATGGCTTCGCGCAGGGTGGTGATCGCGTCCCAGTCGGAGTGCCCCGCGTAGTACTGGCCGGCGGTGCGCGCGTGCAAGGTGACTGCGGCCGCACCGTGGTCCCGGGCAATTTTCGCTGATTCCAGGTAGGTCAGGTGGTCCTTGTCGATGCCGATGCGCATCTTCACGGTCAGCGGGATATCGCCCTTGGCGGCCTCTGAGGTCGCGGCTTCGATGATGGAGGTGTAGAGATCCGATTTCCAGGGCAGGGCCGAGCCGCCGCCCTTGCGGGTGACCTTTGGAACTGGGCAGCCGAAGTTCAGGTCAACGTGGTCCGCCAGGTTTTCGTCAACCACCATGCGCACGGCAGCGCGCACGGTGCCGGGGTCCACGCCGTAGATCTGGATGGAGCGGATCTCCTCGTCGGGATCGTGGGAGATGATGCGCAAGGATTCGGGGTTGCGTTCCACCAGTGCCCGGGCGGTCACCATTTCGGTCACGTACAGCCCGCCGCCATATTCGCGGCAGAGGCGGCGGAAGGCGCGGTTGGTCACCCCAGCCATCGGAGCAAGAACCACCGGGGTATCAATGGTCAGCTTGCCCAGCTGCAATGGAGGCAGCTTGAGGGTCGGGGTGTTGGTTGGCGCATCAGTCAGGGTCGTCACCCATCCATTATCCCGCACGAACGCAAAACAGTAACTGAGATCTTCATCAAATCTTGATGCCGAGGCGCTGGATTATTGTCCTGATGTGGACCAAAATGATGCAATGACAAGTAAATTTTCGGCGGCGCGGGTGGTTCTGCTGGCCCTTGCCGCCGCCATTGTGGCTTTGGTTATAGCCGCATTGCTCGTGGTTTCGCTGCGTTCGGCACCAGAGGTCCACGGGGAGAACACTCCGGAAGGGGTCGTGCAAAGATATCTGATGGCTTTCGAGGCCGAGGATTTGCCGGCCATGCAGGGCTACACCGTTGAAGGCCAATCCAGGACGCTGTGCTCTCCCGAACCCTATGCCCCGCAGCCGCTTGATGTGCAGCTGCTGCGCAGCACCGTCGGGGAGTCCAGCGCTACCGTGCGCACCAGGTTCAATACCCGCGACGCCCAATTCCTGCCCTTGGGGAATCTGTCCTCATATGAAGAGGCGTTCGAGCTGCGCAAGGTCGATGGAGCCTGGCTGATTGACCGCATGCCGTGGCAGGTCGGCCTGTGCACCGCTGAGGAGATGGGTTACTGATGGCCGCAACCGCCCCGGCGTTCCACGTGCAAAGCAGCAGCGTGCTGCGTCCGGTGATCCTCCACGGCTTGCTGTTCGTGCTGTTGATGGTCTCGGCTACGGGTCTGTCTACGCTCTTTACCGCGCTCTTCCATGGTTTCGATTCCTTGCTGGTCAGCACCGAGCAGCTGGCGATGGCCTTCACCTTCACCCTGGTTGGAATCCCCTTGGCCTGGTTGTTGTGGCGTTCCATCCGCAAGCGCTTGGCCCGGCCGTCGGCCTTCGACTCAGCCATCTGGTCCTTGCAGGCCTCGGCCGCCTATCTTGCCACCCTGGCCGCCAGCAGCTGCGCCGCGCTGGCGTTCCTGGCGGGACTTGTTTCCGCAGCCCGCGACGGTGCATGGCAGTCGACGCTGGCGGTGGCCTTGGGCTGGGGCACGGTGTGCGCCTGGCAGCACCGCCAAATCACTTCATCGCGTACTGCACCGCGGCAATTCGCCCAGCTGGCGGCCACCGTGGGAAATTACTTCAGCATGGTGCTCTTCTCGCTTTCGCTGGTTGCCACGCTGACGGTCGCGTTGGAAATCCTGGTCGTGCCGGAAAACACGCTGGTGGGCCCGACCGGCATGCCGAATCTGCTGATGGCGCTGGTCTGGCTGGCAGGTTCCTCGGCCCTGTGGTTCTGGCATTGGAAACTGCGCAGAGTCCAGAAGATGTCCAATCTCCTGAACAGCATCCTGCTGGTTGTATTGGGCCTGGCCGCACCGGCGTTGGCGTTCCTGCTGGCGATCGCCGAGCTGGTTTCCTGGGTGTGGCCGCAGGCATGGACGGCGCAGGAACGCACCGGGCTGTTCCTCGACGGCGGTCCAAGCCTGCTGGCCACCATTGTGGCGGCCGCGGTTCTCTGGATCTACCACCAGTCCCAGCTGCGTTCCGGGCTGCACCCTGCCGCCGTGGTTGGCGCAGCGCACCTGGCGCTGAGCGGTGTCAGCCTGGCTGTGCTGGCTACCGGGCTGGGCATGGTGGTCAATGCGCTCTTCGCAGCACTGGGGTCCAGCGTCTCGGTGGGCTACTCCGCGGGTTTGCTGGGCCATGGTCTCGGCTTGCTCGCCTTCGGAACCGCCGCATGGCTTTGGTACTTCAAGCCCTGGAAGCCCTCGCCGGCAGACTCGCGCAGCGCCTATTTGGTCCTGTTCTTCGGAGCCAGTTCCGTCGTCGCGCTGGTTTCCCTGTTGGTCTTCGGGTACCGGATTTTCGCGTTCTACCTGGAACCCGATTCTCGTCTTGATTCCCTGCTGGACACCGTTCGAGCCCCGCTGGGCTGGCTGGTTGCGACCGCTGCCGTGGCCGGCTACCACTTTGCGCTGTGGCGTTCGGATAAGGATTCCAGAGCCGGTTCTTCCGGAAAATCCATTGCCTCTCAGGGGCCGATAACACGTCGAGCAGTGGTGATCGTTGGCCCGGCGGCTTCCGAGCCGATGGCGGCTCAGCTCAAAGCGCGCCCGGAGCTAGCGGTGACGTGGATGGCTTCGTCCGGCCCTGCGCTGGACGACCGGGCCGAGGTGTCGGTGCTGGCGCGCATCGAGGAATACCTGGCAACTCATCATGATTCCTTCATGGTCCTTGCCGAAGCTGACGGGTCGGTGCGTTTTATCAATCTCGCCTAGTCGGAACGCATTCATCACCAATCTGTAAATAGGTGCGTCTATTGTGACTTATTTTGCCCTAACCTAAAAACATCATGGTAGTGTGACTTTTTGTGCTCGCGATTCAGTGAGTGTTCCCTAATTACGGAAAGTCGCATGACCCTCCTTGCGCCGCATCAACCCGCCAACAAGTCCGATCAAACCAAAGCCGCCCATGGATCAGCAGGATTGGCCGCCAGCAATGCTTGGAAGTCAGCGGCCTTGGCCCTGTGCCTCGGCTTGCTCGCAGTCGCCCTCTTCGCGTCTTTGGGCATTGGAGCAAAGGCGATTGCGCCGCTGGCTGCCGGGCAGGCGCTATGGGGAATTGGCACACCCGAAACACTGGTGATCATCAACGAGCTGCGCCTGCCGCGCACCGCGATTGGGCTCCTGGCAGGAATGTCCCTGGCTGTTGGCGGCGCATTGATTCAGGCACTGACCCGCAATCCGCTGGCAGATCCCGGTATCCTCGGGGTCAACGCGGGCGCCGGATTCGCCGTCGTGCTCGCCGTGGCATTCCTGGGCATCACCCACATTTCCCAGTACATCTGGTTCGCCTTCGCCGGGGCCGTGCTGGCCACCCTCGCGGTATACCTCATTGGATCGCGTGGCCGCGGTGGAGCGACACCGGCCAGGCTGACCCTGTCCGGCGTCGCACTGGGCGCCGTGCTGGGAGGAATTTCCAATGGGATGACCCTGCTCAACCCCGAGGCTTTTGACCGCATGCGCTATTGGGGCGCGGGAACCTTGAACAACCGCACCCTGCCCATGGTGGGCGTCATCGCCCCTTTCGTTATCCTGGGGCTGGTCTTGGCGGTGCTGTGCACCCGCTCGCTGAACACATTGGCCTTGGGCGATGAGGCCAGCCTCGCGCTGGGTACCAATATCGGCCTGACCCGCGCAGTGGTGATCGTGGCGGTCACCCTGCTCTGCGGCGCAGCGACCGCCGCCGCCGGCCCGATCGGCTTCGTGGGCTTGATGATCCCGCATATCAGCCGTTGGATCGTCGGACCGGATCAGCGATGGATCCTGTGTTTTTCGATGATCCTCGGCCCGGTGCTGTTGCTCGTTTCCGATGTGCTCGGCCGCATCGTTGTCCCGCCCGGCGAAATGCAGGTGGGGGTCGTCACGGCCTTGCTTGGCGCTCCGGTGCTGATTTGGCTGGTTCGGCGCAAGCAGGCTAGCGGACTATGAGTGCTGTGGATTTCGGCCCGGGCCACCGGGTACTGCGCATTGGACGCATCTGGTTGCGCGTGCAACCACGTCAGCTGCTTCTCGCCGCACTGCTCTCAGCGTTGGCGGCCGCCCTGGGCCTCTACGCGTTGGCTACTGGCGACTACACGCTGGGCTTGGGCGAAGTGCTCAAGACCCTGGCTGGAGCCGGGGAGGCCAGCAGCCAACGGGTGGTGCTGCAATGGCGTCTGCCCCGCGTTCTGATGGCACTGCTATTGGGCGCAGCGCTAGGCGCCAGCGGGGCAATTTTCCAATCCATGACCCGCAATCCGCTGGGTTCTCCAGACATTATCGGATTCAATACCGGTGCCTATACCGGTGCTCTGGCCGTCATGCTGGTCTTCGGCGGCGGGTATTTCCAGGTGGCACTCGGTGCATTGGCCGGTGGCTTGGCCACCGCAGCCGTGGTGTATGCCTTGTCCTACAGGAACGGCTCTGAGGGATTCCGGCTGATCATCGTCGGGATCGCGGTCAGCGCGATCCTCGCGTCGGCCAACACCTGGCTGATCTTGCGCAGCGAGCTGGAGGACGCCATGTCGGCGGCCATCTGGGGTGCCGGCTCGCTCAATGCCATCGGCTGGGACCAGGCCATACCGGCCGCAGCGGTCGCGCTGCCTCTCGCGCTGGGCGCCCTGGCCTGCACGCGCAGGATGCGCCTGCTGGAACTGGGCGATGACGCCGCTGTGGCGCTGGGCATCAACACCGAATCCAGCAAGCTGTCCTTGCTGGTGATCGGGGTGGCGTTGACTGCCCTGGCCACCGCGGCGGCAGGCCCCATCGCCTTCATCTCGCTAGCTGCTCCGCAAATCGCGCGCCGGCTCATGGGCAGCGCAGGCGTGTCGTTGGCTTACTCGGCATTGCTCGGCGCCGTGCTGCTGCTGGCCAGCGATGTGCTGGCCCAGCGCGTTTTGGATAACACTTCCCTGCCGGTTGGCGTAGTCACCGTCAGCATCGGCGGGGTCTACCTGATCTGGCTACTACTTCGTGAGGCACGACGCCAATGAGCATGACCCATCCACAGCTATCCGCCGACCGGCTCACCTTGGGCTACGGGCCATCGGCCATCTCCGAAAACCTCTCGCTATCCATCCCCCCGGGCTCGTTCACGGTCGTCGTTGGACCCAACGCCTGCGGCAAATCGACCTTGCTGCGCGCCCTGTCCCGGGTGCTGAAGCCTTCCTCCGGCCGGATCATCCTGGATGGCAAACCGATCCTGTCCCTGCCAGCCAAGCAGGTAGCCCAGCGGCTGGGGCTGCTGCCGCAGTCCTCCATCGCCCCGGATGGCATCACCGTTGCGGATCTGATCGCCCGCGGCCGCAGCCCGCACCAAGGCTTGTTCTCCCAATGGTCTGCCGCGGACGAGCAAGCCGTGCTCAGTGCCATGCACGCCACAGGCACCACCGGGCTCTCCCGGCGGCTGGTCGACGAACTATCCGGCGGGCAACGCCAACGCGTCTGGATCGCCATGGTACTGGCCCAGCAGACTCCTTTGCTGCTGCTCGATGAACCGACCACCTTCTTGGACATCTCCCACCAGATCGAAATCATGGAGCTGTGCCGCAGGCTCAACGAGCAACAGGGCAATACGGTAGTTGCGGTGCTCCATGACTTGAACCAAGCGTGCCGCTACGCCACCCACCTGATCGCGATGAAATCCGGTGAGATCGTCGCCGCAGGACCTCCCTCGCAGATTGTCACCGAGGAACTGATCCGCGAGGTTTTCGCCTTGCCCTGCACCATCATCCAGGATCCCGTCTCGCACACACCACTCGTGATCCCGCTGGGCCACGAGGCCAACTAAGAAGGAAAAGAACATGCAACCAATGACCCGACGCGTCTTTTTCGGCGCAGCTTCGCTGGCCGCAGCCCTGGCCCTGGCCGCCTGCAGCCCGAGCACCCAGGCCGCTTCCCCTTCAAGCGGCGAAGCCAGCGCAGCGTGGAGCTTCACCGATTCCGGCTATGGAAAAACCATCTCCATGGATGCCGCACCGCAAACGCTGGTCACCGATTCCTATTCGGCTGCGGCACTCTGGGACTACGGCATCCGCCCCTCGGGCGTCTTCGGATACGGTTTGGACGAGTCGGGCAGCCTGGCCCTTGGCAGTGCGGATCCAGCAGAGATGGCCATCATCGGCCAGGACGGAGAGTTCAGCCTGGAGAAGTTGCTTGGCCTCGACCCGGATCTGATCGTGGGCTTCGGCAATGCCGAAGGCACGGGCTGGACCTGGTGGGATGACAAGGTCCAGGCAGAGGCCACTGCCACGGCACCATTCCTGGGCATCAAATTTGGCAACCGGCCTGTCCTGGAGGTCATCGAGGACTATGAATCATTGGCCAAGTCATTGGGCGGGGATATTGCCTCGCAGTCCGCCGCCAAGGCCGACTACCAAGCCAAACTTGAACAGTTGCGTGCCTTGGCCAAGGACCAGCCGTTGCGGATCATCGCGCTCAATGGGTATGACGACCTGTACGTCGGCCAGAAATCACTGGGCCAGCTGGCCCTGCTGGATGAACTCGGATTCGATATTGTCGGCCAGACCGAGGACAGCGGCTGGGCTTCAATGAGCTGGGAGAAGGTTGCCGACTACCCTGCCGACGTGGTGCTGAGCTATTCGGGCACCGCGCAGCAGGTCAAGGACCATCCCGTCTTCGCGTCTTTGCCAGCGGTAGAGGCCAGCCAGGTGGTCGAATGGGATGATAAGCGTCCGTTCACCTACAGCAGCTATGCGCAATGGTTCGACGAGCTGATCGCAGTGCTCAACACAGCCAAGAGCCTGAACTAGGGCCATTGCGCCGAGGTCCGGTACCCGGGCGCCACGAGGCGCACCGGGGTGCCGGCCCCAGCCGTTCACTGAGCCTGCCTAAGCCAGCACGCCCAGCAGCACTCCCCCGAGCGCACCGATGGCCACGACAATCCATGGGGCCATCTTCCAGGCGGTCAGCAAAACAAAGCAGAGCAAGGCCAGGACGAAAGCGGGAGCCGAAGTAATCGCCGAGGTGAAGACCGGGTTGTACAGTGCGGCGGCGAGCACCCCGACCACTGCCGCGTTGGCGCCATGCATGATGGCCCTGGCGGCAGGCCAGTGGCTCACCCGGTTCCAGAACGGCAGCACGCCAAGCAGCAGCAGGAAGCCCGGAAGGAAAATGGCAAGCAAGGCGATGAGCGCTCCGGCTGCGCCGCCGGGACCCGAATCGACGAGGACGCCAAGGAACGCGGCGAAAGTGAAGAGCGGTCCGGGCATGGCCTGGGCCGCGCCGTAGCCGGCGAGGAACTCTTGGGAACTGATCAGCCCGGGATCCACGACTGCGCTTTGGAGCAACGGCAGGACCACGTGCCCGCCGCCAAAGACCAGGGCGCCGGAGCGGTAGAACGCGTCGATGAAGCCCAACAGATCCCAGCCGGTGGCAAGGGCCGCCACCGGCAACCCGAAAAGCAGGATGGCGAACAGCGACAGGCAGCTGATGCCCACGGTCCTTGATACCGGAAACTGCATAGCCCCCGCTGCTCCGGCATCCTTGCCGCGGCACCAGAAATATCCTGCCAATGCGCCGAAGGCAATGGCCAGGACCTGCCCGAAGCTTCCGGCCAAAAGCAGCGCCGATCCGGCAGCGACAACCGCAATGGCGGCACGGGCACGATCCGGGGCCAGGTTCCTTGCCATGCCCAGTACCGCGTGGGCGATGATGGCGACCGCAACGATTTTCAGGCCGGCCAGCAGCCCGGTACCGATGGGGCCGCTGAACAGCGAAGCGCCGAAGGCGAAGACCGCCATCACCACCGCAGAGGGCAGGGTGAAAGCCAGGAATGCCGCCAGGGCACCGCGCATTCCGGCCCGGTGCAAGCCCAAGCCGAAACCGACCTGGCTGGATGCCGGGCCCGGCAGGAACTGGCTCAATGCGACCAGTTGGGCGTACTGCTGGTCATCGAGCCAGCGGCGGCGATCAACCAGTTCGGTGCGGAAGTATCCCAAGTGGGCGATGGGACCGCCAAAAGAGGTCAAGCCGAGCTTCAGGAAGACCTTGAAGACTTCCCTGGCCGAGCCCTGTGCCATGCGCTGTGATTCCATGGATTCCAGCATAAGTCGTGGAGGAAAACGGAAGGTAAACAGCGATAGCGCGCCACGCTAATTGCGTGATGCCACCGGGATCCGGGGGCTGGTGCTCTTCGCGTTCCGCGCTCCGGAGATCGAGGCCAGGCCAACGGCGAGCAGTGTCAGCAAGGTACCCATGACAGTTGCGGGGGTGACGGACGAACCGGGAGCCGGGAAGAAAACGTCCAGGAGCAGCGAGCCCACCAGCTGGCCGCCAACGGCCGCGAGGCTGGTGACCAGCACTCCGAGCCGCTTGACCACCAGGGCGGTGATGCCGACGAACAGGCAACCGAGCAGTCCGCCGATGTAGTACCACCAGGTGCCTGGCAGCGGGTCCAGGCCGATGCCGGCAGGCAACCGCACCAGCATCACCATCGCCAGGACCACGAACCCGACGGCAAAGTTCACCAGGGTCGCCGCCGTGGCGCCGCCATAAGCCGCCGCTTGCGCGCCGTTGGCAGCTGCTTGGAAGCCCATGAGCATGCCGACGGCTGCCGAAAGCGCCATTGGCAGGAGCAACGCGGAAAGGTCCGCGTCGGCTCCGCGCGGGCTGACCGCCCAAACCACGCCGATAATGGTCAGCACCACGCCGAGGATGCGCAAGGCATTGATCTTGCGCGGCGCGGCCCCGCCAAAGCCCACCCGGTCCATGAACATGGAACCGATTGCCTGGCCGGTCACCAGGCAGACGGTGAACAGCGCCACCCCAATGAGCGGCACCGCTGCAGCCTGGCTGAAGACAATCAGGGCACCTACCGCGCCGGCCACCAGGTACCAGCGCGGGAAACGGCCCTGGGCCAAGGCGCGCGGCACTTGCGCCACCGAGCCGCGCACCGCGGGAACAAAGATGGCCAGCAGTACCAATGCCGCCAAGCCGACACCGAAGCTGATGGTTGATGCCGCGATGGCGTCCCCCAGCTTCGCGCCCAGCGCCCCGTTGATGCGAGACTGCACGCACAGCAGCAGGCCCGAAGCGATGGCAAGCAGGATGAACAGGATCTTTCCGCCGGAGCGGACCTGCGCGGTCATGGTGGTGCTGGTGGTCAACGGAGTTCTTTCAATAAGTGGAGGTTGGTGCAGAATGGCAAAAACGGGACCCGCCAGGCGGGTCCCGTTCTTGCTGGCATTACTTCGCCGCGTCGCTGGCGAGGATATGCGTCGTGGATATGACGGTGGCCTGGTCAACCACGGCCAACGCATCAATCAGCGAGGAGAGGATGAACATCGACGAGTCGACTTCCAGCTTCACCGGGTACTGGTGGATCAGCATGGCGACCATGTCGCGCACCGCTTCTGCCACTTCGTCATCGCTGAAGGCCGGGTTGTGGCCTACCAGCACGTCGGTCGGGGCGTTCTCGCGGGCGGGCACGTAGCTGACCGCGAAAGCCAGCGGAACACCGCCCTCGCGCTTCGGCTTGTCGCGCAGCACCAGGGCGCCCTGCGCGCCGGTGTGCTCGTCGAGCAGCATGCGCTGCGCCGAACCCACGGTCATCTTGGCTGGATCCCAACCGGTGTGCACCGCGTTGTAGAAATCCATCACCAGCTGGGTCAGCTCGACACTGCCGGTGGACAGGTCCTCGATCACCCGGTCATTGGTGTCGAAAACCGGTTCAGCCAGAGCCCCCGGCTCCAGGATGACATCGCGCGAGACCTGGATTTCTCCCAGGCCCAGCGACTGGCAGAAGCCAGCCGCCGCGGCAGCAGGATCGCCCGCGGTCACCGTGTAGCGGGCCTTGAGCTCCTGCGCCTGGCCGGCCGGAATCTGCTTGCGCAGCTGTTCCACCAGGGCGGTGCCCACGCCGGACCGGCGCTGCTCGGCGGCTACCTCGACATAGAGCCACAGGCGCTGCGGATGCAGCGAGGAAGCGAACACCACGCCGGCGCCGATAGCCACCTGGTCAACGGTGGCTACCAGCGTGCGGGAGAACGGTGCATCGCTGTTTTCGCGCAGCATGGTGCGGTCCTGGTGGGCCTGCGGGGAACGCGGGTCGCCGAAGATCTGCAGCAGCTGGAGGTCGTCCCCGGAGCGCCACAGGCGGAATTCCAGTTCGTTCATCGGGCTCTAGGCTCCGTTCAGGCGCTCGGAAAGGTAAGCGGTGACCTGGTCCAGGGAAACACGTTCCTGGGACATGGTGTCGCGTTCGCGGATGGTCACGGCCTGGTCCTCGAGGGTGTCGAAGTCCACGGTGATGCAGAACGGGGTGCCGATCTCATCCTGGCGGCGGTAGCGGCGGCCAATGGCACCGGCGTCATCGAAGTCGATGTTCCAGCGCTTGCGCAGCTCGGCAGCCAGGTCCTTGGCCTTCGGGGAAAGGTTCTCATTGCGGCTCAGCGGCAGCACCGCGGCCTTGACCGGAGCCAGGCGCGGATCGAGCTTGAGCACGGTGCGCTTGTCTACGCCGCCCTTGGTGTTCGGTGCTTCGTCCTCGGTGTAGGCATCGACCAGGAAAGCCATCATGGAACGGGTCAGGCCGAAGGAAGGCTCGATCACGTAGGGGGTGTAGCGCTCACCGGTGGCCTGGTTGAAGTAGGACAGCTCGGAGCCCGAAGCCTTCGCATGGCTGGACAGGTCGTAGTCGGTGCGGTTGGCAACGCCCATGAGCTCGCCCCACTCCGAACCCTGGAAGCCGAAGCGGTACTCGAAGTCGATGGTGCCGGCCGAGTAGTGCGCGCGCTCGTCTTCTGGCACGTCGAACTGGCGCAGGTTCTCTTCCTTGATGCCCAGATCCAGGAACCATGCCCAGCAATCCTTGACCCACTGGTCGAAGAAGGCGGGGGCATCTTCTGGAGCGGTGAAGAACTCGATTTCCATCTGCTCGAACTCGCGGGTGCGGAAGATGAAGTTGCCCGGGGTGATTTCGTTGCGGAAAGCCTTGCCGATCTGGCCGATGCCGAATGGCGGCTTCTTGCGCGAGGCGGTGAGCACGTTGGCGAAGTTCACGAAGATGCCCTGGGCGGTCTCCGGACGCATGTAGGCCAGGCCGGCTTCGGTATCCACTGGGCCCAGGAAGGTCTTCATCAGGCCGGAGAACATCTGCGGCTCGGTGAACTGGCCCTTGGTGCCGCAGTCAGGGCAGGCGATCTCGCTCATCCCGTCCTTGGCCGCACGGCCCTTCTTGGCCTCGAAAGCCTCGATCAGGTGGTCCTGGCGGTGGCGCTTGTGGCACTGGATGCATTCGACCAGCGGGTCGGTGAAGGTGGCCACGTGGCCCGATGCTTCCCAGACGGCCTTGGGCAAGATGATCGACGAGTCCAGGCCAACCATGTCCTCGCGGCCGCGAACGAAGTTCTGCCACCACTCGCGCTTGATGTTTTCCTTCAGTTCGGTGCCCAGGGGACCGTAATCCCATGCCGAACGGGAACCACCGTAGATTTCACCAGCCTGGAAAACGAATCCTCGACGCTTTGCGAGGGAAATAACCTGGTCTAGCTTGGACTGTGGCGCCATATCAACTCCAATGGGAATTACGAGGCCGCTGGTTGCGGTCCGTAGAAAAATACATACCTTCCAAGGGTATCGTTTCCGCGGCCTGCAGACGAAGCCGAATCAGGTAACGCCGACGTGAACTTCCACGCCTTTGGCCGATTCTTACGATGCAGCGCACTTATTTAGGGAAGAATGGAAGCCATGAGTGCCAATGAAGCTTTTGACCTAGAAATCCGCGACGAGTCCATCCGCTTGGGCCAGTTGCTCAAGCTTGCCTCCCTGGCCGAGGATGGCATCCACGCCAAGGAAATGATTTCCGACGGAATCGTCACCGTCAATGGAGAGGTGGACACCCGTCGCGGGGCGCAGATCCGCCCCGGCGACGTGGTGTGCGTGAATGGTGAATGCGTGAAGGTCACCGCGCAGCAGTAGTCAGCTTTTCCCCAGGACGACCCTGTTGAGGAACTCGGCCACATCCTGCAGTTCTTCCATGCACACCGAATGGCCAATCTGCCGGTAGGTTTCGCTGGCCAATTCGGTGTGCCCCAGGACCCATCCCAGGGTGTATTCGATCTTGTCCCGGGTGATTACCGGGTCAGCCAGGTCGCGGCCCCAGAACAGCGGCAGCGGCTTTTCTGCCAGCTTCGCGTCGTCGAATATTTCCAGGGGCCCGGGATCCACGGCGAAGCCCGAGAGCCCGACGACGGCTTCAATGGAATCGGGCTGGTAGCGTGCCAATGAAGTGGCCATGGCCATGCCCTGGGAGAAACCGAGCAGGGTGATCGAGGAGTGCTGCTTTACCAGCGGTTCCAGCAATGCCCATAGCGCTTCGACGCTGCGTGCCACCGACTCGATGGAGTAGTCGATTTCCTGGGTCAGCGGGAACCAGCTGTACCCCGGGCCTGCTTGCAGCGGTGCGCGCACCGAGAGGTAAGTGAACTCTTCGGGCAGATGCTGCGAGAGCCCCATGAGGTCTTGTTCATTCGAGCCATAGCCGTGCAGGAACACCAGCAGCGGAGTTCCAAGGCGGGATTCGTCGTTACGGGAGATGATGGCCACTGGAGCCTGGTCCGGGATAGTCATAGTTCCCCAAGACTATCGAACAGGACCTCGCTAGCTCTGCGCTTCCGCGGCCCGATTCCATCAAGTCCCCGTCCACCGGCGATGGCAGCGCCCGGGTACAGCAGAACTTCCCGTAATCGCCGTCGAATCTGCTGAAGGCGTTGGCCGGCACTGTCCTGGAACCTTGGTCTTCCAAGGCCTGGAAATCCAGTTGACATGTTACAAGATTATAAATCTTGTAAAAATTGCTTAGCTTTCCAAGCTTTTCGTGTTCAACTGGACCAACGGCCTCACGGTCCTCCGGAACGCCGCTCTCGCCGGACGAGACGGCGACAGCGACAGCGACAGTGACAGAGTTAGGAATAGGCGCCATGGACGAAATTGAATACAGCGAAAATATTCCGGGGCAGCTGCAAGAGGATCTCGATAGTTTCGGGTACATCGAACCGGACCCGGGAAGCGCTTCGTCCCTATTCGATAACGTGGACACCGTATTTTCAGTCGGCACTCCCCTGTTCGCCATGCTCTTTATCGCCGTTATCGGATTGATCATCTTCGTAGCGGTGCGCAATTACCGCAAAGCCAAGAGCGCCGGTTTTGATCCGCTGACCCTGGAAACCGAACTGATGGCAAGAGCCGCTAATTCAGCTATGCTGACGCCGGAAAAATCCCTTGAGGACAAGCTTGCCGAACTCGATTCCCTGCACTCGCGAGGAATCATTACCCGCGACGAGTACTTGCAGGCGCGCCGGGACGCTTTGAGTGACTAGCACGGCGGCTCATGGAATCATCCTCGGGAATGATTGACTATAAGTTACCCTTTGGTAACAATAGATTCGTGCCAAACGATTCTGCTTCTGAACCATCAACATCCGCCAATGCCCCACTGCATCCGTGGCGCCGCTATGTCGCCATTGGGGACTCGTTCACCGAGGGCATCGGCGACCCCGACCCGTCGAGCACCGGCCGCCACCTTGGCTGGGCCGACCGCTTGGCCCATGAGCTCAGCCGCACCGTCCCGGACTTCTCGTATGCCAATCTCGCCATTCGAGGCCGGCTGATTGGCCAGATCGTTGCCGAACAGCTCGATCCCTGCATTGACCTGAAGCCCGATCTGATCTCGCTCTGCGCAGGCGGCAACGACGTCCTGCGCCCGGGCGGGGATCCAGACAAGATTGCAGATATCCTCGACAATGCGGTAGCCAAGCTCACCGATACGGGCGCCACGCTCTTGCTCTTCACCGGGCCCGATATTCGCGATACCCCGGTTTTGGGAAGCATCCGAGGCAAGGTGGCGATCTACAACGAAAACGTGCGCACCGTAGCCGCCCGCCACGACGCCATCGTGGCGGACATGTGGGCCTTGCAGGAGTTGCACCAATCCCAGATGTGGGCACCGGATCGCCTGCACTTCTCCCCCGCCGGGCACCAGCGCATTGCCGCCATGGCACTGGACTCGCTGAACGTCGCGCATCCGCTGGACACCGAAATCGTTCCGGCCGTGGATGAACGCAGCTGGAGGGAAGCCCGCAAGGAGGATCTGCAGTGGGCGCGTGAGCATCTTGCTCCCTGGGTATTGCGCCGCCTGCGCCACCAGTCCTCCGGCGACGGCATCACCCCGAAACGGCCCTCGGCCACGCCGTTTGCGCAGACCAAGCCAAACGACTCGCTCGGCGCCGGCGACAGCGCCAAGTAGGCACGAAAAGCCTGAAGCAGTTCCACCGATTACTGGCGGAACTGCTTCAGGCTTTGAAATCTTCCCGAGCCCCTTCCGGGGCTCAGTCTCCGAACACCAAGGTCCGAAGCACGCCATCGAGCTGCGTGGCGTCGGTCAGGAATCCATCGTGGCCAATCGGCGAATCAATGTAGTGCACCGGTTTTGGCTTGGCCAGCGACGAGGCCAGCTTCACTGACTGCTCAGGAAAGTACAACCGGTCAGTGGTTACCGCGGCAACCACCACGTTGATCTTCGCCAGTCGCGCCAAGGCGGCTTCCAGGGATTCATGGCCGCGAGCCACATCATGGCTCATCAGCGCCTCGGTGAGCACCAGGTAGCTGTTGGCGTCGAAACGATTCACCAGCTTGCTGGCCTGATGGTCAAGATAGCTTTCCACCTGGTACCGCCCGCGAGGCCCCTCGAGCAGACCCGTCGGCTTCTCGCCATCCTGCGGGTTGCGCGAGAAACGGGTTTCAAGCTCGGCCTCGGAACGATAGGTGATGTGGGCCAGGCGGCGAGCCAAGCCAAGACCGGCGTCCGGGCGGGCATCGTTGCCGTAGTAGTCGCCATTGCAGAAGTGCGGGTCCAACCGGATGGATTGGGTTTGCACCTGTGCAAAGGCAATTTGCTCGGCAGTCGCCTGCGCGCTCGAGGCCATCACTACGAGATTCTTGACCTGGTCGGGGAACTCGACGGCGTATTCCAACGCGCGCGCACCGCCCATCGAACCGCCAATGACCGCATGCCAGGAATCAATTCCCAGTTGCTTGGCCAGCCGCGCTTCAAGGCGCACCGAGTCCTTGATGGTGACGAAGGGAAAGCTCGAACCGTAGGGCAGGCCCTGGTCGCCCAAGGACGAGGGGCCGGTGGAACCATTGCAACCACCCACCATGTTGATGGACACGACAAAGTACTCATTGGTGTCAACCGTGGCGCCGGGGCCTACGAGCTCTTCCCACCAGCCGGCGCTTTGCGAATCGCCTTGCGCAACGTGGGCGTCACCGGTGAGCGCATGCATCACGAGCACCGCGTTGGAGCCATCAGCTGCTAGCGTCCCCCACGTTTCATAGGCCAGCACCACGTCCGGAAGGAATCCACCGAATTCGAAGTGGTGCTCCCCCACGGACTTACGGCGCAAAATGCCGTCTTGCCCGCCGGCGAGCTCTTCGGCGCGCAGAGTATCTTCAGTAGTCACAATGGATGCCATGCCTAGAGGGTTTCCTGCAGTTCCTTGTTCTCGAGGGCTGCAACTGCTTGGAAGCCCAGTTCCAGATCGGCCAGAATATCCTTGATATTCTCCAGTCCGACGCTCAGCCGCACCAGTCCCGGGCTCACGCCGGCCGCAACCTGCTCAGCTTCGGAGAGCTGGGCGTGGGTGGTGGAGGCCGGGTGGATGACCAATGAGCGCACGTCGCCGATGTTCGCGACATTGGAGTGCAATACCAGTGCGTCCACGAAGGCCTGGCCGGCTTCCGAACCGCCCTCCAGTTCGAACGCGATGATCGAGCCGGCGCCCTGATCGCTGTACTTCTGCGCACGCTCATGCCAAGGCGAGGACTTCAGGCCTGCGTAGGCGACCTTCTGCACTTCCTCGCGGGCTTCGAGCCAGTTGGCAACTTCTACGGCATTCTGGCCGTGGCGTTCAATGCGCAGCGACAAGGTTTCCAGGCCCTGTGCGATCAAGAACGCGTTGAACGGCGCAACCGAGGAACCCAAATCGCGCAGCAACTGCACGCGGGCCTTGAGGATGTAGGCCAGATTGGCGCCCAGGATGCCGTTGACACCCAGGTCGCGGGCGAAGACCAGGCCGTTGTAGGACTCGTCCGGGGTGTTGAAGCCCGGGAAGCGGTCGGCGTCCTTGGCGAAGTCGAAGTTGCCCGAGTCCACGATGACACCGGCAATGGCACTGCCGTGTCCGCCGAGGAACTTGGTGGCTGAATGGATCACGATATCCGCGCCCCACTCGATCGGGCGGATCAAGTACGGGGTGGCCAGGGTGTTGTCCACCAGCAGCGGCACGCCAGCTTCGTGGGCGATCGCCGAGATGCCCTCGATGTCCAGGACGTCCTGTCGCGGATTGGAGATGGTTTCCCCGAAGAAGGCCTTGGTGTTCGGACGCACCGCGGCGCGCCAATCATCCAGGTTGTCCGGGTCGGAAACGAAGGTGACCTCGATGCCCAGGCGCTTGAGTGTGTGCTTGAGCAGGTTCTGGGTTCCGCCGTACAGGCTGGGGCTGGCCACCAGGTGGTCGCCGGCTTCGGCCAAATTCAAGATGGCGAAAGTGGTGGCAGCCTGTCCCGAGGAGAGCAGCAGTGCTCCAACGCCGCCCTCCAGGTCAGCGATGCGGGTTTCCACCGCGTCGGTGGTCGGGTTGCCGATACGGGTGTAGATCGGCTCCAGTTCCTGCAGCGCGAAACGTGCAGCAGCGCTCTGGGCGCTGGGGAAGACGAAAGAGGTGGTTTGGAAAATCGGGAGAGCCCGTGCCCCGGTCGTCGGATCCGGGGTCTGGCCGGAGTGGATCTGACGGGTTTCAAATGACCAGTTATTGCTCATGGTTTCCTCCAAATAGCGTTTCATGACTATGGGGGTACGCCACTGAAAAGACACCGACAGGAAGCACCATATCGAGAGAACTTCCAGGGGTAACCCGCGCTTGTCCTTGATGCCTTGTGCGTTCAAGGGCCAGGTCTTCACCCGGGGCACCCCACCGCGGTTGGAGGGTTGCCGCCCAGTAAGCCGGGGCTTGTTACTGGGACTCATGACCTGGTACCAGTTTGCCCGAAAACCGAAGATCTTTGCAACGCAAGGGCTGGTGATTGGACTCAATCGGTCATATTTCGCGAATATTGCAGGTTCATCGCAGAGTATTCGATAGCATCACGGCACTTAGGTGTGCCTAAGTAGAGACTCGCATCACATGTTGCCATGATGGGCACATGATGAGGCTAGATCACGTAAGTTATGCATGCGGCCCGGACGGGCTGTTGCCAACCGCTGAAAGAATCTCCGAGTCCCTTGGACTGGAATTCGTCAAGGGCGGCGTGCATCCACGATTCGGAACACGCAATGTCATCTTCCCGCTCAAGCATGGCCAGTACCTGGAGGTGGTTGAAGTCCTGAACCACCCGGCCAGCGACAAGGCACCCTTCGGACAGGCGGTTCGCGCCCGTTCGGAGCTCGGCGGCGGCTGGATGGGCTGGTGCGTCTCGGTGGAAGATCTATCCAGTGCCGAAGACCGCTTGGGCCGCAAGTCGGTGCCGGGCAACCGGAAGTTCCCTGATGGCCGCGAACTGACCTGGCAGCAGATTGGCATCAAGGGCCTGATCGCCGATCCGCAGTGCCCGTACCTGATTTCCTGGGATGAAGGATCCGAGGAGCTGCATCCATCCAAGGCGCTGGAACCTGCCGGCGCCATCAGCCAGATCGCCATCGCCGGCTCGCGTGAACGGGTGCTGGATTGGCTGGGCCAGCCGCAGAACGTCAATTTGGGCGCTGTCACCATGCAATATGAAGCGCCGAATGGCACTCCGGGCATCATGTCGGTTACCTTTGAGACCGAGTCCGGAACCGTGGTGCTGTAAACAGTTCCGCAGAGATCGCAAGTAGGCGGGGACAATGGCGTCCCCACCTACTTTCTTTTCCTTAAGGCCGGTCCAGCCGCTTCCCCAGGACCGCGACGTGCTGGTCTTCGAAGCCCCGCCGTTCATAGAAATCGATGACGGCAGAGTTCTCCTCGCGGACCATGAGCTGCACCTTGGGCACGCCGAGATCCCGCAGCCACAGGACAGCGGCATCCACCAGCGCCCTTCCCAGGCCGTTGCCCTGCCGGCACGGATCCACCGCAACATAGTAGAGCCAACCTTGGTGGCCATCATGGCCAACCATCGCAGTAGCCATGAGTTGATCGTTCTCAACGATGGACAGCACCGTGGAAGTAGGCTCGGCCAAAGCCCGTCGGGCGTCGGCGAGCGCATCATTCCACGGACGAGTCAGCCCAGTTGCTTCCCACAATTCAACTGCTTGGCGAAGGTCCTCCTCGCGCAGCACGGTAATCTGCATTGGCTCAGCTTACCGGCGCTACTGGCCGATTCCGATGGCCGGCCCGACCAAGGCGTATCCCACGAAGCCGATGGCATCAAGCAGGAAGTGCGCGATAACCAGCGGCATCACCCGCCCGTACTTCTGGTATACCCAGCCGAAGACGACGCCCATGAGCATATTGCCGATCATCGGCCCCACCCCCTGGTAGAGGTGGTAGCTGCCTCGGATTATCGCAGAACCAATAATGGTGCTCCACAAGCCCAGCTTCAATTTCTTGGCGTAGGTGAACAGGAATCCGAGCATCAGCACTTCTTCGAGGACTGCATGACGTGCAGCCGACAGCAGAAGCACGGGAACGCTCCACCAATAATCGCCTAGATTCGCTGCTGACAGTGCTGTGGTGACGCCCAGTGCCCGTCCAGCGGCATAGACGCCCAGCGTTCCCACTCCCATGGCCAAGAACATCCCCGCCCCGAGCAGTGCGTCCTTGCCCGGCTTGCGCATATCGAAACCGATGTCCCGGATAGTTCGTCCGGTCGTGCGCTTCATCAGGTAGAGCGCCAGCACGACGGGTACCAATGCAAAGAAGATGTCCAGCAGCTGGTAGGAGAAATCAAAGAACTCGCGGGTGCTCAGCGGGTTGTTCAAGGATGTAGTCTGCTCGCGCAGTGGCGCCCGGGTGACCTTATCGGCAAAGCTCAGCAGCGAGTAGACCGCGCTTTGTCCCAAAGACAGGGCAAGAACCAAGACGATCTCGAATTTGAGGGTCTTGCGGGTTGCTGTCTGCTTAACTTGTTCAGCGTTCACGTTTCCGATCATAGGCTGATCTGGCTGTGCGCGTACTGAGCAGCCACGTGGCAAACCTGCGATAGCCTGAGGTTGAGACCACCAGCAAGCTGAACGAGAAGAGTGCGAGTGAGCCGTCCTGCCACCATTGGAGAACTGCAGATTGCCCGTCAGCTCTGCCCCGATCTTTCCTGGGAAGACGCGGCGGTGAACGAAGGCGGACAATTCCACAAGGTGGTCATTGGCAATCCGCAAGCGGTGATTCGCATGGCGCGCACGCCAGCGGCCACGGAACAGATGCCCCGTTCCGTCAAGCTGCTGTCTTTGCTGGAGGGCCAGCTCAACTACCAGATTCCGGTGGCGGTTTCCGAGATCCTGCACGTCGACGGACTCAGCTCCGTGGCCATGTCTTTCATCCCCGGCAGCGCCCATGAACCGCATTACGGGGATCCGAAGGTGCTGGGACAGCTGGTCAAGGATTTGGCCGAGCTGCCGCTGGAGCCGATCAGCGAGCATCTGGCCAAACCGTTTTCATTCCGTGGCGAATGGACCCAGGCCAGGCAGCAGCAATGCTTCGATGCGCTGCCCGAGGAACTGCGAGGGCCTGCTACCGAGCTCTGGGCCCAGCTCGATTTCCTGGCGCAGGTTCCTGCGGGCTTGGTTCATGGCGATTTGGCCGGCCACAACATGCATTGGATCGGCGAGAAACTGGTTGGCATCTTGGACTGGGACCTGGCCGCTGCGTGGGACCCGGCTTTGAACACCGCTTACCTGAGCCTGTGGCATGGGTTGGAAATGGCGGATTTGATTGCTCCCAGCGCCGAGGAAGCATACCGGGCCAAAATCTGGTTGGGCCTGATGAGTCTTGAACGGCTATCGGATACGCTCTCGCGCACCGACAACCCGAAGATGGGCAAGCTCATGCGCAAGATTGGTCCGCGCATCCTCTCCGCTGCGCAGTCAATCAATGGCTAGGACGCATATTTACGAGCCCCATCAGGTCGCTGCCAGGCTAGCCGCCCGCCGTGGCGCACGCGAGCTGGCACTAACCGGGGAAGGCACCGAATTCCTTTTTTACAGCTCACTGCGCGGGACCCGCTACGAGGGCTACCGCGTCCCTCGAATGCGGGTCTACAACACCAGCAACAATCCGCAGATTTCGGCCAGCAGCCTTCAGATCAAGGAATTGCACTGCAGCCTCTGGGCTCAACAACATGGGTTGCCCAGCGCACGGGCAAGTGATCTCGTTGATCAAGATGGGTACCCGGTGTTGATCACCGAAGTCGTCGAAGATGACGGCTCGCCAGTGGACGCTCACGCATTGGGCTCGTTGCTGGCTTCTTTGCACGAACTTCCGCCGCTCGCTTTCGACGACGAAGGCAGTCAGGCCGGCACAATTTATGCGACGGTTGCCCAGCGCATCACTGACCGCTACGCGAAGCTAGCCCGCCAGCATTCGATGCCAGCCTTGCCATCGGCCCACGTGTTGCGTGCCCTTCTCGAAAGATCCTTGCACCGGCGCAGCCTGTTGCATCTGGATATCCGTAGGCAGAACGTTCGTGTTCTGGCTGGAATGCCCCTGGCCATATTCGATTGGAGTAATGCCCTCTGCGCTTCCCCGGAGATGGAACTGGCACGTATCGAGGAATACGCTGCCATTGCCGAAAACGGTTTGGACAACGAGCGCTTGCGTACTGCATATACCGCAAATGGCGGCAGTTTCAACGACACTTCGGCAGCGTGGACTGTGCTGAGATTGGATGCTGCGGTGATGCTCGCCGGGGTATTCAACTCCGTGTCTCCCGATAGCAATCGTGAACAGCTCTTCCTCGCGCGAAGCCGGACGTTGCTTGAAAGCCTGGGCACCTCGCTTTGACCTGTGCGGCCGGCCCGGCTTGTTGCGCGCGCTGCTTTGAAAGGACCTCCGCAGACCATCGGAAAAGATAGTGCTTGGCATCCTTTGGTTCCGCAAGCACAAACGCCGACCGGCCCAGCGGCTCGGAGGGCAGTCCCAGCGCAGCTAGGATTTCTCCTCGGGCCGATATTCCGCCACGTCCATGGCTGCACGCATGCCGGCCTTGGCCAAGGCACCCAGTTGCTCGCTTGTAGCGTCGTTGTCCGTGATGATGCCGGTCAGGTTCTGGCGATCCAAGATGACAAACGAGCGCCTGCCGATCTTCGATGAATCAGCCACCAGGTAGCTGCTGCTCGATTGCCGGATCATTTGCTCATTGACTGCCGCTTCCATTTCATCGCTGACCATCGGACCGACTTCGGGATCCAACCCGTTGATTCCGACAAAAGACAAGTCAATGGTGATCTTTGCCAGAGAGGACTGCGCCATTGGACCAACCAGCTCGTAAGAACGGTCGTTGAGCACGCCGCCAGTAACCATCACCCGGATATGCGGGCGGACGGCCAGCATCGAGGCAATATTCACGGCGTTGGTGACCACGGTCAACGTGACCCGGCCCGGTTCACCCACCAGGTCTTGACGCAGGCTCAGCTCGCTGGCGATCGCCTTGGTGGTGGTTCCCCCGGATAATCCGATGACCATATTCTGCGAGACCATGTCGGCTGCCAGCTTCGCGATTTGCGCCTTCGCGCGGTCATTGCTATCGCGCTGGTAGCGGGAAGGCAAGTCGTAGGCCACCGAGTTGGAGACCGCACCTCCGTGAGTGCGGGTAAGCAGTGATGCGGCGGCCAATGCGTCCAGGTCCCGGCGCGCCGTGGCCGGGCTGGTACCCAGCTGCTTGACGACTTCCTCCACATCGATCTGGCCGCGGCTGGCCAGCAGATCGAGGATCTGGTTCTGCCGTTCCTCGCGTTTCATCGTGCGCGCTCCTTAATTTTCCAGTTCATCAAGCGTGCAGCGCAGTTGGCGCACCTGTTGCTCAGATACTTCGATGGTATCGGCATAGCGGGTCTTGGCAGAAGAATGAACGGCTGCGACTCCCAGTCTGCGTACGGATTCAATATCTGTTGCCTGCAGCCCGCCACCGCACATGATCTCGATCCGGCTGCCGGCGGCTTGAACCATGGCCTCGATCGTGGCCATGCCCTGGCCAACGGTTCTTCTCCCGCCGCTGCTGAGCACTCGGTGAGCCGGGAAATCCAGAAGCCTGGCAAGTTCCCCCACTGGGTCTCTGCTGGCATCGATGGCCCGGTGCACCGTGATTTCCAGCCTCTGGTTCACCGCCAGGGCGGCCTCGGCCCAGTGCCGCATCATGGCCAAGTCCAGTGCCCCGCGTGGATCCAGCGCACCGAGCACTATCCCGTCTACCCCCGCGACAGCAAGGCGTGCAGCTTGCCTCTCCATGAGCGCAGCTTCCTCGGTGGTGTAGCGGAAATTTCCCGGACGGCTGCGCAGCAGTGCGTGCACCCCTCGTGGAGGCCGATGCTCAAGGATCTGCTCGAGCGCTTCAGGGTTTGGTGTGAGCCCGCCTAGTTCCAGTGCTTGGCAGGCTTCGAGCCGATCGGCTCCGGCCCGCGTTGCCCGTTGGGCGCATGCACCAGACGTGGCCACGATTTCCAGCGCCGGCAACGCCGTGCCCACGGCTATTTCACCGCACCGGCAGCCAGGCCGCCGATCAGCCGCTTCTCGATCAATGCGAAGAGCACGATCACCGGAACGATGGCCACAATGGATACTCCGAAAACGTATTGCCATGCAGTGGAGTACTGGCCAACGAACTTGGTCAACGCAACGCTCAACGGTTGGTTCTCGGCGGTGGAGAGGATCACCAGCGAGGCAGCGAATTCATTCCAGCAGGAAACAAAAGTGAAGATCACTGCCGTGACAATACCCGGCCAAACCAGTGGAAGGTTGATGGTGAACAGCACCCGCAGCTTTCCAGCCCCGTCAATCTGTGCGGCTTCATCGATGCTGCGTGGCACCCCTGCGAAGAACGAGTGCATGATCCACACCGCGAAGGCCAGATTGAAGGCGGCATTGATCAGGATCATTGCCAGCCAAGTGTCGTTCAGATTCCAAGCCAGCATCTGCTTGAACAAACCTGCGGTGAGCACGGCAGGCTGCAGCATCTGCGTGACAATCACCAAGAACATGAATACCATCTTGCCCGGGAACTTGAAGCGGGCGGTGTAGTAGGCGGCCGGGGTCGCGACCAGCAGTACCAGCAAGGTGGCGAAAACCGCGATCACGATGGTGGAGATCAAGTTGTAGGGCACCGGAGTTTCCGGGGTCTCCCACATGGTGATGTAGTTGGAAAACCGCGCGCCATCCTGCGGCAGGTATTTTGGCGGGATAGCCAGGATTTCGGATTGGGTTTTCAGCGACCCGATCAGCATCGTGCCGTAGGGAATGAGGAAGATAATGACTACCGCGAAGCCTACAACCATCCGGCCGATGACAGTCTTCTTCGCGGCTCGATCTTCGGTTACCAAAAATGCCACGGCTAGATCTCCTGCATGGGTTTGACGGTTTTCACGTAGATCGCCACAATCACCAGCACGATTGCGAAATTCACAACCGAAAGTGCCGAAGACAGATCCAGTCGGCGGTCGAATTGCAGCACCTTGAAGATGTAGGTCATCAGCGTGTCTGCGCTGTTGCCGGGGATGGATCCGGTCATCACTTTCAATATCGGCAAGTTATTGAAGACGTTGATGATGTTGATCAGCACCGAGACGGCCAGCGCGGATCGCAGCTGGGGAATGATCACCAACAGGTAGGTTTTCCATCTACCGGCTCCATCTACGCGGGCTGCTTCCAAAGTTTCTTGCGGGATTGCTTGCAACCCGGCCAGCAGGGTGTAGGTCGTAAAAGGGATGGAAACAAAGATGGCCACAACTACCGAAACGGCAATGGCGGGAACGGCGTTCTTGGTCCATCCGTAGCCTTCATCCATCAAGCCGAGTTGAACAAAGAAGTGGTTGAAGATGCCGTAGTTCGGATCCAGCCCGTAGTAGAAAACTGTGGTGGTCATGACTACTGAGGCGGCCCATGGGACGATAACCGCCATCCGGACGATGGTGCGTCCAGGGAAGGGTTTGTTCAAGAACTGGGCCAGGACCAGTGACAGCAGCACGGTAATGACCACCACCGACACCACCCAGAGAACGGTGTTGAGCAAAACGCGGGGCAAGACCGGGTCTTGGAAGATGGTCACGAAGTTC
This sequence comes from Glutamicibacter sp. AGC84, assembly GCF_053543575.1. Classification (NCBI taxonomy): domain Bacteria; kingdom Bacillati; phylum Actinomycetota; class Actinomycetes; order Micrococcales; family Micrococcaceae; genus Glutamicibacter; species Glutamicibacter sp. AGC84. Next base: position 253,598 of record NZ_JBLVOC010000027.1, read on the forward strand.
TCCAGGCCTGCCGATTCAAGATCGGTTCCCACCGAAGAGATCTTCCTGGTCGAGTTGTAGATCATGTAGCCGGCGGGGAACACCACGATGGCCAGGATCAGCAAGAGTGCCGGCCCAATCCATGGCAAAGAAGACAAGAATGTCTGGGAATCCGTGCCTCGGCGGCGGGTGCGCCGGGCCCGGTTCGTGGCTGGCAGTACGGAGCTCATAGTCGGCTCGCTTTCGTTGCGTTCGGCCAGGTAACCCTGGGACCGGAGATTCTCGGTTGTCCAGCACGGCAGGCCCGGCAGTGTTACGCCGGGCCTGCCGTGGAATGCTTCCGGTAGCAGTTCCTAGCTTGCGGCGTCGGCCTTGGCTTGGATGCTCTCGAGTACTTCCTGAGCAGACTTGCCGGTCCCCAACTCGCCCATCAGTGACTTGAATGCACCATCGGTGGCGTTCCATGCCGGGTTTGTCGTCGGGTAGAAGACCGCGTTAGGCAACATGTCCAGGAATGGCGTGAGTGTTTCGTCTCCAGCCATCTTCTCGGAGCCGGACTTCGTCGTTGGCAAGAATCCTTCGGTGCTCACCCAATCGGTGTAGACGTCAGCGGAGAAGAAGTAGTCCATGAATTCTTTGACGGCACCAGACTTGCTGCCGTCATTCCTGAAGGACATCAAGCGATCGGCAACACCCAGCGTTGCAGGCTCACCGGATTTCGTCGGCACGGCAGCCACACCGTAGTCCAGCTTCGGGTTCTCGTCCTCAATCTGCCCGATTGTCTGCGGCAGCGCGTAGGCGAAGCCGAGCTTGCCTTGGACGAACGTGTTGAGCATCGGGGTACGCTGTGTGGCACCGGGATCATTCTGGGTGACACCGTCGTCTACCATCTTCTTCATGAACTCGGCCGCTTCGAGGTTTTGCGGCGTATTCACCGAGATCTTCTGCGAGTCTCCGAAACTGCCACCGTTTCCGGCGAACCAGATCAGCGATTCGCCCTGGGCTTCCTCGCTGCCCAGGGGCATCCCGTAACCATCGGCCTTGGTTTTCTCGCTGATCAGCTTCGATGCATCATGGAGTTCTTCCCAGGTGGTAGGAACGGCATCAACGCCGGCTTCTTCCATCAGGGCCTTGTTGTAGAACAAAGCCCGGGCCGAAGCGATCAATGGCAAACCGAATTGGGTGCCTTCGAACTTCTCCGCGTCCGCAAAAGTCGTTTGGAAATCATCGATGGTTTCCTGCGAGGCAATGTCACTTGCCGGTGCAAGCAGGCCCTCGGCAGCGAACTCCGCGAAGGCTCCGCCGTTGTAGATGTCAGGAGCTTGTCCACCCTGCAACTTGGTTTTCAGCACACCCTCGATGTTTTCCCAAGACTGGACTTCGAGATTGACGTCAATGTTCTCGTGCTCGGCTTCGAAGTCAGCGATTACGCCTTCCCAGAGGCCCTTGGTCCCCTCCGAGTATGTCGGTACGAGCATGTTCAAGGTCGTAGTGCCACCTGAAGCATCCGCGGATCCGCCACCATTATCAGAAAAACCGCAACTGGTCAGTAGCAATGCCGCGGCTGTTGAAAGGGCGAGAACCCCGGTTCGCGTCGTACGTTTCATGGTTGCTCCTCATCGCTGTGATGCTTTGCATCGATGCAAGTGTGAATAATTCGTGACTTTTCTTGCCGATATAAATCAAGAAAAGTCAGATTCACTAAAAAGTATGAAGTGTTACGGATCACAGGTCAAGAGAAGTTTGATATTTAGAGATTTAACTTGTTCGAAAAAGCTCATAAGTAATCATTAGTGCATGCTTCTTTGCCAGTTTAGTGCTCAAGCAAGGCAAAGAGGCGGAGCAGGCGGGCCGCTTCTGAGGCCAAGGCTGTGCGGCCAGCGCCGACATATTTGCGTGAGTCAACGGCATCAGGATTGGCTTCGAGCCAATCACGCACGGCACGGGTAAAGAATCCATTCAGGTGCGTGGAAACATTAATCTTGCGCATGCCGGAGTTAATCGCCTTGACCAGCGTAGTGTCGGCGACCCCGGATGACCCGTGGAGCACCACTGGTATGGCCAGCGTTGATGAAAGCTGCTCAATCAGTGGCAAGTCCAGGCTTGCAGATCGCTCAAGCATGGCGTGCGAGGAACCGACGGCCACGGCGAGGGCATCAACCTCTGTCAGAGAATGAAAATGCCGTGCTTCGACAGGGTCGGTGCGTACCCCAGGGGCGTGGGCACCGTCCTTTCCGCCAATTTCTCCAAGTTCTGCCTCGACGTAGACCCCTTGGCGATGGGCGGCTTCCACTACTCGTATGGTGGCTGCAACGTTTTGCTCAAAGGGCAGTTTGGCGCCGTCGAACATGACCGATCCAAATCCCAGATCCATTGCCTGGTATACCAGCGATTCATCCTCGGCATGATCCAGATGCACAGCCACCGGGACTTCGGCAGATTCGGCCAATGTCAGTGTTGCAGCGGCAATCGCGTGGAGTCCACCGTGGTATTTCACGCAATTCTCGCTAATCTGCAAGATCACCGGCAACCCGACCTGCTCAGCTCCACCGATTATGGCTTGGGCGGTCTCGAGGTGAATAACATTAAAAGCTCCTTGGCCTCGGCGTTGCTTTACTGCCTGATCCATAATTTGGCTGGTGGGAACCAATGGCATGGTCGTGCTCCTTAGATTTGTTCGTTCGCAGGGATAATGCGGTACTTGGTGTCTCTAGCCAGCTCGATGTGCTGGGGTGACAGGCTCCCTGCAGTTGGCATGAGTACCGTAGCCGCGGACCAGGCGACAGCCCGTCGCAAGATCGCTTCCCGGTTCAGCAGCTGCACAAACCCCGAGGCGATAGCGGCCACGGCCGAATCCCCTGCCCCAGTTGGGTTCCCGGACAACGTTCGGTTGAGTTTGGCATGGGCGACCAGCGGTGTTTCCCTGGTGAAGTGGTACAGCCCTTGGGCCCCGGCACTGACATAGACTTCCGGAGCGCCAAGACGCAGCAATTCTCGCGCTCCCTCACCTATGCTGGCGCAACCGGTGGCCTCGCGCAGCTCATGATCGTTGGGCTTGAGAACCGCCCCGCATTTGGCAGCGAGCAGCAGGTTTGGCCCACTGGTATCCACCACAGTCCACAGTCCTTGGCCGGTGGCGTGGCCAATGAGCCTGCAGATTGTCTCCCTGGGAGTTCCCGGTGGCCAGGATCCGCAGATGGCCACCGCGCTCGCTGTCGAAAGCAAGGCCTGGAACTCGCTTTCTATACGCGACCAGTCGGCAGTTGCCAGCGCAGTACCGGTTTCGTTGAAAATGCTCGTAATGTCGGACTCCGCGTCATGGAAAGCCATGGAGCGGCGGGTGGGAGCAGAAGTGCGAACCGGCTTGATCGCAATGCCCTGCTGCCTTAATTCGACAGCGAATTGCTCTCCAAGGCTGCCACCCAGCGGACATATGACTTCGACGTTAAGGCCCTGGGAGTGCAGTACCTTGGCGACATTGATCCCCTTGCCACCTGCTTGTCGATGCTGCAGCGTGACCCTGTGGCTGGAGTCCAGCTTCAAATTCGGGGTCAAGTAGGTTTCGTCCATGGCCGGATTCGGCGTGAAGCTAAGAATCATGGGTGGCGCCCTGCCCGGGGACGTGTTGCCTGGCGGGCGAGCAGCAAGGCACCTTGCAACCCTGCGTCCGCGCCAAGCCGAGCCGGAACCATCCGCGGTCTGCGTTGGAAAGATAATCGCCGTTCTAGCGATTGTTCTATCTCGGCAAAGAACGATGGCCCGGCTTGAGCCAAACCTCCGCCAATGATGATTCCTTCTGGCGCGGTTGATGAGCATAGTTGAGCCAGCGTGAAGCTCAGAGCCTCAATGGCCTCTGCAATGATCGCTGCCGCTTTGGCGTCTCCAGCGGCCCGGGCGGCGAAGACTTCTTTGGCACCGGCCGAGGTTCCCGTGGCTTGTTCATACCTTCGTGCGATGGCACCGGCCGAGGCAAGGGTTTCCAGGCAGCCTGTGGCACCGCAAGCACAGAGCAGGCCTCCAGGGACCGGCGCATGCCCCAGTTCCCCTGCGTAACCGCCAGCTTCCAAGAGACGTCCGTCGACCACCAAGGCCGACGCAATCCCGGTTCCTATGATCAAAATGGTGCTGTTGCGCCGCAGTGCGTCGTCGTGTGAGCCGCTTCCTAACTCCAATTCTGCTCGGGCAGCCGAAGCCACATCATGCCCGAAGCCCACAGGCAGTCCGAGCGCGTCAGAGACCAGCCGCTTCATCGGAACATCGCGCCAGCCGAGGTTCGCTGAGAACAATGCCATCTCGGTAACCGGGTCTACCAATCCGCAGACCACCAGGCCCGCTGCCGCCGGCTGCTGGTTATTCGCTTCACAGAGCTTGGCTGCGAGCCCGAGCAATTGGTCAACGAGTACCTGGGCGGCAAGCTGCGGGGATGCCTTGCGCGTAGGTTCTCGCAGTACCCGGAGAATTTCTCCTTCTTCTGTGGCCAGCCCGGCTTTAACGTCGGTGCCGCCGACATCGAAGAGCAGATATCGCTTTAACATGGCTGAGTACTCAGCCTTCCAGAATCACCGAGCGCGTGAGGTTGCGCGGGTGGTCCGGGTCCATCCCCCGGGCACGCGCCCGGTCCAGGGTGACCCTGTGAATGTAGGCAAGCTCGGCCAACGGGTGACGGTCTTCATTGATGTAGATGGCGCCAGTGCTGCGCACCTGGATATCCAGGTCCTCGGGCTGTTCGCCGAGCATCCACGTCACTCGGTTGGGCGCGGCAATGGCGATCGGCCCGTGACGGTAGTCCATTGCAGGGTAGGCTTCGGTCCACCCTTGGACAGCCTCTCTCATTTTCAAGGCGGCTTCATGGGCCAGGCCCACGGAGACTCCCCGTCCAAGGAAGGTGAATTGTTCTGCGTCCACTAGTTCTTGTGGTGTTGGCGAGTTCACCAGCGCTTCGGCTTGGGTCATTGCGTGATCCAGCTTTTCCCCCACGCTGGAGAGCAAATAAGCCAGGGCAGTGGTAGCAAAACGCGTCTGGACGACGGACTGCTCATCGGCATAAGGCAGCTGAATCACGGCATCGAGCCTGTCCACTATCGGCGAGGCCACGTCCCCGATGATGCCTACGGTGTGGATGCTGTCATCGAGTTCGGCCAGCAGTTGGAGCACTTCAGAGGTGGTGCCCGAACGAGTAATCGCAACCACGGCATCGTAGTCACGCGTAGCGATACGCGCTTCAGATGCGGCGAAGGCATCAGTCACACCGTGGCCTGCTGCTTCTCTCGCCGCGGCATAGGCTTCAGCCATGAACCATGATGTCCCGCATCCCACTACGGCAACCTTCGCGCCCTTGGCCGGCAACAGGTTTTCGCGCTGTTGCTGCGCTACTGCACGACGCCACATCTCTGGTTGCGAGACCAGCTCTTCTTCCATATGTGCGCCTAGCACGGTTCGCTCGCTCATGCGTTTGCTCCTTTTGGCATGCAGTGCCCGACAGATCAGGATTGATGTTTTGTGATTATTTCTCGGCGATATCAGTCAGAAACAATCTATTTCGAGTATAGGGTGAGAAACCCGTCTTGAGAATGCCTGCCCAGAAATTCTCCAATTCCCGTTAATGGCAGACCGCACCCAAAAGCGGGGCGGCAATCGACTATTGCTGGGAATTAGATAGTCAGAGCGGAAATTACCGTGCTATTTCGGGCATGCAGATTCTGCTCGTCCGATAGCCGGTCCACTGATGTTCAACCCCTGCGAAATGTGTTCCCACCACGAGCCACGTGAGATGGGGCTTGATCGACCGATGGGATTACTGGCTTGGGCATAAAGAAAGCCCGCCTGAAAAATTTTCAAGCGGGCTTTCATGCACCGTTTCCGGTGCAAACAATATCTAGTTCAGTGCTGAGATGGCTGCATCGTAGTCCGGCTCGGTGGTGATCTCCGGGACGATCTGGCTGTAAACAACCTGGCCGTCTTCATCCAGGACAACAACCGAACGGGCCAGCAAGCCAGCCAGTGGACCGTCAACCTGGGTCACGCCATAGTCCGAACCGAAGTCGGAACGGAAGACCGAAGCAGCGGTAACGTTCTCGATGTCTTCGGCACCGCAGAAGCGTCCCAGTGCGAATGGCAAGTCAGCAGAAACGCACACCACGGTCGTGTTCTCCAGGCCAGCAGCCAATTCGTTGAAGCGACGCACGCTGGCAGCGCAAACGCCGGTATCAACCGACGGGAAGATGTTCAGGACAACGCGACGGCCAGCCAGCGATTCGCTGGTGACATCTGCAAGGCCGGTGTCGGTGAGAGTGAAAGCTGGAGCCTGCGAGCCAACGGCCGGCAGATCACCAATAGTCTGTACAGGGGTTCCCTTGAAAGCAGTATTAGCCATAGGTCCTGTTTATCATGAATGCCTAATCCGGAGCTATATTTTTTGCCTGCTAGCGCAAACAAGTCGCTCACCTCTCGTTCCTATGCAAAACTGTGGACATGGGCCCCGACTACGATTCATACGCAGCGAAGATGCGTGCTCAGACCCTTGACGGCACTGATTTGGAAGTAGTCGCCCGTTTCACCGACATGCTCTGCCGCCGCAATTCACGAATTCTCGATATCGGTTGCGGGGTAGGCAACACCGTCAACGCCTTGCGCCGCTTGGGACACCGTGGCTACGGCATAGATCCCACACCCCAAGTGCTGGATGTAGCTGCAGAGCTATTCGACGGGAGCTGGTTCCGGCAGCAATCGGCGAACCAGCTGGCCCTGGGCTCATTGGACGAGCATGACCTGCCAAGGACGTACGACGCCATATTGTTGACCGGTAATGTGCCTGCTTTCATTTCTCGCGATGAACTGCGAGGCGTTTTCAACTTAGCCGATCAGGTGCTCAGCGTCTCGGGCGTACTCGTTGTCGGAACCACCCGCCATGCCAACGGCGGACCGGAAGACCAGGACGAACTTCGCGAAGGAACCTCGCTGCAGCTCGTGCAGCGATTCGCCGACTGGCATTTGGCTCCCTACCGTTCTGGCTCCCAATGGTCGGTGAGCGTGTACGCGCGCACCGGTCAGCGTTCAGGATTCGAGAGCCCCGATGGAATATTCATTCTGCCCTCCTAGCCTCGTGGCTATTTGCGAAACGCCGCCAGGTATTCAACAGGCGGCAAGCTTTTCAAGGCCTGGAATCGCTGCCTAAATGCGACCGCTGTTTCGTAGCCAACTGACTTTGCAAGAGCAGCTGCCGTTTAATCGGTTTCCACGAGCCGCAGGCAAGCCTCTTTTATTCTCAGTGACATTGGGACAGTGGGCATCCCCATGCAGAACTGTGCTGAGCCAAGCGGGAGAATTGCCCATGGCTCCGGGCACGAGACGCTAATTTCCCAGCGCTAGGAAGCTACCAGTCCGGGAAGGCACGGAGGCTTGCCTCGATCTCACCAGAAGCCGCCACCAGTCGTCGGGAATTGGGAGTACCGGACCTGCGTGGCCAGCAGGGGCAGGCATTGAAGGCTTCTCATCGCTTCCATCGAGCAGTCGGACAGAATACAGAGTCCTAGTTTTGCTTACGGCTTGGACTGCTTCAATCCGCAGCACGGCTCGGGGCCGAAGAATCCTTGCGGCCGGATCCCTGCCGCCCCTATCCCCCTTCCCTGGGCGCGCGCGATCCAGACAAATTTTGGATGGGCTCTCACATAGCTCTAGATCGCTTTGCCGGCCCGATACACGCTGTGGGTCAAGTTCATCCCAGGACGGTACGCCAGATGCGCAGCAACTGGCGCGTCAAGAACATGCAGATCCGCGCGCTTGCCGATCTCAATAGATCCCACTTGGTCGGCAACGCCCAGCGCGAGCGCCCCTCCGTAGGTTGCCGCCTCGATGGCTTCAGCCAGGGTCAGGTCCATTTGGAGCACTGCGGTAGCCACGCAGAAGTTCATGTTGCTCGTGTAGCTGGTACCCGGATTGCAGTTGCTTGCCAGTGCGATTCGCACGCCTGCATCGAGCAGTGCACGGCCCGGGGCCAGCGGTTGCCTTGTGGACAGGTCGCAGGCGGGCAAGCAGGTGGCGACGGTGCCCGCAGTCCCTGTTCTTGTTGCAGTGTCCCAGCCAGCCCAGCTTCCGGCGAGCGCATGGAGGTCCTGTTCGTCCAGGTAATTCACGTGGTCTACCGAGTGGCTGCCGAACTCTACGGCCAGCTTCACGCCCGGCCCTGGACCCAGCTGGTTTCCGTGGACCTTGGTTGCCAGTCCCTTGTTCCTTGCGGCGTCCAAGACCCGGCGCGAGTGTTCTTCGGTGAATGCGCCGCGTTCGCAGAAGACATCCACGAAGTCGACGTTGGCCGCCACGGCATCCAGCATCGGTCCGGTGACCAAATCGGTGTAGTCATCGGCGTCCCATCCTGCCGGTACCAGGTGAGCGCCAAGGAAAGTCAGGGAATCGACCAGCGGCTTGCCCAGCACCGAATGCCGGATTTCTTCCTCCAGTGCCAGTCCGTAGCCGGTCTTGGTTTCCATCCAGGTGGTGCCCATCGCAAGAGCTTCACGGCGGCGATCAGCCACGAGGTCGGCCAGCTCCTTGTCCGAGAGCTGCCCGGTAGCCGAGGTGGTGACCGCGATGCCTCCAGCGGCATAGGACTGGCCTGCCATGCGGGCTACGAACTCCTCGGCGCGGTCGCCGCCGAAAATCAGGTGGCTGTGGGAATCAACCCAACCGGGCAGCACCGCACGGCCGCCCAAATCGATCTCGTGTCCCGCAGCAGGTGCATGCGCCATGTTGCCGATCCATGAAACCAGTCCGTCCTCGATCAGCACCGCCGCGTCTTCCAGCACGCGGCCCTTCGCGTCAACCGTAGTCAGCTGTCCAATGTTGGTAAGCAACAAGGTTGCCATGAGCGCTCCGCCTTCGTGGTATTTCCAATCCTTTAGCCAAGAGCCTACCCATGGCTTGTTGCCTGTGGGGCAGAACAACAGGGTGCCCGTCTGGGATTTCAGACTGGCACCCTTTTGTTCCCACTTCAGGCCAGGGTTACCCCTTGGTGGCACCTGCCAGCAATCCCCGCACGAAGAACCGTTGCAGGGCGAAGAAGACCGCCAGCGGAATGATCATCGAGATGAAAGCGCCTGCGGTGAGCAGCTCCCAGGATTGCCCGTAGGTACCCGAGAGGTCTTGGAGCGCTTTCGTGATCGGCAAGCCTCCACCCGAGGTGAAGACCGTCGCCACCAAGAGGTCATTCCACACCCAGAGGAACTGGAAGATTCCGAAGGAAGCAATAGCCGGCATCGACAGGGGCAGGACGATCTTCGAGAAGATCTTCCCGTGCCCGGCTCCGTCAACACGAGCAGCCTCGATGACCTCATCGGGGATCTCCGAAATGAAGTTGTGCAGCATGAAGATCGCCAACGGCAAGGCGAAGATCGTGTGGGCAATCCAGACCTTGGCGTAGGCGCCATCCAACCCGTTGACTCCCAAGCCCGGCAGGATATACAGCCCACCGATCTTCACTCCGTCCGAGAACAGCTGGAGCAGCGGAACCAGCGCCATCTGGATCGGAACGATCTGCAGGGCGAAAATGAGAACGAAGAGCGTATTGCGCCCCTTGAAGTTGATCCACGCGAAAGCGTAGGCAGCCAAGCTGGCGACAAGGATCGGCACGATCGCCGCCGGAATGGTGATGACCAGCGAATTCAGGAACGCCTTGGACAGCGGAAGGCTGTCGCCGGAGGCAAAGGCCTGCGCATAGTTATCGAGCGTGAATGAAGGGTTGGACAGGGCTGTCCACCAGCCCGAGGTCTTGATGTCATCAGCCTGCCTGAAGGAGGAGACGAACAGGCCGAAGGTGGGGATGGTCCACACCGCGGCAATGATGAACGCCGCAATGGTGGCTGCGCGGGAGGTGGTGGCTTTGCGCAGTTTCCCGCTGGTTTTCTCGGTAGCTGCCAAGAGGCGTCGAGAGGATTCGCTGACGGTGCTCATCGGATTCCCCTTTGCTTCTTATGCTGGCGGACGTTGTAGATGATGATCGGCAGTACCAGGATGAACAGGATGACGGCCAGGGCCGAGCTGTAGCCGGTGCGTGCCCCGAGCTGGAACTGGCGCACCATTTCGAATGCCAGCACCGTTGTATCCGAGCGTCCGCCGGTCATCGATGAGACGATGTCGAAGACCTTGAGCGAGGCGATGGAAATGGTGGTCAATACGACGATGACGGTGGAGCGGATCCCCGGCAGCGTGACATTGGCAAAGCGCTGCCATGGGCTGGCCCCGTCCAGGGAGGCTGCTTCGATTTGCTCTGCGGGCACGCCCTTGATGGCCGCGGACAGGATGACCATGGCGAATCCCGCCTGTGTCCAGATCAGGATGACCACTAGGAACAACGTGTTCCACGGTTCGAGCCCGAGCCAGTCGACCGGGGTGGCCCCGAATGCCGTGATGATCGCGTTGAGCACGCCTATTTGCTCGCCCTGGCGGATGTCGTAGAAGAACTTGAAGATGATCGATGCGCCAACGAAGGAAATCGCCATGGGCATGAACACCAGCAGCTTGAAGAACTTCTCGCCACGGCTCTTGTCGATGAATACCGCGTAGGCCAATCCGATGATAGTGGAGACCACGGGCGCCACCAGAACCCACACCAGGGTATTGAGCAGGGCGGTCAGGCCATCGGGGCTGGTGAACACCCAGCGAAAATTCCCCAGTCCGACGAAGCCGGATCCGTCGTTGGCCATGAAGGCGCTGAGCGCGGTGCGGACCGTGGGGTAGATCAAGCCCATAGCGAGCAGCAGCATGGCCGGAGCCAGGAAACCGGAGAGCTGCAGCAGCGAGCCGGCGCCGGATCGCGAGCGCCGGTCCAGGAAAAACAGCACCGCGCCGAGCACCGCGGCCAGCGCGGCCACCCACATCACGGAGTTGTACAGGCCCAGGACCAGCAGGATCGCCACCGGGACCAAGACCGCGGCGGCAAAGCGCACGACGGCGAAAACCCGTCCGCCCTTGGTCGCTATCTCGACAAAGGCGAGGATCGCTGCGATCAAGACCGCGAAGGCAACCAGGACGATCGGCACTTGGACTAGCGGCGGAACGCCAGCCAGCCACTGGAAGAATTCAGACATGCGCTCAGGCTCCTACAATCCCGGCCA
>NZ_JBLVOC010000027.1:264704-311834 GCF_053543575.1 Glutamicibacter sp. AGC84
GGCCCCTACAACCCCCCCACCGGCCGGGGCTCCCGGCCGTTGGCGATGTACCAGATGGCGACTAGGAGTCATAGCCGGACTGGATATTTTCAAGCACTTCCTTGGTCGGCTTGCCATCGACCCAGTCCACCAGGCCCTTCCAGAAGGAGTCGGAGCCGACGCTCTTGGGCATCAGATCAGACCCGTCGAAGCGGAAGGTGGTGTTCGGATCCTGCAGCAATTCAACAGCGGAACGCAGCAGATCGCTGCTGGCGTTCTCCGGATCAAGCCCGGAGTTCGCCGAGATCACGCCGCCGAGTCCAACGCGGCTATTGGCCCAATCCGCGCTGGCCAGGTACTCCTGGACCTTGGCGGTATCCTCATCAGTGGAGAAGGCGGCAACGAATTCACCGCCGCCTACAACAGATACGGGGTCATCGGCTTTGGCTGGCGGGGCAACGAAAGCCCAGACATCCCCGTCAGGCGCCACGGTAGCCTTCTCGCCATCGGCGTTCTTGGAATCCAGGACATATCCTTCCAGGAAGGACGCCTGGTGGGTCAGCGGGCAGGTCCCCTTGGCCACAGCCGTGCCAACATCTCCGAAGGCGGTGGCGTTGATCGACTTCACGTCGCCATATCCGGCGTTGACCTGCTCTGGGTCCAGCAGGATCTTTCCAACGGAGTCGAAGGCGCTGGTGATTTCTGGCGAAGTGAATTCCAGATCGCCCGAAACCCACTTGTCGTAGGCTTCGGTTCCCGACTGGCGCAGGACCGCGTCTTCAATCCAGTCGGTCCCCGGCCAGCCCGATGCCTCGCCCGAAGCGAATCCGGCACACCAGGCCGGTTCATTGGTCTGCTTCGAGATTTCGGTGCCCAGGGTGGTCATTTCATCCCAGGTTTCCGGGACGCTCAAGCCCCACTGCTCGAACTGCTTGGGCGAGTACCAGATGTAGCCTTTCACGCTGGCCATCAGCGGCACCCCGTACTGCACCCCATCGACCTTGCCGTAGTTCTGCCAGTCTTCGGACCAGTTGCTCTGCAGCTGGGACTGGACTGCTTCGGGAAGTTGCTGCACCTTGCCCTGGGCCACGGTGGCCTGCAGCAAGCCGGGTTGCGGGAAGACGGCCAGGTCCGGGGTGTCGCCGCCCTGGACCTTGATTCCGATTTGGGATTCGAAGTTCTTGTCGCCGGTGTAGCGGATCTTGATGCCATTCTCCTCGGACCACTTGGCCCAGGATTCTTCCAGCAGTTCCGCTTCAATGCCGGTGACCGGACCGTAGATATCGACGACTCCGTCGGGTTGGCCCACTTGCGCTTCGCCACCGCCGGAGGCGTTGGGGTCATTGGGGTCTGCTCCGCCCGAGCAACCGGCCAGGAGCAGGCCGATTGCTGCCACCGAGATAACCGGCGCGAACTTCTGCCCGCATTTTGCTTTAGTCATGATGCCCTCCACGTTGGGTAATGCCCTGCCGGATGAGGCGGCCTGGCACGAGTGATCCCCTCAATAGTGACGCAGGTCATCGACGCGCGTCAACAGTTATGGCAGAACACCCTGGAGAAATTGGCGCGGGCAGATCAATGCGGTGCCGGACCCGAGCTGTCCCGGACCACCATCAGCGGCGCGACCAGTTGCTGCACCGCCGGTTGGGAACGTCCCTCGATCTGCTGCACCAGGGCGTCCACCGCGGCATGGGAAATGGCCTCCCCCGGCGGAGCTACCGTGGTCAGCGCCGGGGCAACCATCTCGGCCGAGCGGTCGCCGACCCCCAGTGCGATCACCGAGAGGTCATCGGGAATCCGCAACGCAGCCATGCCAGCGGCGTTGACAAATCCCGCGGTGGCGAACTCCTTGAGCGCCAGCACCGCAGTGGGTCGCGGGCGCAGTTCCAGGTAGGCCTCCAGCGCCGCGCGGCCGCCGCGGGCGTTATTTTCCACCGGCACTTCCTGCATCGCCATGCCCCGATCGCGCACGGCATCGCAGATGGCCCGGGCCGTGCGGATGGCCGGGCCGTTGCCGGCTTCCTGGTCTTCCACCGATACGTTGATGTACATGATGGATTGGTGGCCGAGGCTCGCCAAATAGTCCACCGCGATGCGCCCGGCCTGGGCAAAATCATTATCGACATAGGACAGGTCCGCGCTGTCATCGGGACGGCCAATGGAGGCAAAGGCAATGCCCGCGCGCCGCAGGACATCAAAGCGCGGGTCATTGATCGACACTTCCATCAAGAGCACCCCGGCCACCAGCTTCTGCCCGACCAGGCTTTCCAATCCCATGGCATCGGTCATCGGATTGGACCACAAGAGCATGTGGTAGCCCAGCGCGCGGGCACGCTCCATGGCGGCGGTGACGTACTCGAACTCGGTGGAAGAATAGCCGTCCAAGCTGGTGGGAAAGTGCAGGGCAAGGATGCCCCGGCGCGATCCGGCCAGGCCCTGGGCAAAGGCATCCGGGGTGTAGTTCAACTCCCGCATGGCCGCCAGGACCCTGGCCTTGGTCGCCTCGGAAATGGTGCGCCGGCCGCTGATCACGTAGGACACGGTACTAGGAGATACGCCGGCCAAGCGCGCCACGTCGTTCCTGGTAGCCATGGGCCCACCGCCTTTGGTTATTCCAACTCGTCATCCCTATTGAAACACGGCGGCGGGCAATCCCCCCTGGGTCAGCGGCTGGCGACGAATGCCTGCACGCAGGCCTCGATATCCTCAGCCGAATGCGCGGCAGAAAGCTGGACGCGGATGCGCGCGGCCCCCTTGGGCACTACCGGGAAGCTGAAGGCCGTCACGAAGACGCCCTGCTCCAGCATCTTGCCTGCGACCTCTGCGGCCTTGACCGCGTCTCCGAACATCACCGGAATGATGGCGTGCTCGCCGTCGAGTAATTCGAAGCCCTCTTCGGTCATGCGGCGGCGGAAGTGCGCAGCGTTCTCGAAGAGCTTCTCGCGCAGGTCCCCGGAGTCCACCACCAGGTCCAGCGCCTTCAACGTGGCAGCCACGATCGATGGAGCCAGCGAGTTGGAGAACAGGTACGGGCGGGCCTTCTGGCGCAGCATCGCGACAATCTCGCCGCGGCCGGACACGTAGCCGCCCGAGGCGCCGCCCAATGCCTTGCCGAAGGTGCCGGTGTAGATGTCCACGCGGTCTGAGACTCCTGCATGCTCCGGGGTGCCGGCCCCGGTGGCGCCCATGAAGCCCACGGCGTGGGAGTCATCGACCATGACCAGCGCGTTGTACTTGTCAGCCAGATCGCAGATGGCCTCCAAGGGAGCCAGGTATCCGTCCATGGAAAAGACGCCATCGGTGACGATGATGGTGCGGCGGGCGCCCGCCCCGCCGCTGAGCTGCGCGGCAGCCTGCAGCTGGGTTTCCAGGTCGGCCATGTCCTGGTTGGCGTAGCGGAAGCGCGCGGCCTTGGACAAGCGGATGCCATCGATGATCGAGGCGTGGTTCAGCGCATCGGAGATGATGGCGTCTTCCTTGCCGAACAGCGATTCGAACACGCCGCCGTTGGCATCGAAGCAGCTGGAGAACAAGATGGTGTCCTCGGTGCCCAGGAATTTAGAGAGCTTGGCTTCCAGTTCCAGGTGCAGGTCCTGGGTGCCGCAGATGAAGCGGACCGAGGCCATGCCGAAGCCGCGCTCATCCATGGCGGTCTTGGCCGCGTCGATGATCTGCTGGTTATCGGCCAGGCCCAGGTAGTTGTTGGCGCAGAAATTCAGCACCTTCCGCGCATCGTCGCCCAGCGAGCCGGCCATGATGGAGGCGGACTGGGCCGAGTCGATGTGGCGTTCTGCCTTGAACAGGCCGGAGGACTTCAGCTCGTCCAATTCGGCGGCAAGCTGGTCTTTGAGATCCGTGTACATTGCAAATGCTCCTTGTTGATGCGGGAAATTCTTAGCCTGAGAAAACGGTCCAGTCGAGCACGACCTTGCCGCCGTGCCCGCTGCGAGCAGCTTCGAAGCCCTGCTGCCATTCGGTGGCCGGCAGGAAGTCGGTAACCACCGAAGCGATGCGCTCGCGCATCACCTCCGAGGAGGTGAGCATGGCGCTCATGGCGTACCAGGTCTCGAACATTTCGCGGCCGTAGATGCCGCGCAGGGTCAGCATGTGGGTGACAACCTTGCCCCAGTTGATGTCGATCGAGGTGCTGGGCAGGCCGAGCATGGCGATCTTGCCGCCATGGTTCATGTTCTCGATCATTTCCGGCAGGGCGGTCTTGTGCCCGGACATTTCCATGCCGTAGTCGAAGCCTTCGACCATGCCCAGCTTCTGCTGCGCTTCCTTGATGCGGGTGGGCGCGACATTCACGGCCAGGTCGATGCCCATGGACTGGGCCAATTCCAGGCGCTGCTCGGAGACATCGGTGATGGCGATGTTGCGGGCACCTACATGGCGGGCCACTGCCGCGGCCATCAGGCCGATGGGTCCGGCGCCGGTGATCAGCACGTCCTCGCCCACCATCGGGAACTGCAGTGCGGTGTGCACGGCATTGCCGAATGGGTCGAAGATGGCGCCGAGCAACGGGGTGATGCGCTCATCGCGGTGGATGTAGACGTTGCTTTCGGGGATCACCACGTATTCGGCGAATGCGCCGTCGCGCTGCACGCCTACCGAATCGACGTTGATGCACATCTGCTTGCGGCCCGCGCGGCAGTTGCGGCACAGGCCGCACACTACGTGGCCTTCACCCGAGACGCGGTCGCCGACCTTAACCCCGTGCACGAAGTCGCCGATTTCCACGACCTCGCCGTAGAACTCGTGGCCCGGAACCAGCGGGGTGTTGATCATGGCCTTGGCTGCATCGTCGTAGGCTTCGATGTGCAGGTCGGTGCCGCAGATTCCGGCGGTCATGACACGGATCTTGACCTCGTGGGCACCGGTCTCTGGTTCTGGGCGATCAACGAGTTCCAGCCCTGCGTGCGGGCCGGACTTGTACAGTGCTTTCATGCGGGTTCCTTTGGATTGGGCACCTCGGTGCGCGCAACACATACATGGGGTCGATTCAAGTGTCGCACCCGACAGCACGGGACAACACCTTAGAAGATCACTTATTTACTGATCCAACGATTTAGTATTTACTTCATGGAATTACATCAGTTGAGGATTCTGCGTGAACTCGCGGATTTGGGCAGCGTCAACGCCGTGGCGAGGGCCCTTTTTGTCTCACCCTCAGCGGTCTCGCAGCATTTGGCGCAGCTGCAGCGCAACTTCCCTGCGCCCCTGACCCAGAAGGACGGACGCAGGCTGGTCCTAACAACCGAGGGAAAACTGCTGGCCTCCGCCGCAGCGTCAGTCGCTTCGACCCTGGCCGAGGTGTCAGCGAGGATCCGCACCCAGGAGCAAGAGCGGGA
Source organism: Glutamicibacter sp. AGC84 (assembly GCF_053543575.1). Lineage (NCBI taxonomy): Bacteria > Bacillati > Actinomycetota > Actinomycetes > Micrococcales > Micrococcaceae > Glutamicibacter > Glutamicibacter sp. AGC84. Next base: position 270,035 of record NZ_JBLVOC010000027.1, read on the forward strand.
CACCCCCATTCGCATCGCGGGATTCCATTCCATTGGGCAGACCATTTTCGCCCCGTTGCTAACCTACCCGGAAGGCCAACTGCCCCCGCTGCGCTTTTCCGACGAAGATGTCTCGCAGCAGGATTTTCCGGCGCTGACCTCGACGTACGATTTGGTGTTGGCACACCGGATGCCGCACACGGCCCCTTGGCCCGAAGACCGGATCAGCGTTATACCTCTGGCTTTCGAACCGCTGGACGTGGCGATCCACCGAGATCATCCCCTGGCCAAATTCGAGGAGCTCTCCCCCGAGCAGGTGATCGACGAGCCCTGGGTCGTTTCCCGCTCAGGGTACTCACCGGCCGACGTCCTGGAAACCATCGCCGCGCTGGCCGGTAAAGCCCCGCGGATCGAGCACCGGGTCAACGACTACGCCACCGCCGGCGCCTTGGTTGAAGCCAGTGGTTGCCTGGGAATCCTCCCACGTTTCACAGCACGAAAGACTCTGGATGAAACGGTGACTTTACGACCAATCAAGGGATTGAATTCAGGGAGACAAATCGACCTCTTATTGAGAGCCGAACATTTGCATCGAATTACCATCAATGATGTCATCGAGGCGATCAGGAGCACCGTGAAACGGCTGGTCATCAACTGATTCTGCAACTCGGGCAACACGGTTTCAACCATTCCGAATTCGCGGCTACCAAGCTCTCTTGATCTCACAAGACGCGCTCTCTCAAGCTGCTGCACCCTGAACAGCCAAGTCCTCGCTCAGCATGCCTTGCATCAATTTCCGGTCGCCGGCTCCGTGCCGACGGCCAACCGTAGAGGATGGGTTCTGCAAGCCGGATAGTTCGCTGCGTCGCTTCACATTCTGAGCCCTGCGAAGACAAGTGACTGGCTCCTCTGGAAGTGAATTGCCGAACAAGCGGAACCCTCTTCAATCTATTTCGTTCACAGCCCAGACTGTTGACATGTATCGGTTAGTCGACCGTCAGCAATGCAACTTCCAAAGAGTGGAAACAGGCAACAGCCTGCCTCGCGTTTTCATCGGGTCGGGAGCTTCAGGCCAAACGAACAGAGGGCTAGTCTCCGTTAAAGAGGGTTCCACAAGAATCAACATTTCCCACGAATAGCGCTCGAGCACCAGCGCACGATCGAGCAACAACAGATGTTTTCTTCCCCAGAAACGCTGTGGCGCCTTTCGCTCATTTTCCATGTCCCGCATAAGGTCCCTTCACCGGGCATTTTCTCAGGCGGGGTATATGGGAATCTGAAATGTTTGAAAACTCGGAGTTTCAAAAATTAGCCGAGTCAAGAAAACGTATGTCCCGTATGATGACCGGCTTACGGGACACCCATGGCCAGCTCTCAAATTTATTTCGCTCATCCCTGACAGAGCGGCCGCATCCTCGTAATTCAATTCGTAGCGACATTAGTAAACTCATCTCATGGAAGAGCCTATGAAACACTATGTGTCCTGCGGATTACTCGTACGCTCGGGGAGAGTTTTTCTTGTGCATCGCTCCCCTTCTAAGGCCAAATATCCCAATGTCTGGGATCTTCCAGGAGGCCACATTGAAGAGTTCGAGAACAGCCGACAAGCAATTGTGCGTGAGCTTCGCGAAGAGTTAAACGTAGAAATAGTCGAGCCAAACACGGAAGATCTACTTGCCACTCGTCAGGAAGAAAATCTCTTCCTAGAAATTTGGCGGGTCTCTGAATGGGATGGCGAGATTATCAACGCTGCACCCGATGAACATGACGATTTCGGGTGGTTCACTTTGGATGAGGCAAGCAGTTTGGATCTGGCCAGTGACGATTATCAGGCTCTTTTCAAACAGGTACTCGACTTCCTGCCCCGAAGAAGGTTCCCCATAGGGTGCGATGACGAAGGTAAACGTTGCTGTGTTTGAATGAAGTATGAAAGCTTCGAGTAAGGCCGTTTGCCTGACAATAGGACTCCTGCTGACTCTCGCAGGAGCAGCAGGTAGTTTCGTGATGTTCTTGCAGCCATGGCGGAGCTGTCCTGAGATTGATGACAGTTCTGCGGGCTGCCCTGCGACATCAAGCGACACAGCTTTACTTGGGCTTGCCATAGCTATATTTCTCTTTGGCATAGCGTTCTTGATCATGTCCAGGAAGCCAGAGCGGATTCAGCTCGACGCTGCCGGCCGCTTTGGGAAACTCGACTAAAGCCCGAGACCGAGTCGCATCAGCAATTGAGCGGCGCTCTGCATCTACCTTGCACCGTCCCAGTTGACGTTCCGCATACGGAATCTTAGAACGGGGGAATTCGTCAGTCGAGCCAGGGGAATCCCTCAGGATTTTCGGTGGCACGCATGGAAACGGCTTCGAAGTTGTGAAGCTGTGGGGTGATCGGCAAATTTTCGGGCTCCACTGCAATCTCAGCCAAGACAGGAACCATTTCCGTGCTGACCAACTGGCACTCGGTAATCAACCCCAGGACAGGGTCGGTGTAGCTGGGCATTCTGGTAAAGCCACTGCGCGGAAGAACGTAGACCACGCCGGCATCGGTAGGCATCTGGCCGTCCTCGGTAGAAGCAAACGAAAGGAAGATGCGCCGCTCAGACCATGTCCCGGCTGTTGTTCCCGGATAGAAGCAGGCGTTCAAAAAACGCCTACATGCCGAAGAGCGGATGGCATAGGCAATGGCCCACGTGGGATCCTCGGTAGCATAGACGGCAGTCGTTTTTGAGAATTCATCAAGGCTGTAATCAAGGGGAGCACGAGGCTCAATCCACGACAGGCCAGATGTTCGTGAACCGTGCAGAACGATGTCGTTCGTTGCGACAAGTTCGGCTAACCGGGTCCAGGTCGCGTCTCCCCTCGTTGGGGCAGGGACGTGCCAGGTAGATGCGACCATGCTTCAAAGGCTAGCAGCGCATTTATCTGTCCATCAAGAAGGCATCAGTGCCGGGTTGATCGGACCTGTCGGCGAGTGATTCATTCGTTTGAACACTTAGCTACCACGCTAGTGAGCGCATTGACGATTCATCGTGTGCCGCTGAGCAAAGCTCTCTGCCGTGCGTCCCGGTGAAGGTTCCCCTTACAGGACGTTCTCAAATGCCATTCCGGACAAACTCCTAACGGGACAAAATGACTGTCCCCGCGGCGGTGAGACGCTCTTTCTGATGCCGAAAGCAAAGCACTGCTAGAGGTAACGGGCGCGACGAGGCTTCCATTATGGCGCCTGGTTGCTCGTCGCGCCCACACTGTCACCAGTGACTCTAGGACGGCATCCTTGGGGTTGCGTCCTTGACCACCGTCTGGTCCTTAAGAGTGAGTGTGTAGGAAATCGCCGGAGCGGGTCCACCGTTGCCCTCCAATTCGTCGCCGAGGGCCTTTCCCGGCCACCACGCGGCGTATCTGCCGTCCTGAACGGTGGCTTCGACCAATTGGCCGTCCGGGGTCGTGATCGTTACAGCTGTTACATCCTCACCTACGTTTCCGTGGGTGAGGGCAATTTCGGGGCGATCACCGAACCCGAATATATTGCCACCACGAAATTCGGCAATGTTTCCCTGAGTGAATTCCCCCGCAACCGGGAGGAGCCCTTGATCGCCTCCTCCCCTGCTGAAATCAATGTTGTCAGCCTTTTGTGCTCCGGCAGGCAAGTGGGCTAGACACATACCTGCCATGTGTTCGGAAGCGGTGTAAAGCAAGACCACCCATTCACCCCGTCGTTCGGCCAGATCCAATTGCGGGGAGGATAGGTCCAGGTGGCCGCGGCAGGCCGCATCGGCTACAGCCTTATCGGTGCTGCTGATGGAAGTTGGCACAGCATTCCATGACGCATACGCCGTACCATTGCTTCCCGTCCCCGGTAGGAGCACCACCGTTGCGGTGATGGCAGCCACCGCGGCCAGAGCAATGGGAGCCCCTATCCGGCGTACAGGTCTGAGTCGACGTTTACCGATAGCACCACTCATGGTATTTCCGTTGTCCGGATCGCTGGCGAGAATTTGTTGCAGCCTCGCGTTCGCCCTCATCCGTCCGGCCTCGTCCAGATCTACTTGGGGAGCGGAATCCAGGGGTCGAAATGCGTCTAGTTCCAGGTATTTGTTCTTATCCATGTCAGTCACTCCGTCATGAGGGATCCGGCGAGGGGTGCCGGGAAGGGGGAAGCATCGAGTTCGTGTCGCAACGATTTGCGCGCACGATGAAGCCGGATGCGGTAGGCCGCCGATGAAATCCCTAGTACTTGGCCCGCCTGTGACGAAGAAAGATCTTCCCAAATCGTCGTGGCCAGGACTTCTTGGTATTCAGGGCGCAGCCGTTGCCAGGCGGAGGTCAGGTCAATGCGTTGATGGGTCAGCTCGGCTTCGGCGTCAGTGTAGGTAGGTGTCCGGGCTGCGATCCGGACCGCCAGCGCTCCTTGGCGTGCCTGCCCACGTTGATTGTTAAGCAGGCAGTTCCGCGCGGTTGCGAACAGCCAGGCTCTGGCATCGTCGTGCTTAATAGGGAGTTCGTCCAAACGCCGCCAGGCGGCAAGAAAGGCCTCGTGGACGATGTCCTCCGCGTGGTCTGGACCTGCCCGTCGTTGGATGAATCGCAGGACATCGGTGTAGGCCAATTCATACAATCTGGAGAACCGCGCCTCCCGATTCTGCTTTATTTCTGAAGTGCTCATACCTATACATGTCCAGTCGGTGCGAGTTGTTACCCGAGACGGGATCCAATTTATGATTGCCCAGACCATGTCTGATCTTGGGGTGATGAACTCTTGAAGGGACTCGCTCATTCCCGACATTGGCGAACGCAGCCATTCCCCGGACCTTCTGGGCCAGAATAGCTTGGTTGTCCCGTGGCCCTAGAATCGATCTAGTCAACAGCCCGCCTCATTTCCCGCCTGTTCAGTCTGGTGCCGTGTTGCTGTCCCGTAGAACGTTCGGCTTACGGGCGCTCCTGTAGAGGACCCCCTAACGGAACGCTGTTCAAAGCAGACCCCTTGCGAGACGAACAACCCAAAGATCGGAGTCCTCGGCCTTCCCGACGAGGCACTTAATCCGAACGGCACTTGTCAGATTGCAACAGGCCGTGGAATTGCCGGTAGGCTCTGAAAGCATGTCGCTGGGACGAGAGTATAGGAAGCTGTGGGCCGGGAACGCGGCCTCCAACTTCGGCGACGGCATGAGTTTCGTAGCCATTCCACTTCTGGCTACGGCCCTAACATCCAACCCCTTGCTGATCGCGGGCCTGTCGATGGTCTATTCCGCCGCCAAGTTCCTGGTCGTTCTGCCGATCGGAGCTTTCGTTGACCGGCTGGACCGCAAAACCATTCTGTGGGTCGCCAATCTGAGCAGAAGCATCCTGTTGATCGCACTGGCAGTGTTGGTCGCCACCGGCACCGGGTCAATCGTCGCCCTCTATGTGGTCTTTACTTTGATAGGGCTCCTGGAAACGGCGGCAGACAACTCGGCACTATCCATCCTGCCGTCCCTCGTGCACACCAAGAACCTGGACAAGGCCAACAGCCAGATCACAGCGACCCAACTTGTCGCGGATGAATTCATCGGTCCACCGCTCGGCGGACTGCTGTTTGCCGCCGTCATCTCCTTGCCTATCGCCATCACGGGCGGGGCCTACGCGGCAGCAGCCCTGTTCTTCCTGGGGATGGTCGGCAATTTCCGTCCCAAGCGGCTCAACGCCAAACCTCCTTCTTTGCGCCGCGAGGTGGTCGAGGGTGCCGCCTGGTTGGTACGTCACCGGCTGTTGCGCTCACTGGCGATCATCAGCGGGCTGGCCAGTGTCGCGTACATGATGCCGTTTTCGATCCTCGTCCTTTTTGCCGAGGACGTCTTGGGCTTGGGGGCGCCCGGCTATGGGATTTTGCTTTCGGTCTCGGCCCTCGGCGGACTCATCGGGTCAGCCGTGGCCGCGCCGCTGCGGCGCAAGATTGGCTACGCCGCGACCACCGCGGGCAGCTTGGTCCTTGGATCGCTCAGCTTGTTTGCTATCTACGTGACCGATGTTCCCTGGGTGGTGGCATTGTTCTTGGCCGCATATATCTTGCATGCCGTGCTTTTCAGCATTTGTCTCAGTTCCCTGCGCCAGCGACTGGTCCCGGACGAGCTGCGTGGACGGGTCAATGCCGTCTCCAAATTGTTCGGCCTCGCCGGCCTCACCATCGGAGCTGCGCTTGGGGGCCTGTTTGCGACGGCCAGTGGTCTTGCAACCCCGTTCCTGGCGGGGGCACTCGTGTTCGCCCTCTGCGCTCTCATCGCATGGCCGAGCCTACGGACATGGGAGAACGCCAACCCCGCAGTCTCATGACCCAAAGCCGTGTCCCTCCACCCCGTTGCAAAGGGATGTCTCGGCCTTCCCACGGTTCCTGTCCCGGTGAAGATTCGGCTTATGGGACAGTATGGGAACATTATGGAATGCCTACCTTTGACCTCCGTCCGTTAACGGCCGGACAAGTAGAATTGCACGACGCTCGACGGAAACGCCGCTGGACCGTCGATCTAGAACCTTTCGAAATTGGGGCTATCTCCGTCACCACGGCGCAGTACGGGCAACTGATGGGTACTAGCGAAACAGGTTCCCAAGCACCTCTGGTAGATATCAATTGGTTGGAAGCCATCAAGTTTTGCAATGCAGCGTCAATGAATGAGGGGCTTGCCCCTGCATACATCTTCGAGGCAGGCGAGGTAAGTTGGCAGACCGACGCCTCCGGGTACCGACTGCCTACCGAAGCCGAATGGGAATACGCGTGCCGCGCTGGCACCGTGGGGCCACATTATGGCTCCCTCGATGCCATTGGGTGGACAGCGGATGACAAGCTAGAGAACCCGAAGGAAGTTGGTCAAAAACTACCCAATGCCTTCGGACTCCACGACACCCTTGGAAACGTATGGGAATGGTGCTGGGATCTACTCGATCCGGCCCGCTACGACGATTACCGAGTCTTCCGCGGGGGCGGTTTTGCTGATAAGTCGTGGAGCGTGCGGGCTTCGACGCGCCGCGGTGGTGCGCCTGGGATGAGCCACCCAGACGTTGGTCTGCGCATTGCACGGGGCGCTTTCGATGAGGAACAGGCAGCGCAAGGCTGGTCAGCCGAGGTTGATTCTGAACGGGGAAAGATCACTGGCATGCTGCCATCGGGGTGGACGCCCCGGCGATATTGAGACTGACCAATGCAGGACAGCCCATATACATTGTGGCGAGTGTCCCGCAGGAGATTCCCTTTTTGGGACGGCTCTAGAACGCCCGCTTGATTACGCTCGAGCGCGATAGATTGTGAGCATGAGTGCAGAAAAGATCAGGGCAACTCTCGTTGATCCTCGATACGTCAGTCAGGAAAACCCGAATCCCGTGTATCGGGTGGACTTCTGGGACGAGGACCGTGTCTGCTACGAGAACCGAATTGAAGACGCAGAAAGCATTGTTGACGTCCTCGCGTGGACAGAAGCGCATCGCCACGGCCGCTACGCCGTGATCTGGGTCGAATACACCTATGAAGGCGGGATCGGCATGACTCGACTCCACGGCTGGATACCAACAGAGGCAGGATCGTCTTCTGCCAATGACCCCTACTTCAGGCAGTAGTCACGCAGCGGCTGACTGACATGTAGGACATGACACGTTCAGAGTCCCATAGGATGACCGCTACAGTTGTTGCCTAGGCCGGGCAAATTGGTCTAGGCAACAACTTTTTTACTCAGGCCCTATCGATGGTCTCCTTATTTGGTGATAGCCCCCGCCAATGAGGTAGTCGCCGCTAATGCGTTCGATGGTGGCCATCGACTGGGGCGACTTGGCGAACCAGGTTCTGGCACACCCGGTCGCTCGTGCCCATCCCGAATAGGCGGTCAATCCGATCTGCATGGCAATGTTGCCTAGAACGCGACGCTCGCAACGCCCCGGACCATCCAAGCCAGAGATGCTGCCCGTGGCCAGTTGAGGGCACAGGCAGCATCTAGGTTGTTGTCATCAAATCAGCCGTTAAAGGTGTCCGGGTTAGGGCCGGTGCGTCCATCGCGATCAAGGGCATCAATGCTTGCCAGTTCGCCGCTGGTCAATTCGAAGCCGAACAGGTCCAAGTTGGCGATGATGCGTGATTCAGTCACAGACTTCGGGATGATCACCCGGCCCTGCTGCAGATGCCAGCGCAGGATGACCTGAGCCGCGGACACCTCATGTGCCTGAGCGATGCCCACGATGGTTTCATCGGTGAGCATTGCACCCTGAGCCAGCGGGCTCCATGCTTCGGTGACGATACCGTGCTGCGCGTTAGCTGCAACGACTTCGCGGTTCTGCAAAGCTGGGTGGAGTTCCACCTGGTTCACGGCCGGAACGATGGTTCCTTCGGCGACCAGCTGCTCCAGTTGCTCGGGCTGGAAGTTGGAGACCCCGATGGCGCGGATCTTCTTCTCTGCATACAGCTTCTCCAGCGCCTTCCACGTCTCAACGTAGAGATTCTTTTCCGGGGCTGGCCAGTGAATCAAGTACAGGTCCAGGTACTCCAGGCCCAAGCGCTCAAGACTTGCATCAAGGGCTTCCAGCGCCTGCTCGTAACCCATGTCCGCAATCCAGATCTTGGAGGTGATGAACAGGTCTTCTCGGGCAATGCCGGACAGGGCCAGTGCTGCGCCCACGCCTTCCTCATTGCCGTAGATGGCGGCGGTATCGATGCTGCGGTAGCCGGCCTTGAGCGCTGAACCCACTGCAGCAGTGGTCTCTTCGTTGGGAACCTGGAAGACTCCAAAACCTACCTGAGGCATTTCAACGCCATTGTTCAGCGTGATGGTTGGAATGGGGGTAGTCATGTCTAACTCCTAGAAATTGGTTGGGGACTGAACAAAACTGTGGATTAGCCAGCTGTAACCAGCTGGGGTGATGCTGCCGAAGACTTCTTGGCCAAGCCCATGGCCAGGAGAATAACGACCAGTGCGACGAGGGTGATCAGTGCGCCGATCAAGATCGGCGAGGTGTAGCCCAAGCCTGCCGCAATGCCCAGGCCGCCAGCCCATGCGCCCAGCGCATTGCCGACATTGAACGCACCGATGTTGGCGCCGGATGCCAGGGTCGGTGCATTGCCGGCGTACTGCATGATGCGGCTTTGCAGACCGGGAACGGTTCCGAAGCCGAAGCCGCCCATCAGCAGCAAAGCGATAACGGTGGCGATCTGGTTGCTCGCGAAGAATCCGAAGAGGACAAGGACCACCAGCAGTGCCGAGATGAAGATGAGCAGAGTGCGGTCGATGCTCTTATCAGCCATGCGGCCACCGATCCAGTTGCCTGCGAACAGGCCGGCGCCGAAGAGCATCAGCAACCACGGAACGCTGGTCTCGTTGAATCCGGTAACCTCGGTCAGGGTGTAGGCGATGTAGGTGAAGGCGCCGAACATGCCACCGTAGCCAAGGACCGTGACGCCTAGGGACAGGCAGACCTGCAGCGAAGTGAAGGCCCCGAGTTCTTTGCGCAGCGAGATGCCTTCGGCTGCGTGCTTGATGGCTGGCACCAGCACGAGGATGCCGATCAGGGCGATAATGCCAATGCCGGAGATGGCCCAGAAAGTCGAGCGCCAGCCGGAATGCTGCCCCAGCAGGGTACCGAAGGGAACACCCAGTACGTTGGCCGCGGTCAGCCCGGTGAACATGATGGCAATGGCGCCAGCCTTCTTGTTGGCCGGGACCAGGTCGGCTGCCACGACCGCGCCGATGCCGAAGAAGGCACCGTGGCACAGGGCAGCAATGACGCGGCCGATCATGGCCACTTCGTACGTTGCTGCCATCGCGGTAAGCGAGTTGCCGATGATGAAAAGCACCAGCAAACCGACGAGCACCGGCTTGCGCGGCCAGCGGACGGTGGCTGCGGTCAGGCCGAGGGCGCCGGCCACCACGCTCAATGCGTATCCGGAAATGAGCCAGCCAGCTGCGGCCTCGCTGACGCCGAAGTCGGCCGCCACATCCGGCAACAAGCCCATGATGACAAATTCGGTAAGCCCGATGCCGAAGGCACCGATGGCCAACGCAATAAGACCGAGCGGCATAGCGTTACTCCTGATAGACTGGATAAATTAGTTGCACACGCTTGTTATTGCGCGATGAACACTATCGTTGCACACGCAACTAACCAGCGCAAGCAAGTACTTTTGGAGGAACCGATGGGAATCGCAGATGATGCTGTCGAAATTCGGGCAAGAGGGTGGCGCACTTTGGCGTCGTTGCACGGATTAATCGATACTGCACTTGAAAAGGACCTGACGGCGCAAGTGGGGCTCTCTGTGGTCGAGTACACACTTCTGGATGCCCTGAATCGTCAGGATGGCTGGCATATGCGCATGGCGCAGCTGGCCCGCGCCACGGCACTGAGCCCCAGCGCAACGACGCGACTGGTTACCAGGCTCGAAGACCGCAATCTGCTCTCGCGGGTGCTGTGCGCCGATGACCGCCGCGGCATTTACACCGAGCTCACTGCCACTGGCCACGAGCTGTACCAGAAGGCCAAGCCCATTCACGATGCCACGCTGGAACGCGTGTTGAAGCAGGCAGAAGAGCAGCCTGAGCTGGCGCCGCTGGCCCGCATTCTCCACGAGTTCTCTGCCGCGTAGCCAATTGCTGAATCCTTGGAAGGGACCGTCCTTGCTGCATCCGAAATTTTCCGCCGTGCTTTTCGATTGCGATGGCGTCCTGGTGGATTCCGAGTCCATCACCAATTCCGCGCTCCGCCAGATGCTCATCGAGCTGGGCTGGGCGATCAGCCCCGAGCAATGCATCGAGATCTTCATCGGCAAGGCGTTGAAAGACCAGTGGCAACCCATTCTCGACCAGACCGGATTCCGCATCGACGACCAGTGGATTAGCCAGTTCCGCGCACGCCGCGACGAAGCGCTGCGCTCGGAGCTGCAGCCGATCCCCGGAGCGCTGGAAGCAGTCAAGCAGATTTCCTCGGTCTACGGCCAGAACATTGCCTGCGCCACCGGCGCAGACCGGGCCAAGGTCGAAATGCAGCTGGCCCTGGCCGGGTTCACCGAGTACTTCGGAGACCGGGTCTTCAGCGGCATGGAATGCCCGCGCAGCAAACCGGCACCGGATGTCTACCTGGCCGCAGCCGCGTCACTGGGCATTGACCCAGCTGGCGCACTGGTTATCGAGGACACTGCCACCGGGGTGGCTGCCGGGATCGCGGCCGGCGCGACGGTGTACGGCTATTCCAACGGCGGACCCACGAGCACTTCGCCCGAGCTGCTGCGCGCGGCCGGAGCAACCCATGTGTTCAGCAGCATGGACGCACTGCCCGGCATGGCTTCCGGAGCATAATTGACGGCTGCGCTGATCGAGTACCGCTACCCCGCCGGCCGGACCAGGACCCTGTCCAGGGATACTGCCAGCTTGCGCCAATACCCCAGCTCGTAGACGATGATCACGGTCAGCGGCGAGCACAGCAGCACCAGCAAGCAGGCCCACACCGGAACGCCCAGCTGGCTGAGCCCGGCCGCGGCCAGCGGCATCAGGAACGTGGGCAAATGCGCCCAGGTGAACATCGGGGCACCGAGCAACCAGGTCAGCAGCAGGGTAATGATGACCATGAAGGCGAAAACCGGAATCGCCAGAGCCACAATGACCACCACTGGGTCGGTAGCGGCTTCGGGATCATAAGCGTAGCCGATGGTGTGCAGCCCGGCGCCGATCGCGGCAATGGACGTGAAAAGCGCAATATGCCCGAAGATCCACGCTGCGGCCTTGTCCCGCCGCAGGTGGAGCACCGGCCCGGAGGGCAGCTGGAAGTACGCCCACCACAGCGAGAAAGAAATCAGCACGCCCGCGGCGACCACCACGATGCTCTCGAAATTCCAGTTCGCCCCTTGGGAGATCGTCCGGGCAGCTGCCAAGGTTCCCACGATGCATTCGCCCAGGGCAATGATCGACATGAGCGAATAGCGTTCCGCCAGATGGTGGGCGTGCCAGGGAATACCCGATTCGCCATGGGAACGGGCCACCCGCTCCGCAATCAGCGGTGCGCTGAAATCGATGATCCAGAAGACCGCCAGGCAGCACAACGCCGGAACCAGCGAGAGCGGAAGGAAGAGGAATGAGGTCCAGCCCAGCTGGGCAATGCCCACCCCGATAGCATTGCCGCGCGCTGCCATCCGGTGCTGCGGATCGTGCCGGGCCACCCGCAGCCACTGTCCGATCAGCGCCACGCGCATGACGATGTAGCCGGCGACCATCACATTGGCATCAAGCACCGCCCCCTGAACGATGGAGGCGAACATCATCGGGATGCCGACCGCCAGCACGATGACGCCCGCCATCTGTACCAAGGTCAGGCTCCGGAACAGCCAGTCGTCGTTGTCGAAGGCCGAGGCCAGCCACGCGTAATTGGCCCAGGCCCAGATGATCGACAAGCACGCGATGGCAAAGGAGATGATGGCCGGCGCATAGTGCCCCACCTCGATGCCGTGGGCCAGCTCGCTGCCGGCAGCTCCGAAGGCGGTGACAAATGTCAGGTCGAAGAACAGTTCCAGGGTGGTGGCGGTCCGGTTCTGCTCCTGCGGATCGCGTCCGCGCATGCGGCGCAGGCCGTGCTGATAGAAATCAAGACCCGTGCTGGCGGACATCGTGCGGCTTTCTCGAAAACTCAACGGAGGACATTCACAAGAATAGGTAACCGCCAGCTGGAATTATCGCATTGACGCCTCGGCAAATCCGCGGGGCCTACTTCCCAGCCGAATCCAGTTCATGCTTCAGCGGGAAGTACCAGCGCATGATCTTGCGCAATTTGTCCGAATCATCGCGGGCCCAGTTGCGCATGAGCTCGCCTCCGAAGGAAATGGCCGTGACCGGCTGGGCGCCGGCGGCGATCATCCGTTCGAAGGCGAAGTCGTGCGCCGCCTGGGATATGCCGCCCACGGCGTCGGCTACAGGATAGACCTCGTAGCCTTCGGAAAGCATGTCCAGGGTGGGAAAGGCGAGGCAGACCTCGGTCCACAACCCGGCCATGACCACCTTGCGCCGGCCGCTGCTTTCGATGGCCTCCCTGAACTCGGCATCCTCCCAGGCGTTGACTCCGCTGCGGTCAATTTCCTTGACCCCGGGCAGCTCGTCCTTGATCACCTGCGCGGTGCCTTGGTTGACTCCCATGTCCACGCCCACGGTCGAGAGCACCACCGGAATCCCGTACTCCGTAGCCAGCCGGCACAGCGCCACGACATTCAGATCGATCCGCTCGCGAGTGGTGGAAGTGACCGTGCCATACTGCTCGGGCTGGAAGTCGATCAACGCCAGCACGCAATTCTCCGGCGTGAGCAAGTGGTCTGCGCGCTGATCGCGAACCGGTTCCGGCGAGGTTTTCTTGGGCATGTGTTTCTCCTTCAAGACCTTTGCACCAACGAAAAGTGGTTCGTGGAAAACAAGTTACCTTACGCAGCGCGGAGGAACCAGAGTACAGAGCGGGGCATATTCGAATACATTGGCCAATTGCATCCACCTAAGGCACGCGTATTTGAGACGAGGTGCGGCTGTACCGCAGCTGCGGGAGTCTTCACCAGATCCAGCTTCACCTTTCAGCCAGGTGGCAAACACTTGGGCGCCTGAGCCGGACGAAGCACCATTCGAAACCCACCGGCCGCCGTTCTGGCGACCGATAGGAAGCAATCTGGCCAACTGATGGTGTTCTACTTGACGTGCTGCGCCTGCTGGTCGGCTTCGAAGTAGCTGATCAGCTGTTCCTCCAGACCTGGAATCTGCAGCGCCTGCCCCGATGAGCGCAACGAACGGGCACCCAGATCACCGACCGCGACGGCTGCCCTGGCAGCCAGAGGCGAAGTTTCAGTTGCTCCTCCCTCACGGGCGAAACGCAGGAATTCGGCGATCAGGTTCGGATCGGCGCCGCCGTGGCCCGCATCGTCGCCCTCGATCTCCACCTTCAGATCGGGTTCGGCATAACCATGCGTGGTGCGGGTGTTCCACACATGGATGAAGTCCCCGGGGCCATCGCCGAAGTTCTCTAATCTTCCGGCGCTGCCGATGACCGTGTAGTTGCGCCAGTAGTCGGGGGTGAAATGGCACTGTTGATAGGAGGCCAGCACACCGTTATCCAGCTTCATCTGGACCATCGACAGATCCTCCACGTCGAGCTTCGGATTCAGGCCGCGTTGCGCGGACGGTGGCCAGTTCTCCAAGGAGAACCAATCCCGCATGCGCAAGTCCGCATTATTCCTCCGATCTTCCACCTGACCGTAGACCGCCAGCGATCCGACACCAGAAACCTGGGTGCTGTAGCCGTCGGCCAGCCAGTGGATGACATCGATGTCGTGTGCCCCCTTCTGCAATAGCAAGGTGTTGCTGTATTGGCGTTCGGCATGCCAGTCCTTGAAATAGTAATCTCCGCCGTTGCCCACGAAGTGCCGGCACCACACAGCCTTCACCTCGCCGATGGCGCCTTGTTCGATTAGCTGCTTCATCTGCCAGATCACCGGCATATGGCGCATATTGTGCCCGACGTATAATCTGGTGCCGGTGCGCTGGGCGGCGGCAAGAATCTCGTCGGCGCGCTGAAGGGTGATGTCCAAGGGCTTTTCGACAAACGTGGGGATGCCCGCCTCCAGCGTGCGGAGCACAACGTCGCGATGCGTGAAATCCGGAGTAAGGACCAGAACTGCGTCGAGGCCGGTATCCAGCAATACCTGCAGATCCTCGGTGACCTCCGCCTCGGGCAAGGCTGCCCGGGCATCCTCGCGGCCGCGCTCGCTGGTATCGCAGACGATCCGGATCACGCTGCCTTCCCCTGGCCTTTGCAGGTAGCGGTGCAGCGAAGCCCGCAGTCCGAAGCCGACGATTCCGACCTTGAGGTCCATATAGTTCTCCTTTAGGTTGGCGCCCTTGCGGCGCGCACAGCAAATATTTGATGACCGGATGATGCCCGCGCGGTTAGCGTGGACCGAGGTTCAGCGGGCCGGGGAAAAAGCAGCGTGCCGCATGATCGCTCCGAAGCTGGTCAAGCCCCGGCTCGGAAGCGGCGCAGCCGGGTTGCGCGATGGGACAGCGAGAATGGAACCGGCACCCCGTCGGCGGGTCGATGGGCGAAGGCGGATCCCCCTGCAGCATGATCAATTCGCGCGGTGTGCTCGAACCCTGCCGGAGTTCGGGTGCCGCGGAGAGCAGGGCCTGGGTGTAGGGGTGGGCACTGTGCTCATAGACCCTGTCGTAGCTTCCGGATTCGACCACCTTGCCTAGATACATCGTCGCGACACTATCCGAGATATGCCGGACGATCTGCAGGTCATGGGCGATGAATACGAAAGTCAGCCCGAGCTCCTGCTGCAGATCCTGAAGCAGGTTGACCACCTGGGCGCGCACCGACACATCCAGTGCCGAGACCGCCTCATCGCAGATGAGCACCCGGGGATTCAGCGCAATGCCGCGGGCAATGCCGATGCGTTGCTGCTGGCCGCCGGAGAAGTTATGCGGATAGCGGCTCAAATGGTCCGGGTTCAGCCCCACCAATTCCATCAGCTCCGCGATTTTAGCCCGCCGCCGGGAGCGTGGCACCAGATCGGGATGGATTTCGAAGGGTTCGAGCAGGATCTGCTCGATGGTCATCCGCGGATCGAGCGAAGCATAGGGATCTTGGAAGATGAGCTGGATGTTCCGGCGCATCATGGCACGCTCGGCACGCTGCAGCTCGTTGATGTCCACCCCGTCGAAGAGCACCCGGCCTTCGCTGGGCTTTTCGAGCCCGGAGAGGATGCGGGCAAGCGTGGACTTTCCACATCCGCTCTCGCCGATAATCCCTAGCGTTTGCCCGGCGGCCACCTGTAGGTCCACCCCGTCCAGCGCCTTGACGACTTTCTTCGCTCCGAAGGGCAGCGGGCGGGCTACTGGGTAGTGCATCTTGATATCGCGCAGTTCCATAATCGGTCCGGACGCGGACTCTAGAGTCTGCGGCTCAGTGGCTGTATGCGACATGGCTCGGTACCTCCTGGGAATGGAAACAGGCCGATTGGCGTCCGGCCGAGATGGCCTCCAGTGCGGGCACGGCGGCGGTGCAGGCTTCGTCGCTCAGGAAACACCGGTTGGCGAATGAGCAACCCACGGGAATGTTCAGCAGATCCGGCGGGGTGCCAGGAATGGCCGGGAGCCGGTGTCCCTTGAGCGCTTCGCTGGCCACGGATTCTGCGAGCCCCCGGGTATAGGGGTGTCGCGGCGCGGAAAGCACTTGGGCTGTCGGACCCTGCTCGATGACCCGTCCGGCATACATGACGGCTACCTGATCAGTGACCTCGCGCACCACCGAAATGTCGTGGGTGATCAGTATCAGGCCCATATTGTTCTCTGCCTGCTGCTCCTTGAGCAGCTCCAGAATCTGGGCCTGCACGGTCACGTCCAAGGCAGTGGTCGGTTCGTCAGCGATCAGCAGCTCGGGTCCCAAGGCCAGCGCCATGGCAATGACAATGCGCTGGCGCATGCCGCCGGAAAATTGGTGCGGGTAGTCGCTCACCCGGCTGGCCGCGGCCGGAATGCGCACCCGGTCCATCATCTCGATGGCCGCGGCCTTCGCGGCTTTGCGGCTGTAGCCGCGGTGCACCCGGAACAGCTCTCCGATCTGCCGGCCCACCGGATGCACCGGGTTCAGGGCGCTGAGTGCATCCTGGAACACCATGGATATGCAAGGGCCGGTCAGCTGCCGGCGGCGTTTGGCACTGATGGACAGCAGGTCTTCGCCGTTGAGCAGGATTTCGCCGCCGGCGACCCTGGCCGGCGGGGTGTCGAGTAACCCCATGATGGTCCGGGCGGTCACCGACTTGCCGGATCCCGACTCACCCAGGATGCCCAGGCACTGGCCGGCGGCAAGCTGCAGGTCGACACCATTGATGGCGGTCGCGGTGCCCTGGGGCGTGGCGAACTGGACGCGCAGGTCGCGGATTTCCAGCAGCGGCCGAGGGGCGTTGGGCGGTTGCGTCATTACTTGCCTTTCGGGTCGAATTCGTCGCGCAGCGCTTCGCCGAATAGCACGAAGCCGAGCACCGTTATGGTCAGGAAGATCGCAGGGAAGAGCAGCAGGTGCGGTGCGGCGTCGATGTAGTCGCGGGCGGCCGCCAGCTGCAATCCCCAGGAGACCGCCGGCGGAGTCAGCCCGATGCCGATGAAGGTCAACCCGGCTTCTGCGGAGATCATGCCGCCGACACCGAGGGTCTGCAGTACCAGCAGCGGGGTCACAGCGTTGGGCACGATGTGCTTAGTGATAATGCGCCGGTTGCCGGCGCCAAGCAGCCGGGCGGCCTGCACATATTCGCGGTGCCGGATCTCTAGCACCGAGGAGCGCATGAAGCGCACCCCGCCGGGCCAGCTGAATAGCGCTAGCGCGAAGATCACGGTCCAGATGTTGCGCTGGCCGAACAGCTGCAGCACCACGATCGCCGCCAGGATGAACGGCAATCCGAAAGCCATATCGCAGATGCGGGAAATGACCGCGTCCACCCAGCCCCCGAAGTAGCCGGCGATCGCGCCCACCAGAGCGGCGATGGCGAAGGCGATGGCCGAGACCACGATGCCCACCAGGATGGAGGCCCTGGCCCCGTGGATCACGTTCGTGTAGTAGTCGCAGCCTTGGATGTCGATGCCAAAGAGATGCGCTGCGCTCGGGGCCTGGTTGGAGAGCATGATGTCGCAGTTCTCGGTCGGGCCGGAACCGAATCCAGTGAAAAGCTGCGGAAAGGCCGCCATAATGATCATCAGAAGCACGATCGTACCGGAGATGGCCAGACGGGGGCGCAGCCACCAGCGCCGGTGGGCACCACTGCTCGGAGCCGGGGCACGGTCCACCGCTTGGGCACCGTCGCCGATACCGATTGTTGTACTTGTCGCGCTCATATTCTCACCCGTGGATCGATTAGACCGTAGGTCAGGTCAACCAGGAGGTTGAAGACCAGATAGATCAGCACCAGCAGGGTGGCGATGCCTACCACTACGGTGCCTTCCTTGTTGTTGATGGAGGTGACCATCAGCCCGCCGATACCCGGCAGATTGAAAATAGCCTCGATGATAACGGCACCGCCGAGCATCCCGGCCAGGCTCAGCCCGAGGTAGGTGACCACCGGGATCATGGCGTTGCGCAGCGCGTGGCCCCAGATGATGCGCCGCGGGGTGAGGCCCTTGGCCTTTGCGGTTCTCAGGTACTCGGCGCGCAGGACGTCCACCAGCGAGGTGCGGGTCAGCCTGGCCAGGCCCGCAGCGGCCTCCAGCGCCATCACCAGGGCGGGCAAGATGAAGGCCATCGGCCATCCGGCGCGGATGCCGGCCGGATCGACCCAGCCCAGGTGCACGCCGAAGTAGGTTTGGGCACCCAGCGCGATGACGAACCCCGGCACCCCCATGAACAGGACCGTGAAGACCAGTGCGAAGTGGTCCCCGGTTTTCCCTGCACGTAACCCGCCGTAGACTCCGATGAGAAGACCGATGAAAATCTTGAGCACCCATGCGGTCAGGG
The DNA here is from genome assembly GCF_053543575.1 of Glutamicibacter sp. AGC84. Lineage (NCBI taxonomy): Bacteria > Bacillati > Actinomycetota > Actinomycetes > Micrococcales > Micrococcaceae > Glutamicibacter > Glutamicibacter sp. AGC84. The sequence goes on from NZ_JBLVOC010000027.1 coordinate 288,476, forward strand.
CGAGGGCCAGGGTTGTTGGCAGACGTTCCAGAATCAGTCCCAGCACCGGACGGCCGAAGAAGTCGATGCCGAAATCGCCGCGGAAGACGCCGAGGATATAGTTTCCATACTGGACGAAAAATGGATCATCCAGATGGTACGCTTGGCGGATCTGCGCCACGGTGGCTTCCGGCAAGGGACGCTCCCCTGTCAATGCCGAAATCGGGTCACCGGGCATCAGGAAGGTCAACGCGTAGATGATGAATGTGGCGCCGAGCAGCACCGGGATCATCTGTCCGATACGCCGAACGGTATAGCTCAGCATGGGTACTCCCTCATCACAATAGGTGGCTGGCGTGACCGCAAGATCTTTGTGCGGCCGCGCCAGCCAGACGGAACCGTTGCTAGCAGCCGTAGCCGGCGCGGTAGTACTGCAAATCTCCCTGGACGTCGTTCAGCTGCGCGCACTGCGACTGGAGTCCGTAGTCGGTAGGAATGAACAGCGGGATCGCTGGCAGATCCTCGACGATGATCGTCTCGGCTTCGGTGTAGAGTTTGGCGGCCTTGGCTTCGTCCATTTCCGCACGAGCCGCACGCAGCAGCGTATCGACCTTTTCGTTCGAGTAGCCGGTGACGGCATTGCCGTCTCCCCCGGTCTCGTACTGGCTCAGGTACTGGTCCGGGGACATGTAGGACCAGCCCCACAGACCGAATACTGCGCCATCGAGCTTCTGGCTGTTGCGGCGTTCGGAAAGCTCTGTGCCCAGGGTGGGCTTGAGCTGCACCTTGATGCCAAGGTTGTCCTGGATCTGCTTGGCCAGCGCTTGGACCAGCTGCTGGTCCGAGGCGGAGTTGCTCTCGATGATCAGCGTGCCGTCAAACCCGCCGTCCTCGGCCAGGATCTTCTTGGCCCGCTCCGGGTCGAAGACGCAGTCGGCGCAGGAGCCGGACACATAGGAGCCCAGCGACGGAGGCACCAGAGAATCCGAGGGATCCGCGTGGCCATTGAGCAGCGAGGCGGCAATGGCTTCGCGATCGATGGACAGCGAGATGGCCCGGCGCAGAGCCGGAGATTTCAGTTCATCCACGTATTCGGGGATCTGCAGCGTCTGCTGCTTGGACGCGGTTTTCACCTCGTAGAGGGCCTGTTCGCCCAACTGGCTCTTTGCTTTGTCGACCATGGTTGCCGGAACATTGCGGATCATATCCAGGTTTCCGGCGGTCATATCGGTATAGGCGGCATCCACCGCGGTGTAGATCTTGCCGACCAGCTTATCCGCGCCGCCGGAGAATCCTTCGGCGCCTTTGAAGCCGTCCCACTTCTCCAGGACGACCTGCTGGTTATGGTCCCAGGAAATGAACTTGTAGGGGCCATTGGAGACCGGAGACTGCTCATAGGCTTCCAGATCTTCGAAGGCGGATTCCGGCATGGGGCAGGTCGGATTCGTGCTCAGCAGCTTCGGGAAGTCGGCGTTCGGCGCCTTCAGGGTGACCGTCAGGTGAGTTTCGTCGACAACCTTCACCCCCGAGAGCTTATCGGTCGCAGCCTTGCTGCCATCGGTCGGATTCAGTTCTTCGTATCCCTCGAAAGATACGAAGGTACCGTTGCCTTGCCAGGCGTTGGAGCCGGTGGCTGTCGCGTTCCAAGCCTCGGCAAAGGAATTCGCCGTGACTGGCGTGCCATCGTGGAAGGTCCATCCGTCCTGCAACTCTATGTCCCAGACCTTTGCATCCTGGCTAGCGACGGACTTCGCTGCCAGTGGCTGCAGTTTCTGACTCTGGGAGTTGACCTCCATTAGGTTCGCACAGAGCGCCATGCCTATCTGGCTACCGGGTTCCTTCTGAGGAGTGATGCTTTTTGGTTCCGTCGACATGAATGTCAAAGTCGCATCGGGTCCTTCGGCACCGGTGGCCGCAGTGTTCGACGATGAGCATCCCGTCGCGAAGAGCGCCAAAGAGGCCACCCCCGCAACGAAAGCGATTTTCTTGGACTGCTTCATCCTTTTCCTCCCTGATTTACGGCCTTCCAGGCACGAGCGCCAAGGTAGTGGTAACCGTCACTTTTATTTATTTTATGAAATAAAGTAAACACGGTAGAAGCGTCATGTCAACAGTTGCTCGTGAAATTACTTACGGATTGCCTCGGTTTGCATCCGTTCGATGAAACTCAATGGATTGCTCAGCACTTCATTAACCATGATGCTGGCGGCAAAAATGGACAGGGATAGCTCATGATCGCTGGAATAGACTACCCTCCGGGCGGCCAGTGGGCCTTGCAATGACCGGCTGGCCACGACCGACTGCACCTCAGGCAGGGTTTCGGGACGCTCAGCTGGCGTGCCCGCAATCACCAGAAGCCCGGGGTCGAGCAGGTCGAATACCGTAGCGGCGGCGTGCGCCACAAAACCGTTTCGTTCGGCGACCAGAGAGCGAATCTGCTCATCCCCGGCATCATAAAGTCGGTCGATATCCCCGTAGTCCTTGACGTCCATCCTCCCCGCCGCGTGGGCGCGACGCACCGTCGCTTCATCCGTGGCCATCACCTGCAGGCACCCCCGGCGTCCACATTCGCAGGGGTATCCCGCGTCACTGACTTGCAGATGAGCAATGTTCCCGGCATGCTGCGACCATCCAGCACGGATCTGTCCACTGCTGACTAGCACTGCCCCGAGATCAGAGGTAATCACCATGAGCAGGAAATCTGGTTCCTTTGCTCCATGTCCATAGAAGAGCTCGGATTGCGCTGCAGCTCTGGCGTTGTTATCCAAGATCAGTGGCTGAGGCAGATCTGCCAACATGCTGACCGCCGGAACCTCACTCCATCCAGCGCCCTGGTTCTCGACGATCCGGCCGTTGATCCGGTCGACAATTCCACCGGTTGCAACTCCCGTCCCGAGGATTTGACGTCCCTTGGCATGTTCGGCGATGAGCAGATTCGCTTGTTCGATGATCCGCGCGAATGAGGCTTCAGCATCTAGTCCCGAGTGCGGAACTAGGACCGATGCCTTGGAGATTCCGTCCAATCCAGTCAACACCACGCCGGTAACCCGCGGGCCTAGGTGGATGCCCATGACCAGGTTCGATTCGTTGTCTACACGTAGCGGAACGCGGGGCCGCCCCTGCCCCGCGGCAACGGCTTCGGCCTCTGTTATCAACTGGTGATCCAGCAAACTGGCAGCAATGCTCGTGACCGAGGCGGCGCTAATGCCGATTGCGTCGGCAATTTCCTTGCGTGAACGGCCGGGAGAAGCGAAGGTTTCGCGCAGTACCGACGCGAAATTCCGAGCACGGGCCGGATCAGTCCTGCGGCTCATGGCAAGGACACCTTTCTTCCGGAATATTCCTTTTGTCCAGGAATGGTTTCATCATTCTTTCATTTGTACCGCAGTCTTGCGGATCTGCCGACTTGGAAGGTTCATTCTTCTAGCAGCAACTTCAAAGTATCTCGACCGATTTGGCCTAAGGGATCTACCGCGCCCAGTGGTGCGGTGAGCATGGCATAGCGCAGCGCCCAACCCCGAGCACGCATCCAGCATGGTGTCCCGAGACCTACGGGATACCTTTGGAAGGCTTGCTCCCGCTGTTTCTCGGTAAAGTGCATCCACAGCATCCCCAAATCCGAAGCAGGATCCCCGGCACAGAGGTCCCCGAAATCCACCAAGGCAGATAGTTTCGCTTTGCCCGCATCACTGGTCACAATCGTATTGTGTGGATGTGGGTCGCCGTGGAGTCAACGTGGAGGCCCTCCATAGGAATCGGCTTCCAGGGCCTTTTCCCAGATCCGTTGCGCAACGCGCCGGTACGTCACAGGAAGCTGAGATATCTGCTCTCTGGTACGTTGATTCACCACTTGCAATTCGCAGCCTCTGAATTCACTGCGTGGCGCATCGTCTGGAGCCGGCCCGTGCACCGCTAATAGGTAATCAACAAAGGCCGGCGCGTACGCATCACGTTGCATCCGTCCCAGCGTCGCCGCACTGATGCCAGGCACGTAACGGCAAATCGAAAACGTAAATGGGTAGTCCGCTGTCGGCTCGCCGATGAATACCGGTGCCCCCGTGTCCAGCCCGCTGTCGGATGACAGGCGCGGCAACCATTTGCGTTCCTTACGTCCGATCTTCTCGGCCAGCGCACGTCGGGGCAATCGCACCAGCAGATCCTCGCCCAAGCGATAAACTTCATTGTCCCAACCAGTGGCAAGATAAGTCAGGGATTTACCAGCCCACTGTCTTGTCTGCGTGGAGATCAATTCATGCACCAACCCCCAGTCGATAAACACTTCAGCAGCAGGCATCGCCGAATTTGGCCCTTGTTGGAAGCTCATTGCTCCATGTTAAAACAATTCAGCCAAAATGACTGTTCGGGTTCTGATACCGGGGATCATCCAGGACTGGCTTTGGGAGGGTTGCCAGCGATTTCGTACTGCAAGTCCATCTGCACATTTTCTTCATTGCCGATGCGTGGTGGGATAACACTAGGCGCCATCGTACTTTACGCTATCTTGCTATTTCCGGTCTGAGACGGCTTTCAGGAAAGGTTCGAAGGCCTAGATTTCAGGCTCAGTCGACGATCCATGATTGAGGCATCTGGGCAGAATCTGACGCACGTGGCCAATAGAAAGCTCGGCGCAGCGTTGCTTTGCTTTGGGCAACCGCTTTTGCTCCGGTTGCTGACTGCACGGTCGTTCTAGGCTTTCCAGGCTACGATCCCGCCAGCCAAAGGAACCAGAAGCAATGCGGGAACCACTGCCAAACGAGCAACAATACTGTCGCCAAGAGAATCATCGCCAGTGCGGCCAGCCGCAGCCAAGCACTCATGATTCATCTACTGCCTAGAACACGCCCGGTGATGTTGAATGTCTTGTTCGAGGGAGTCTATGCTCAATGCATCTCAGTCAGTAGCTACCGGCGCTAGCGCATCAAATTGATGGCCTGGGGCAGGCTAGAATCATTCCATGCGCAGCCACTCGCCAAGCGAACAGGTCCTCGTCCAGTTGCTCCTGGAGAAGTTCGATCAGATCATCGAAATTATCGCCACGCTACCTGAAGAACTGTCTAACGTCCGCCCGGGGATTCCCGGCGGCAACTCACCCACCCAACTCTTGATGCACTGCTGCGGGATGATGCGTCGATGGTCTTCAACAGTGAATCTAGGGGTAGCGATCCCCCGCGATCGAGCAGCGGAATTCACCGCAAATCTCCCAACTGTGCAAGCTCTAGCCCATGCGTCCGTAGTACGTGCAGAGTTCACCGCCGACCTTGCGCAAACCCAGATGCAAGCCAGTCCAGCTTCCCTGCCAGTTGGCCGTGAGGACGAATTCTTCGCACAAACATGTCAAGGGGTTCTGCTACATGTGCTGGAGGAACTCTGCCAGCATCTAGGACACCTCGAGATAACCAGGGATATGCTGGCCGCCGGTTGGCGCTGACCCTTGGGCTGTTCGTCTCCATGTCCTGGCCCCGCACACTAGGACTTTGAGCTTCAAATTCACCAATTGAATGATTCCACTGAATATAGTCCTTCGCCGCACCACCAGGGGGTTCATATCACGCAAATCAGCGATAGCGATGACAGCGAAAACAACATGTTGCGAAGATGGTAGATCTAATTAGAAAGCAGCCAGTTCTTACTTGATTTGGATTCTTGACATCCACAGGAGGGCTTCTTAAATCGCATGTTGCGTTTGGCGTGGGCGGAAAGGCCAAGATGAATCAGTACCACCAGATGAAGGCGTGAGCAAATAACCAAATGGGGATTCGGTTCCTCTATCTCGCGTTGGTATTTCTCGGTTTGCGCCGTGACGCCCGCTATGTGGCGGGGCTTCCGGCACGCAATTGAACGCAGCTACCCCCCCCAGATGCGACGATGGGCTGGCTGCTCCTGGTATTACTACAGGACCCTGTTCATGCCCGCGAGCGGTTATCCGTGCTGAGTTGTTTGCGGAAAGAACATCGAACCCCGAATTCAATTGCAAAGAATTGGGGTTCGATGTTCAAGTACTGGAGTCCGTGGACTAGAGTCCCAGCTTCTCCATCACGATTTCGCGCACGCGGCCGGCGTCAGCCTGTCCGCGGGTGGCCTTCATGACAGGGCCCATCAGCGCGCCGATGGCCTGCATCTTGCCGCCCTTGATCTTCTCGACCACATCAGGCATGGCAGCCATGGCATCATCCACGGCCTTGCCCAATGCATCATCGTCATTCACCACAGCCAAGCTGCGCTTCTCGACGATTTCGCTTGGGGTGCCTTCGCCGGCGATGGCGAATTCCAGCACCTGGCGGGCGATCTTGTCGTTGATCTTCTTCGCCTCGATCAGCGAGTTCAGCTCAACGATGGTCGCAGCGCTCACGCCCAGATCGGCGATGTCCTTGTCCGCGGCCTTGGCCAGGCGGGCGATCTCGCCCATCCACCACTTGCGTGCGACAGCGGCGCTGGCGCCAGCGGCAATGGTCTGCTCGATCTCGTCGAGCACACCGGCGTTGACCACGTCGCGGAATTCCTTGTCCGCGTAGCCCCACTCGGCCTTCAGGCGCTTGCGGCGCTCGGCTGGCGGTTCCGGCAGGCGGCCGCGCAGCTCTTCTACCCATTCGGCGGTGGTGACGATAGGCACCAGGTCCGGCTCCGGGAAGTAGCGGTAGTCATCGGCATCCGACTTCGGGCGGCCCGAGGTGGTCGAACGGGTGTCCTCATGCCAGTGGCGGGTTTCCTGGACGATCTTCGCCCCGGAATCCAGCACCGCCGCGTGCCGCTCGATCTCGAAGTGCACGGCGTGCTCCACCGCGCGCAAGGAGTTCACGTTCTTGGTTTCGGTACGGGTGCCGAACTTCTGGGCGCCCTTGGGCATCAGCGAGACGTTGGCATCGCAACGCACGTTGCCGCGTTCCATCTTGGCATCCGAAACGCCCAGGTTCTTCACGATTTCGCGCACGGCGGCCACGTAGGCTTTGGCCAGCTCGGGAGCGCGCTTGCCGGCACCCGTAATTGGCTTGGTCACGATCTCCACCAGCGGAACACCAGCACGGTTGTAGTCAACCAGCGAGTAGTCCGCACCCTGGATGCGTCCGGCAGCGCCACCCATGTGGGTCAGCTTGCCGGCATCTTCTTCCATGTGGGCGCGTTCGATCTCGACGCGGAAGACTTCGCCGTCTTCCAGCTCGATGTCCAGGTAGCCGTCGAAGGCAATTGGATCATCGTACTGGGAGGTCTGGAAGTTCTTCGGGGTATCCGGGTAGAAGTAGTTCTTGCGGGCGAAGCCGCACTTCTGCGCGATCTGGCAGTTCAGTGCCAGGCCGATCAGGATGGAGTACTCCACGGCGGTCTTGTTGACCACCGGCAGCACGCCGGGCAGGCCCAGGTCTACCGGGGTGACGTTGGTGTTCGGGGCATCGCCGAAAGCGTTCGGCGCGTCGGAGAACATCTTGGTCTTGGTGTTCAGCTCGACGTGGACCTCGAAGCCCAGGACCGGGTCGTAGCGATCCAGTGCCGTATCGAAGTCGACCAGATCATCGGTGTAGTTGCTCATGGTGCCTAGGCCTCCTGCGCGATCGAAGCGGTGTCAATGGCTGGTGCCTGCGAGATCAGCGAGTGGCCCCACTGCTTCTCGAGCAGGGTTTCCAGTGCTGCGCCGGCACGGTACAAGCGGGCATCCTCGTAGGCCGGGGCCAGGAACTGGATGCCTACCGGCAGGTTCTCGGACAGGCCGCCCGGGACGGTGATGCCCGGAACGCCGGCGAGGTTGGCCGGGATGGTGGCCACGTCGTTGAGGTACATGGCCAGCGGGTCGTTGTCGTTCGCGCCCAGCTCGAAGGCGACAGTCGGCGCGGTGGGGGAAACCAGCACGTCGGCCTGCTCGAAAGCGGCGTCGAAGTCGCGCTGGATCAGCGTGCGGACCTTCTGCGCCGATCCGTAGTAGGCGTCGTAGTAGCCGGCGGACAGGGCGTAGGTGCCCAGGATGATGCGGCGCTTGACCTCGTCGCCGAAGCCGGCGGCACGGGTGGAGCCCATGACGCGCTCGATGGTCATCGGCCCCTCTTCCGGAAGCACGCGGTGGCCGTAGCGCACACCATCGAACTTGGCCAGGTTGGAGGAAACTTCCGACGGCATGATCAGGTAGTAGGCGCCCAGCGCGTACTTGAAGTTCGGGCAGGAAACCTCGACGATTTCTGCACCGGCGGCCTTGAGCAGTTCCAGCGACTCGTTGAAGCGTGCCTGGACACCCTCCTGGTAGCCTTCGCCGGTCAGTTCCTTGATGACGCCAATGCGCAGGCCCTTGATGTCCCCGGTGGCGCCGGATTCAGCGGCGGCAACCAGGCCTTCGAGCGGGTTGGGCAGCGAGGTGGAATCCTTGGGATCGTGCCCGCCGATCAGTTCCTGCAGGTAGGCCGAGTCCAGCACGGTACGGGAGACCGGGCCGATCTGGTCCAGCGAGGAGGCCATGGCGATCGCGCCGTAGCGCGAGACAGCACCGTAGGTCGGCTTCACGCCGACGGTACCGGTGACGGCGCCTGGCTGGCGGATGGAGCCGCCGGTGTCGGTGCCCAGTGCCAGCGGAGCTTCGAAGGAGGCCACGGCTGCGGCCGAGCCGCCGCCGGACCCGCCCGGAATGCGGTTCAGGTTCCACGGGTTGCGGGTCACGCCGTAGGCGGAGTGCTCGGTGGAGGAACCCATGGCGAATTCATCCAAATTGGTCTTGCCCAGCATCGGCAGCTTGGCAGCGCGGATCTTCTCGATCACGGTCGCGTCGTAGGGGCTCATCCAGCCTTCGAGCATCTTCGATGCCGCGGTGGTCGGCTGGCCCTTGGTGACGATCAGGTCCTTGATCGCGATGGGCACGCCGGCCAGCGGGTGCAGGGCTTCGGCCTGCGCGCCGCCGGCGGCACGGATGGCGTCAACTTCGGCTGCGACGGCGAGCGCTTCTTCGGCGTTCACGTGCAGGAAGGCATTCAGTGCGCCGTCAACCTCGGCGATGCGGTCCAGGTGGGCCTGGACTGCTTGAACGGAGGTGGCTTCGCCGGCGCGCAGCTTGGCGGCCAGCTCGGTGGCGGAAAGCTTAATCAGTTCATTCACTTGGATTATTCACCATCCAGAATAGCCGGGACCTTGAAGCGGTCCGAGTCCGAATCAGGCGCGTTGAGCAGCACTTCTTCAATGCTCAGCGTCTGCCCCACCGTATCTTCGCGCAACACGTTGGTCAGCGGGATCGGGTGGCTGGTGGCTGGGACGTCGGAGGCGGCGACTTCGCTGACGGACGCGATGGCACCGACGATAGCGTCGAGTTCACCGGTCATTTTGTCCAGCTCTGCGTCGCTCATCTCGATGTGGGCAAGGTGTGCCAGATGCACAACGTCCTCACGGCTGATGGCAGACATGTATCTCCCTAGAATGGCGGTTGGGTTTCATAGACAAGTCTATCCCTTACGCGCCTGCCCCAATGCCTATATGCGGGGCATTAGTTATGCTGTGCGCAATACCAAACCGCTCAGGTCCTGGCCGAGGGCGTTCTCCCAGATCCCGATAACACCGGCTTCGGCGGGATCGCCGGCTACCGGTTTGCGGATGATCACCGCGTCTTTGCCCCGACTCTCGCCGCGGACCAGGATCCGCGGATCCGCGGTAAAGGACTCGGACCGGTGCTGCGGCGTGGCATTTCCGGCCAGCAGTTCACGTGCCTGGGCGATGAAAATGGGGTCGCCGGCGGCGTCATAGACAAAGCGGGTGCCCAGAATCGCGTGCTCGCTCGTTCCCAGTAGGTAGCGTTCCGCACCGTCAACCGGGGCATCCCGATAGGTCAGCGGAACGTGGTAAATCACGTCAGAGGTATCGCTGTGGTCAGCGTAGAAGCTCAACTCGATACCAACTTCACCCTGCGGGTCTTCCAGACGGAATCCGCCAACACTTTCAAGTTTCGGCGCGCCCTGGCCGGTGTAGAACTCCTGCTTGGCCAGCCAGGCTGCCACCAACTCGGTCTTGGTTGGAGACATGGTGGTGTTGTAGACGATTCCCATGAGCTTAGTCTGTCAATTGCTGGTATTAGGCACAAGTGTTAGCGCAACGGTTCTTTGGCCAGCCGATAGCTCCTACGATGGTTTCATGCACACACATGAGCCATGGGATGAAGTTCAGCAGGCGCAGCAGTACGGGCAGAACCTGCTGCGGGATGCCGCCATTGAACTGCGCGAGTCCGAGCACGAGGACTTCTCGGTCATGGCCGGGTGGTGGAACGATCCGGCCTGGGCGGTGCTCCAGCAACGAACCATCAAACCGCGTCCCGGGACTCCGCTCGTGGAAATGTTCGCACAGTGGAGCGAGAACAAGCCCTCTTCCGGCGATGCCGGCTTCAGCATCTTCGAGCGCGGCAGCGGAACCTTCATCGGGCACATCACGCTGCATGGCGGCCAGTTGCCCCATCGCGCCGCTGAAATGGCGGTGATGATCGGCCCGGACTTCGTCGGCCAGGGTTTCGGCACCCGTGCCACCGCGTTGATGTCCGGCTATGGTTTCCGCGAGTTGGGACTGCACCGGATTAGCCTGTGCGTTGCCGCCTTCAACCAGCGGGCCATCCGGGCTTATGAGAAAGCCGGGTATACCCAGGAGGGGCGCCAACGCGAGGTGTACTTCCACAATGGCGTATTCCACGACCAGGTGCAGCTGAGCCTGCTCGCCGGCGAATACTTCGCCCAGCGGGGCTGAGCAGCACCCCGCGGTACTATTTGGCCGCTTCCTCCAGCATGGACTTCACCAGCGGTCCCGCCGTCTGGGCTCCGCCGTCTCCATCCTCGACGAACGCGGCAACCGCCAGATCGCCTTGGGCGGCGATGGCCCAGGCATGAGCGTTCTTTTCGCCGTCGTATTCGGCGGTGCCGCTCTTGCCGATGATCTTTCCGCTGCCTACTGCCTTCAGGTCCTCCAGGGTTCCGTGGTCCACGACCTCGGCCATCATGGTGGACAGCTGCCCTGCTTCCTCTTCGCTCAGCGTGGAAGCCGGCTTGGCAGGTGCCTGGGGTTCTGGCGCCAGGATCAGCTTGGGCTGCACTGTGGACTTCGCCTGGATCGATGCCATCACGGTGGCCATGCCCAGTGGCGATGCTTCCACCACGCCCTGGCCAATCATGTTCGCGGCCTGGGTGGTGCCTTCAGAATCTTCGGGCACCGAACCGAACACTGCGCCGGCACCGGTTCCGTCCTCTGCCAGCAAGCCGAGAGCAGCCGCGGCTTCAGCCAGGTTCTTGCCGCCAATTTCCGTTCCCTGATTCACAAAGACCGTGTTGCAGGACTGCGCGATTGCTTCGGATAGCGGGATGGTGCCTACGGCGGCAGCAGGATAGCCGTCATAGTTCTTGAAGCTCTTGCCATCCACCACCGTGGTTGCCGGGCACTTGACCTCGGTGCCCGGTGTCGCTCCGTCACGCAGCATCGCCAAGGCGCTCACGACCTTGAAGGAAGAACCCGGTGCATAGGAAGCTTGCAAGGAGGTGTTCAGCCCGGAAGAAACCGGGCCCGAGGAGGCCGCGAGGACGCTGCCGTCAGAGGGCCGAATGACCACGATGGCAGAGTTCGATTCGGCTTCGGCCAACAGTTCATCCGCGGTTTCCTGCAGTCCGGTGTCCAAAGTGGTCTTCAGGTCCTTGCCTGCTACCGGGGCTGTGGTGATCAGTTCCGCTACCGCTTCATCTTCAGCGTTGTACTGCGATACCGAGACTCCTGCAGTTCCCGCGAGGGTGTCATTGTAGGCGGCTTGCAATCCTGATTGGCCTACCTGGTCACCGGCCTTGACCTTGCCTTCAGACTTCTCGATATTCTCGGCGGTGGCCTTGCCAACGCTGCCTAGCAGCGGGCGGGCGAAGGAGCGAGTGGGTGCCAAGGGCAGCTCGTCGTTGTGGAAGCCGGCACCCGGAATGCCCTTGATTTCCTCGTCGGTGACTTCCCGCGTTGCGTCGTCGCGCAAGACAATTGCTTCCACCCAGGCTTTGTCGCCAGCGGCCATCACTCGTTGCGCATAGGCCTGTTCATCGATGTCCACGAGCTTGGCCAGTTTCTTCGCCGAGCTTTCCCAGTTTTCTTTTCCGGTGTGGGTCTTATCCATGCCAACACGAATCACCGGCCGATTGGAGACAATGCTTTCGCCTTCTGCATCGGTGATGCTGCCTCGTGCTGCAGGGTCGAAGGCCGCTTTGAGGTAGTCGCCGGTTTCGAACTCAGGGGCAAGAATTGACGGGTCAAAGCGCAGTTTCCAGGAATCGGATTCCTTGTCGAATTCCCACACAGCTTGGGTGTCGTAGCTCAGATCCTTGTCCGACTTGTCGATATCCCATACCGTGGTGATGCTCGCGGTAGCAGTCTTGACCCCATCTTGCTCTTCTTCGTCTTCGGCCACCGAACGAACGGTGCTCGTGTGCTTGATTTCGCCCATGGTGCCAAAGGCAGTTTCCTGGGCTTTCGCTGCATCTTCTGGGCTGGTCCCAGCGAATTGCACTGAGCCGAAATCGCCGCTATTCATGGCGGATACCAGTGCATCGGCCGAAGGTGCCGGGTCTGGCGCGCCAGCACTGCAGGCGCTTAGTGCGGCCATGGCCAGGGACGCAATGGACAGGGCGGCAACACTTCGGCGAATAGCACTCATGGCGCCATTCTATTCACGCGCTCGGACAGACCACAACGTGTGTCCGCCGAAGTCATGGGCGGTTCACCTGGATTCAGGCTGAATCCTTCTTGGCTGCAGGCTATAGGCGTAGACAACCAATTCGATATCGGTGTTCGGCACAAACCAGTCGCGTTCGGGATAGTGGACGAATCCGAGGGATTCATACAGTCCCCGGGCAGAATCCCAGCTGCTGCCGGTAGTCAGGGAGACGGCATTGATTCCGGGAATGAGCCGGGCGCGCTCGATGGCGGCCTGCACCATGCTCCGGCCAACACCCCTGCGCTGCGCGGCCGGATCAACGCTGAGCATGCGGATTTCCAGCTCGTCCGCTCTGGCAATGTCCGCATAGTCGCTGCCCGCCCGGATCAAGGTCATGGAACCGATGATCTCTTCTTCCCGGCGCACCACGTAGATTTCGGTCTGGGCTGCACGCTCGGCCACCTTGCGCACGAAGTCCAGGTACTCGTTATCCGGGCTGTCGAAATGCCCAGCGGCAAAATAGGACTCTGCGGTCAGCTCCCCCACACGCTGGTAGTGCTCGGGAGCAGCCAGTTCAATCGACAAGTCGCCAATGCTGGTTGAAAAAGTTTGCGCGTCAGTCATGATGCTCCAAGTGTGCCACGAGCTCAGATGGTTTTCTGCACGTCACCGAACCCAAGGCAAATGATGCTCTGGCTGAAATTTTTGCGGAGCAATTCTTCTCTGATCTGCAGTGATTCGCGGTGGGAATTAGTGCCTTGCGAATAACTGGGAGAAAAACTTGCCCGCAAGTTTGTTAATGGAGTTAACTAACCCTGTGACTTCCCCACGCAAGGACTGGAATGTGCTGTCGCACGGCAGCGCTATTTTGCCGTCCCATGGGAGGGAGCACAACCTCTCTCTGGTTCTGCAAACACTTTCGGACCAAGGCGCTTCGAGCCGTGCCGATCTGGCACGCGCTACCGGCCTGACACGTGTCACCGTCTCGGAACTGGTCGCGGAATTGATCAACCGCTCGCACGTCATTGAGACCGGGCAGCAAGAGCAAAAACGCCCCGGCAAGCCCTCCACCCTCGTCGATTTGAATCGCCCGGGGCTCAGGATCATCGGCGTGGACTTATCCGGCGTTGTCCCGTTCCGGGCGGCCATCATGGATCTGGATGGCGCCATCCTCAAGAGTTTTTCTGCCCAGGCACGCGAAGCAACCGGTGAGGCCGCGACGGTCCAGCTCCTGGAGCTGCTCGACACCGCCCTAGCCGAATGCGACGCACCGGTTCTGGGCGTGGGCATTGGCTCGCCCGGCGTAGTGACCGATCGGGGAATTGTCGTCGCAGCCGAAAAGTTCGGTTGGCGCGACTACGACCTGCGATCTGCGGTCGGGCAGGCTACCGGCCTGGCCGCTCATGTCCTCAATGACGCCGACTGCGCCATCCTTTCCGAGCACACTTTCGGCCAAGGCAGCGACCACATGATCTTGCTGCGCCTGGGGCGCGGTGTGGGCTGCGGCGTCATCACCCACAACATCCTGGTGCGCGGTTCCGATTTCGCCGCCGGCGAGCTGGGCCATGTCCGCCAGCGTGCGCAGGACACTGCCTTATGCAGCTGCGGGCAAATCGGCTGCCTGGAAGCCTATGCTTCCGTTCCTGCAATCTGGAAGTCCCTGGCCGAGGGGGAACCAAAGGAACAGCTGGATCAGCGGATCGCCGCGTATCTTGCTGGCGCACTTGCCCCGCTTCTTTCGGTACTCGACATTCGCGATGTCATTTTCACCGGGACCCCGGAAGTCGTGGATCAGCCTCTCGCGCAAGCGCTACGCGAAGCACTGGCCCTGCGCTCGCATACTGCACGCGCCGAGAACTTCCGGCTTTCGCTGAGCGAAGATCCAGAGCATCTGGTGCTCCGAGGTTGCGCGGTCAACGTGCTATTCCATGAACTGGGGATCACCTAGCGGGGCCGCCCGGTTTCTCCACACCTGTATTCCACTAATCATCACTGCCAAGATCGGAGAGTGCCCACCATGCGAGTGCTCATTGGTTCATCCCCTGAAGAAGTTGCACGCATCGCTGCCGACAACGTGTTGGCCGGCCTGGCCCACCACAGCGCTGGAGCCCCCTCGAATTTGGGGCTTGCCACAGGTTCGTCCCCGTTGGGCCTGTACCGTGAACTTTCCCGTGCGGTCCAGGAAGGCCGTGCCGACTTCACCGATACCCAGGGTTTCGCCTTGGATGAGTACATCGGGATCCCGGACACCCACGAACAGTCCTACCGCCAGACGCTGATCAACGAGGTCTGCAATGTCATCGGCTTGCCTGCCCGCTGCCTGCATGTACCGCAGGGCATGGCCGCATCCGTGGAAGCCATCGAGACGGCGGCCCGGGCTTACGATGCCTCCATCGCCCAGGCCGGTGGCATCCACGTACAGATTCTGGGTATCGGATCCAATGGGCATCTGGGCTTCAACGAACCAGGCAGCGCGCTGCGAAGCCGCACCCGCATCAAGCGCCTCGCGGCCAATACCCGTGAAGACAACGCCCGGTTCTTCGACGGCATCGAGCACGTTCCCACCCACTGCGTCACCCAGGGACTAGGTACTATTCTTGACGCCGGCCGCTTGGTCCTGGTGGCTGTAGGCGCGGGCAAGGCCCAAGCCATTGCCGCTGCCGTAGAAGGGCCGCTGTCAGCTTCCTGCCCGGCATCCGTCCTGCAGCTGCACCAGGATGCAGTGGTAGTAGTTGATGAAGCGGCAGCCAAGGGGCTGAAACTGCGTGAATACTACGATGACGCGGCTGAGGAACTGACCGTCGTAGACCTCGTGGTCAGCTAAACCGCCCAGCCAATGGCATACTGAAGCCATGGCCGTCTACTTTGAATGCGTTACGCTTTGCGGTGCTTCACGTGCCGACCTCTTCGAGAAATCGCTCAGCATCGACGCGCACGCCGGTTCAATGGCCGATTCGCAGGAAAAGGCCGTGGCGGGGGTTACCAGCGGCGCTATCGGATTAGGCGAGCAGGTCACCTGGCGTGCCAAGCATTTCGGCATCCCCTTCCGGATGACCTCGAGGATTTCCGACCTGGATGCCCCGCACACGTTCACCGACCAGCAGGAGCGAGGGCCTTTCAAGTCCTTCCACCACGTCCATGAATTCTACGAGTCGGACCAGGGGACGTTGATGGTGGACAAGATCCGCTTCAGCGCTCCATTGGGTCCCTTGGGCTGGCTAGCCGAGCGGCTCGTGCTTGGCTGGTACCTGCCCAAGCTCATCCGGATCCGCAACGACTACCTGGTCAACGCGCAAGGCTAATCCTGCTCGCTAGCGGTCCTGTGGCTCGATGACCACAGCCCACTGGCGCACCGCGCAGGAGTCGGATTCCCCGCATTCTCCGGTCTGCGGCTGCGCCTGGACTATGACGGCCATCGGGCTGGGCAATTCACTGGCATCCACCGGAAGCACATGGCTGAACGAACCGTCGGCGTTAACCGGGATTTTCAGATCCGGGCCTTGATCCAATGTGGCTTCGCCCCACTCCAAGATGACGGAGTACACGGTTGCAGTGCGGATTGGAAGTTGGATCCGAGGGCTCATCGCCGTCGGCCTGCGAGGGGAATTATTGACGGCTCCACGTGTACAGTGGATTAGTCGCCACGACGGCAGTAAACCGCTACCCCTATCAAGGCCAATGACCCCGATGCAGCAGACCTCGACAGCCAGCTCACCTCTTGCGGTGCGAAAAATCGCCTTAGTGGTTTCGCACGTGCTCTCCCCCATTATTCTGGCCACCGTGTTGCTGTTGGCAACGCCATGGCGGGATTCCTCAGTGCGCTGGACCGAGTCGATTGTTGCCGCCTTGTTCACCACGATTATTCCGTGGCTGATCCTGGCCGGGGCGAAACTGCGCGGCAAAGTCACCGATATGCACGTGACCGTCCGGCGTCAGCGGCATGGGATCTATGCCTATACCGCAGGATTGATCCTGTGCAGCCTGCTCGTGCTGCGGGTCATGGATGCCGGTTCCGGGATCTTCCTCGAAGTGCTCAGCATCCTGCTTGGATTGGCGCTTGTTGCCGTGATTAATTTGTGGTGGAAGGTCTCGGTGCACCTGGCTGTGGGCACCTACGTTGTTTTGCAGGTGGCGGGACAGCAGGCCGAGCTGATGCCGCTAGTGGTGTTCTTCCTTGCGGTGCTTTCCTGGGCCCGGATCCGCAGCTACCAGCACACCGCCACACAGGTGTGCGGCGGTGTAGCTGTGGGCATCGCCATCCATTACGCGCATCAGTGGATAGCAGCTTTGCTTCCCTAGGCGCTAGGCTCCGCGAGCTTGGCTGGATCCACCAATCCGGCGTACTGCCAGCCCTGGTTGCTGCTGGGCCGGCCTACCTGGCATCCGGCTTCCTCCGCAATCAGCGCGCCTGCAGCCCAGTCATACTCCTGGGTGCCATATTCGGCGTAGGCGTCCAAAGACCCCTCGGCCACCAGGCACAGGTCCAGCGCGGCCGAGCCGAGTCGGCGCACATTGACGTAGTCCTGGAGCATCTGCCCGAGCACTTGGGCTTGGAACTGGCGGCGCTGGGAATCATAGCCGAAGCCAGTTGCCAGGATCCTGGTCTCGGATTCGGCCGGCCCGGTGAGCTGTGTGAGCTTCCCGGATCGCAGATCAAGCTTCCATGCACCCAATCCCTTTCCGGCGAAGTATTCCACCTGCAATGCAGGGGCGACGATGGCCGCGGCTACCCAGGTCTCGCTGCCATCCTCGTTGCGTTGGCAGACGCCCACCGAGGAGCAGTAATAGGCGATGTTGCGCACGAAGTTCGTGGTGCCATCCAGCGGATCAATGCTCCAGCGCAAGCCGCTCGGGTTCGCAGGCTTGGCACTTGGATATTCCTCGCCGGTCAGTTCGTCGTTGGGCCGGGAGGTCAGGATGGCCGCGCGAATTGCTTCCTCGGCGGCACGGTCGAAGTCGGTCACCCAGTCCCCGGCCGCCGATTTGTCGGTGAGGTTGAACTGCGATTCATCGCGGCGGTTGAGTACTTCGGCGCCGGCGGCGGCGGCCCGGCGGGCAACCATTACCAGCGGATCATGAGTCACTGCGCGGTCCATTTCTAGCCTTCCGTTAGTGCGGCGAGGGCTACCTCGCGCGCTGCGTCTGGGCCCTGTTCAAGCAGGACGCCGAATCCGGTTTCGTCCAGTACCGGAACACCCAGGGACTGGGCTTTGTCCAGCTTTGACCCTGCGGCTTCGCCGGCCACGAGGAAGTCCGTCTTCTTCGAAACGCTGCCGGTGGCCTTGCCGCCACGGACAATGATCGCTTCCTTGGCGGTATCGCGGGAATAGTGTTCCAAGGTACCGGTCACCACAATGGCCAAGCCTTCGAGGTTCTTGGTGATGTTCGCATCTTGCTCGTCTTCCATCTTCACCCCAGCGGCCTGCCAGGAGGAGACAATTTCACGGTGCCAATCCACCTTGAACCAGTCCACCAGCGCGTCGGCAATGATTGATCCGACGGAATCGATTTCGCTCAGTTCAGCCTCGGCGTTGCCCGAGTCAAGGACCTCGAGCAGGGCATCCATGGAGCCGTAGCGGGTGGCAATGGCCCGCGAAGCGTTCGGGCCAACGTGGCGGATGGACAGTGCCACCAGCACGCGCCACAGCGGGTTGCCCTTGGCCTTTTCCAACTCATCGAGCAGCTTCATGGTGCTCTTCGTTGGTTCTGACGGCTTCTTGGCGGTGGCCTTGGAGTAGAAGTACGGGACGAGCTCGAAAATGCCGGTGCCTTCCCCCTTGGAACGCTTTTCCCGCCATACCTTCACCTCGCCAAGCTCGTCGAGCATGTCCTTGAGGTTGAACAGTTCGGCTTCGTTTTTCAGCGGGCCGGGGCCAGCAGGCAGAATGATGCCGCCCTGGGTGGCAGGGTCCTCGCCCGGACCGCTGGTCAGGGCCGCCGCTGCTTCGTAGCCCAGTGCCTCGATATCAAGGGCGCTGCGTCCGCCGAGGTAGGCCACGCGTTCGGTGAGCTGGGCCGGGCAGGATTCAGCGTTGAGGCAACGAATGTCCACATCGCCTTCCTTGGCCGGCGCCAGTGGCTGCCCGCAGGATGGGCATTCGACAGGCATGACGAAATCACGCAGGTCATCGTTGCCGTCACGCAGTGGCAGCACCGGGCCAACAATTTCAGGGATGACGTCTCCCGCCTTGCGCAGGATAATGGTGTCGCCAATCTTGACGTTCTTCGCCTTGACGACTTCCTGGTTGTGCAGGGTCGCGCGGGCAACGGTGGAGCCAGCGACGAGGACCGGTTCCATCACGCCGAAAGGCGTCACGCGGCCGGTGCGCCCCACCTGGACCTGGATGTCCAGCAGCTTGGTGTGCACTTCTTCTGGCGGGTACTTGTAGGCGACAGCCCAGCGTGGAACACGCGAGGTGTAGCCCAGCTGTTCCTGGGTGGCCAGGTCATCGACCTTGATGACGATGCCATCGATGTCATGGATCAAGTCGTGGCGCTTCTCGCCGTGCTCGGCAATGTAGTCCTTGGCTTCCTGGCGGCTGCCGACAACGCGGCCGTAGGGCGAAACCGGAAGACCCCAGTTGCGCATCAGCTCGTAAGCCTGGGACTGTTCAGCAAGGTTGAAATCGCGGCTGCGGCCCAGTCCGTGCACGAACATGCGCAGCGGGCGCTTAGCAGTCTGTTCCGGGTCTTTCTGGCGCAAGGACCCGGCGGCCGCGTTGCGCGGGTTGGCCAGGGGCGCCTTGCCCTGGGCAATCAACGCTTCGTTGAACTTGTTGAAGTCATCGGTGGCAATGAAAACTTCGCCGCGGACTTCGAATTCTTCGGGCCAGCCGGTGCCGGACAACTCCTGCGGGATGTCGCCGATGGTCAGCGCATTGTGGGTAACGTCTTCACCGGTGGTGCCGTCGCCGCGGGTAGCTGCACGCACCAGCTTGCCCTGGCGGTAGGTCAGGTTCAGTGCCAGGCCATCGATTTTGACTTCGCACAGCCACTTGACCGGGGTTTGCGGGTGCAGGCGTTCGGCATTGACCTGGGCACGTTCGAGCCACGCTTCGAGTTCATCAAGTGAGAAAACGTCTTCCAGCGAGTACATGCGGCTTGCGTGGGTGACCGATGCGAAGGCGGCGGAAACTTCGCCGCCGACTTCCTGCGTGGGCGAATCCTGTCCAGCCAGGATGGGATAGGTTGCCTCGAGCAGCTGGAGCTCATGGAACAACGCATCGTATTGCGCGTCGGAGACCAGAGGAGCATCGTTTTGGTAGTACGCCTCGCGGTGGGCACGGATCTGCTCGACCAGCTGTTCATAGCGGGACTTGTCAGCTTCTGGCGGAACGTTGGAGGCCTCAACTGGTGTTACGTCTTTTTCACTCACGTATTCAATTGTGCCCCACCGGCGGACAGTTTAGCTGGCTTGGAGCCCTAGATCCCAGGTGCGTCAATTTGCGCGGACTCGGCTGCCAGCACATCAAGGACAATCACCGCGATGTTGTCCCGGCCGCCAGCTTCCAGTGCGGCCCCGGTGAGAATCCGGGCCGCTTCGGTGCGGTCCTTGTAGTTCACCAGCAAGGTCTGCAAGATGTCTTCGGTCAGTTCGCCCGAGAGCCCGTCGCTGCACAGCATGTAGCGGTCGCCGATGCGCGGCTGCAAGACGGTGAGATCCGGCTGGCTTTCGGCGCCGGCGCCAAGCGCACGGGTAATCAGATTCCGGTGCGGATGATTGCGGGCTTCCAACTCGGTGATCTGCCCGGCATCCACCATTTCCTGCACGGCCGAGTGGTCACGGGTCAGCTGCTGCAGGGCGCCATCACGCAGCCGGTATCCGCGCGAGTCCCCCACGTTGACCAGCAACAGGCTCGGGATTTCATCGGCGACCACCGGAATCGGCTCGGTAGCTGGAGCCAAACTGGCGCGGTGGTTCTCCAGCATTTGCGGAGTGATCTTGGAGATGACATCAGTGTTCTGGGTCATCGCGAAACTTGAAGTCCAGGGCGGCACCGCGGCCAGTGGAGCGGTCACATTGTCCCGACCTTTGCCCGGGGTCTTGATCTGCACCAATGCGCACAAGGTAGTGCCGCCACGTGATTCAAGCGCTTCGCGAATGCGGTCATCAGCCAGCTGCACCTGGCGCTGGACATCCGGCACGGATGGCAGTTTCCGAACCGACGTCTTATTGGCGAAGGTGCAGATTTCCTGCATGGTTTCCACCGCAAGCTGGCTGGCCACCTCGCCAGCTTCGTGACCGCCCATGCCGTCGGCTACCGCATACACGATGTCGTGAATCAGGATGCGGTCCTGGTTTTGCGTTCGTTTCCGGCCCACGTCCGTCAGCCCTGCCGCGGCGAGGATGAACGGTACCGGTGCTGGTTCTTTAGCCATTAGTCGATCACCAGTCCTGCTCCCTCGCCTGCGGAGAGCTCATAGGGTTGAATGTCTCCAAAGCCGCGCACCGCGGTGATTTCCTGGGCGGTGAGCACAAAGCGTGCGTCATTGCGCAGGGTGTTTGCGGTAATCGCGTCGGTCAGCACGGTGCCCGGTTCCGCCAGCGAGGTCAGCCGAGCCGCCATGTTCACCGTAGGACCATAGATATCGCCCAGGCGTGAGAGCAGCCGGCCCCAGACCACCGCGCCGCGGGTTTGCGGGAAGAGCTCGTCCTTGGCCAGCTCGCGCGACAGGGACAGCGCAATCTCGGCGCCGGCCTGCGGGGTTTCGGCCACGTAGAGCACTTCATCGCCAATGGTCTTGACCAGGCGGCCACCGCCCACGGAAATGACTTCGGCGCATTTGGCTTCGAAGCGCTGCACCAGCTGGGCCAGGGTGCGCTCGTTCATGCGGCGCGACAGCGAAGTGTAGGAGACCAGGTCGGCAAAGCCCACCGCACGGGCCAGCGGCAGCGGGGTGCCGCCATCTTCGTCGCCACGGTCTTGGTTGTAGGCAGCCACTCCGGTTTCCACCCGCAATGCCATGCGGTGCACGGCAGAGTTCAGCTGGCGGCGCCATGAGTAGAGCAGCAGGTCTTCAATCGCTGGAATGATTTCGGGCAGCAGGCCGAAAAGCTGGCGGCGCGCCTGGCGATCCGACATGTTCTGGTTGGCGATCATGTCCTCAACCAGGGCTTCGATCTGCCATACCACCATGCGGTCAGTCATCTGGCCAACCGAACGCATCAGGGAAATGGCGGTTTCTTCGGTCAGCTTGCCTTCGCGGACCATCCCCACCATGGTGCCCAGGGCTTCCTTGTCGGCCTGGGTGAAGAACACTTCATCATCGCTGAGTTCAGGGAAGCCGATGGCGCGCCAGAGCTTGCGCGCGGAGTGCAGGGAAACACCGGCCTCGGAAGCGACCTCGCGGCGACGGAATTCGCGTTGGCCGCCGATGAGCCGCCTTTCCAGTGAAGCGACGGTGTCGCGGACAGCGTCGGGGGTGTGGGCCGGAATGCGCAAGGGGCCTTCCATGGCCTGCGCAAGTTCGAAAATTGGATCCGACTCGGCCGGTGTGGCCACAGGGGGGTGCTGGCGGGCGCCGCGGACAGCCTCGGCGGCGGACTGCGGAGAGTCTGCTCGGGGTGTGTTGGTGTGCTCGGTGCTCATGCCCCCATGCCCTCACTGTTCGTCGTTTCGGTGTGCGCCGCATTCTGGTTGCTGCGCAGGTTCGCCATCGCCTCCATTGCCAGGGATCGGAAATACGGTACCGAGGGGACATGTGAGAGTCTCACGTATCCCTGGTTCAGCACGATATCCAAGGTTCCCGCACGCGTCATGGTGTTCTTCGCCTTGCTGTGCGCGACGAGGTCGCGAACTGTAAATAATCCTACAGATTGCAGCTTGCCATCGTTGTATGTGGGCCGGAACATGATCCGCTCGGTGGTCAAGACGATTTGGCTGCGTAGCCAGCGGGCCCAGGGAATCACGCTCCAGATCAGCACCAGTGCGGCCCAGAGAACCACCGAAACAACCATCCACACATTCGCATTGCCAGCTAGCCAGTCCGAGAGATCTTCCCGGGAGAGATAGCCCAACGAGAAGGTGCACAGGGCAGTCAATACGAGGAAGGCTCCCACGGGCTGGCGCAGCACTCGGGAATGTTCACGAGTTTTGATAATCACTCGTTCCCTTTCATGCAGCGGCAACTTCATCGTGTTGTTCCTCGCCCCTCCTGTTCTCGACTCCGTGCTTCGGTCATCATCTCCAATAATAGTCCCGGGCCAAGACCCAAGTCTGGTTAGGCATACTTTCCGTCGGCGCGCCGTACGTGGTGCACGTCCCCTGCCATCACGTGCTTTCGCTGCCCGGTTCCATATTCCAGAACCAGTGAGCCGTCTGCGCCCAACTCGACCGCGTTGCCAACCAGCGTGGATCCATCGGGGAATTCCACACGCACTTCATGTCCCAGTGTGGCCAGCTTGTCGCTGACGAGCTGGCGCAAAGATTTTCCATTATTTCCCGGCAGCGGCATCTGCGCAAAGCCGCCGACCCGGCGGAAACCCTGATCCAGTGCTGCGAATTGCTTCAGGTACTCAGCCAGCAGTTCGGTGCGGTCCAAGTTCTGGGCGCCAGCCAAACGCAGGGAGGTCGCGGTGGGCACCGGAAGCTCGTCCCGGTTCTGGTTCACGTTGATTCCGGTGCCAACCACTACCCCGTAGCCGTTGCCAGTTGGAACCATTTGCGCCAGTATGCCGCAGACTTTCTGCTCTCCGGCCAACAAATCGTTGGGCCATTTGATGCCCAAGGGAACGCCGCCGATATTCTCGGCGGCCCGGCT
>NZ_JBLVOC010000027.1:311854-337394 GCF_053543575.1 Glutamicibacter sp. AGC84
CCCCCCCGGCTCCAAGCCAGGGCCGCAAGCATGGTGTACCAAGACAGGGATTCGGCAGGGAAGCTGGGACCGGGCACCGCCAAGACACTGACGGTCAGGGAGGACCCTGCCGGAGTTACCCATTCACGGCCCAAACGCCCTTTGCCTGCCTGCTGGTGATCCGTGAAGTACACGCTGAGGTGGCCGGCATCCCCATTGCCAGCCAGTTGCGCCAACTCGGTATTGGTTGAACCGGAGGTTGGCTTGATATTAACCAGCCCCAATCCCAGCTGCGCGGTGAGCTCGGTGAAGAGCCGGGAATCGAGAACTGCGCGGTCGGTGCCATGCGGGTTTTCCATACCTCCAACCCTATGGCACCGGCCGATGATTACGCTTAGTCCTGCCTCGTCATCTGCCTAGAGGAAGATGTCTTCAACCAGCGGGACTTCTGGGTTCAAGGTGTACTTCTCCAGGTCCGTCTCGCCAGCCAGCGTCAGCACCTGTCCATCCGTGAAGAAGTTTCCGCTGACTCCGGCTGGCGGGCTGGCAAGAATGGCCATGGCGGCATCTGCCACGACCGAAGCATCGCGCGCTCCCTGAACCATTTCCTGTCCGCCCGGCAGGTTCCGGATGGCTGCGGTATCGATCAGGGTTTCCGGCCAGAGCGAGTTCACGCCGACGCCATCTTCCTTCAGCTCTTCGGCCAGGCCAAGGGTGGTCAGCGACATGCCGTATTTGGCCATGGTGTAGGCCAAATGCCGTCCAGCCCACTTCGGTTCCAGGTTCAATGGCGGGGAGAGGGTGAGTACATGGGCATGCTCGGAGGCGCGCAGGTACGGGAGCGCGGACTTTGAGAGCAGGAAGGTGCCGCGGACGTTGATGTCCTGCATCAGGTCGTAGCGCTTCATATCAAGCTGATCGGTCTTGGCCAGGTTGATGGCCGAGGCGTTGTTGACCACAATGTCGATGCCGCCGAACTTTGCCACGGCCTCTTCCACCGCGCGCTGCACATCGGCGTCCACGCGGACATCGCCAACTACGGCCAGGCCCTTGCCACCTGCTTCTTCGATCTGCGCAACGGCGGTATGGATGGTCCCTTCCAGTGCCGGATGCGGCGTATCGGTCTTGGACAGCAGGACCACGTTGGCCCCCTGCCTGGCTGCGGCCAGAGCGATAGCCAGGCCGATGCCGCGGCTACCGCCGCTCATCAGGATGGTGCGGTTTTCCAGGTTCCCGGGAACAGGTGCGATAAGAGTGCGCGATTCACTAGTCATGTGATACAGATTACGCGATAGTCCGCCACTAAGCTACTGTTCAGTAACTTATTCTGGCGTGCCACGCACCAGATATCGGGCCATTTTGTAAGATTCCTACAAACAAATGAGCTGTTTGCCCAGCTAGACTGGCTTAGTTGGCATTTTTCTTGTGCCATTCCTACACATTGAAGACAACTCGAGGGAGTCGAAGGCATGACGCAGGGCAGAACCGAGGCAGCCGAGTCAATCGACCTGTCCACCACCGCCGGAAAGCTTGCTGAGTTCCGCCGCCGCCAGAAGCTCTCTAAAGCGCCAAGTGGCGAAGCAGCGATTGAAAAGCAGCACTCCCGCGGCAAGCACACTGCCCGCGAACGCATTGAAATGCTCATGGACGAGGATTCCTTCGTTGAGTTCGACGCCCTCGCAGTCCACCGCTCCACCGCCTTCGGCATGGAGAAGAAGAAGCCATTAGGCGATGGCCTGGTCTCCGGCTACGGCACCGTCGATGGCCGCCTGGTGGCTGTCTACTCCCAGGACTTCACCGTCTACGGCGGCTCCCTGTCCCAGGTCAATGGCGAGAAAATCGTCAAGGTCCAGGAATTTGCGCTGCGCAACGGCTGCCCAGTTGTCGGCATCCTGGATGGCGGAGGTGCCCGCATCCAAGAAGGCGTCGCTTCCCTGGCCATGTTCGCCGACATCTTCCGCAACAATGTCCATGCCTCGGGCGTTGTCCCGCAGATCTCGCTGATCATGGGCCCATCGGCCGGTGGTGCAGCGTACTCCCCTGCACTGACCGACTACGTGATCATGGTCGACAAGACCAGCCACATGTTCATCACCGGTCCGGACGTCATCAAGACGGTTACCGGCGAGGAAATCGACATGGAAACCCTGGGCGGCGCCCGCCAGCACAACGCCAATACCGGTACCGCCACCTATCTTGCGTCCGATGAAGAAGACGCCGTGGAGTTCTGCAAGGAACTGCTCGATTTCCTCCCGTCGTCCAACCTCTCGGATCCGCTGATTGCCGAATTCGATGAAGAGCTGGATATCACTGCCGAGGACCTGGAGCTCGATACGCTCATCCCGGACTCCGCCAACCAGCCTTATGACATGCGCACGGTCATCGAGTCGGTTGTCGACGACGAGCATTTCTTTGAAATGCAGTCGCTGTACGCACCGAACCTGATGATTGGCTACGCCCGCATCGAAGGGCGCACCGTGGGCATCGTCGCCAACCAGCCAATGCAGTTCGCTGGCACCTTGGATATCGCCGCCTCGGAAAAAGCTGCCCGCTTCGTGCGCAACTGCGACGCCTTCAACATCCCGATCCTCACCTTCGTGGACGTGCCAGGCTTCCTGCCGGGCAAGGACCAGGAATTCCAGGGCATCATCCGCCGCGGTGCGAAGCTGCTCTACGCCTACGCGGAGGCCACGGTGCCGAAGCTGACCGTGATCACCCGCAAGGCCTACGGCGGAGCGTACATCGTAATGGGTTCGAAGAAGCTGGGCGCGGACCTGAACCTGGCTTGGCCTACCGCGCAAATCGGCGTGATGGGTGCCCAGGGCGCAGTGAACATCCTCTACCGCCGCGATCTGGCCGCAGTGGAAGCCGAAGGCGGAGACGTCGAGGCACGCCGCAAGCAGATTATCGACGACTACGAGGCCGAACTGCTCAACCCCTACCAGGCGGCGGAGCTGGGTTACGTGGATGCGGTCATCGCCCCGAGCGAGACCCGCTTCCAGCTGGTTCGCGGCCTGCGCGCGCTGCGCGAGAAGCACGTTAGCCTGCCTCCGAAGAAGCACGGCAACATCCCGCTGTAAGCAGCAGTGCCTGCCCGCCTAGTACCAGCTAAAACCAATAAGGAGCACTCCCATGGAACAGAACGCTGCGTTGCCTGTTGCCCCGCAGATCCGCGTCACCAAGGGAAACCCCAGTGACGAGGAAGTGGCGGTAGTTACCGCGCTGCTCGCTGCCATGGGCAATACTCCGGCTCCTGCACCAGAAGCCGCAGAGCCCAAGAAGCGTGTAGCCCGGATCCGCAGGCGCCGGGCGCTGGCCCCGCGTTTGGGCTGGACTATTGGCCGGCGCTAAGGCCTGCTGAAAGCGATGGCCCGGAACGTTCCCTAGCGGAATTTTCCGGGCCATTGCTCTGTGCGGCGCCGCTGGCAACCTAGTCTTCGTCGGGAACTTCGAAGTCCAAGATGGCTAGGTCTGCACGAGTCACCAGATGCGAACTCACAGCGTGTTCCACCAGTCGCGCCCTGCGGTTGGTGGCCAATTTTCCAGGCCCCCCGCGCAGCCCGGCCACGCCGGCCTTGTCCAATTTGTCGCAGACGTTATCGAGTTTGCGATTGAACTTCGTAATTCCCCACCCCAGCCGGGCGGCGGCAGCGGCACTTGTGGGAATTGAACTCAAGCCAGTGCCTTCACGGCGCAGCATCGGCTCAGCCAGGACAACGACCAAGGCCCGCTGGGCACTGGTCAGCAGCACCGGGCCAATGGTGGTCTCGCCCGAAGCGTCGTAGTCCATGTAGGCCTGCCGGAATGCCGGCTGCGCAACATGAATCGATAGCTCGTAGGTGGTGGGACCGGCGGTGAAAACCACACCCACCCGGTTCAGCACCAGGGGCAGGCTCGATTCCGGCGAGAGCCAGGCCTGCAGTCCGCCGGTACGGTCAGCAATCGTCGCGGTCAGCCGGCTACCGACATTATTAAGCCACCACAGCCCGCTTTGCTTGGTAATCGTCAAGAAGTGCCGGTGCAAGTAGGGATTGTCGTCGATGGCCAGGTCGCCTTCTCGGCCGATGGTGAAGGGCTTGGCATCGTGGACAGGATAGTACTGTCCGCAGTACTCGATAGTTACTTCACTCATCTCTCTTGCCTACTTTCCTGAACCTGCGGCGGTGCAGAACCGTGCTCCATCCGAGATACGTCCATCATCGCGCACGAGCTTGACCTCGATACAGGTTTGTCCGCCTTTCCCGATCTCGGTAGTGGCGCTTGGGGACATCGTCTGCTTGTATTCTCCCGTTTCCGTGGCGGTAATTGGAGCCCACCGGTAATGGTCTGCCTTATTCGGTTCTGGGTTGGACCAACGGAAAGTTACAGTTTCTCCGACCGTGGAGTACGCAAAATTATCCACCTTCGGCACAGTGCCGCCAACCAATGCATCCTTGGGCCCGTCCGTCGCTGTAATAGGCGGGCCAGAACGCTGTGCAGCATTTTGGTCCGGCAAGTACATGTTGGCAATGACAGCGCCGCCAACCAGGAGAAATAGCACAAGGCCCACTGCGATGAAGACCTTCGGCAGGCCCTGGCGCGGCTTCGGTTCTGCCGGCGCGTCCACCGGCGTTCCTGATTCGCCTGGAGCTGCGCTCTGCTGGCCCGGAGCCGAAATGGAATCCTTCGGCATTTCCAGCCGCGGTATTGGAACTGACGGTCCTGCCTGCCGCAGCCGTTGCCCGGGAACGGAGGAAATCATCGGTGGGGCAGGCAGCGGACGCTGCGCATCGCTAATCGAAGTAACATTGCGAACGCGAGTGCTCTCGCCGTGATCTTCGTCAACCGCTTCTGCAGGTTCTTCAAGTACTTCAAAGGGCGTGACCGAGAAGCCCAGCTCGATCTGGATTCGTTGCATCGAGCGGGCCAGTTCGGCAGCCGAGCCGAATCGCGACGCCGGGTTCTTCGCCATGGCTACCGCCAGCGCCTGGCTCAATGATTCAGGAACATCAAGCCGTTCCAACGGCACCAACGGCGTATTGCAAATCCGCTCAATGAGTACTGCCTGCGAATTATCCTGTCCAGGACGGACGAATGGCGAATGCCCGGCCAAGATCGTATAGATCGTGGCACCGAGCGAGTACACATCCATGCGCACACCCGGAGGCATGCCATCGCCGAAGGCTTCCGGTGCGGACCATGGCACCGAAAGCCCAGCGGTGTGTGAACCGATAGTTCCCGAGATGCCGAAGTCGGTCAGCGCCGGCCTGTTGTAGTCGGTGGTCAGCACGTTTCCCGGCTTGATATCGCGATGCACAATGCCAGCAAGATGCGCAGTATGCACCGCTGAACACAACTGGATCGCCAGGGACAGCGTTTCATCAATGCTCAGGACGCCACGACGGTATCGGACGTCCAAAGAAGGCCGGGAACAATACTCCATGGCCAAATAGGAACGTCCGTCTTCGGTGATCTCCGCTTGGTAGATCGTGACAATATACGGATGAGTGGACAGCTGGGCCATCAAGTTGGCTTCCGCCTCGAATCGCTGGCGAGCTTCCTCATCGCTGACATCCGCCAGCAGCACCTTCACCGCCACCTTGCGGTTGGGCCGGTGCTGCTCGTACAGATAGACATCGGAAAATCCACCCGTGCCCAGCGGCTTGACGTAGGTGAATCCCGGGATCTGCGGCGCCGGAGCTGGCGCGCGCCGCAGGCTCACGGCAGATCCTCGAAACGTATGCTCACGCCATCACCCAGATCAGCGACATCGCCCTTGATCAGCATGATCTCCTGGTGCCGGGACAGGCGCCGTGGCCGCTGCCCTTCGCGCAAGAGCACGGTGCCATTGGTCGCGCCCAGGTCAACCAGCTGCACATGCCATCCTTCCACTCGCACATGCAGGTGCGAGCGGGAGATGTCACCGTTTGGGCTTTCCACCTTCAGCAGGCGGGGTTCGGTGTCGGATTTGATGGCTGCTGCGCTTGGCTGGCGCCCCAGGATCACCGAGCGGTTCAGTTCATGGGCGTATTCGCGGGCGCCACCGTGATCGCTGACAATCATGCGCCCCATGGCCGGTTTGCGAACTTGCTGCGCTTGGCCGGTGAGGCGCTCGCCGCATTCCCGGCAGGTCGAGGCAGTTGGAGGGTTGGGATGCCGCTTGGAGCAAGAGCGGGCCAAGATGAATTCATTCAGCGACACCGAATTTTCGGTGCCGTCCTTGGCGTCCAAACCTGAAGCGGCGCTGGATTTCGGAACACTGGAGCCGCGGATGATCGTGTGCTCGTCGTCGGCTGGTTCAACCGGCCGCGCCGAAGAGGCAGGACTTCCCGGGCGCGGTTTGATAATCGTGTCCAGATCATCGCCCTGGCCGGTATCGTAGACGGTCTCTGCTGCACCTCTGGCGCCCAGCAGCTGTCCGCCCAGCGATAGTTCCTCCGAGTAGGCTTCCTGCTCGTATTGTGCTGGATCCTGAGTTTCTTCCGAGACTTCGGTCGGCGGCAGCGCATAACTCGTTGCCGTGCCATCTGTCTGCTCATCCCCGGCACCCTGTGCAGATACCTTGGCCGCGTCGGCTGCCTTGGCTGCTCGTGCCAACACAGCTGCGGGGCCCTTGGGATCTCCTGCTTCTTTGGACGGCGCGGCGGCGCCCGGGTCGGATGCCGGCTTGGCGGCAGTTGGCGCTGGTTCTTTCGCTGCCGCTGGGGCCTTTGCCGGCGCGGGCGCAGCAGCAGGCTTGGCCGCGGTTGCTGCGGGGGTCTTTGCCTGCGCGGGGGCCGCCGCAGGCTTAGCCGCAGCTGGCGCTGGCTCTTTCGCTGCCGCTGGAGCTTTTGCCGGAGCAGCCGCCGGCTTGGCAACAGCGGGGGCCGCCGCAGGCTTAGCCGCAGCTGGCGCTGGCTCTTTCGCTGCCGCTGGAGCTTTTGCCGGAGCAGCCGCCGGCTTGGCAACAGCGGGGGCCGCCGCAGGCTTAGCCGCAGCTGGCGCTGGCTCTTTCGCTGCCGCTGGAGCTTTTGCCGGAGCAGCCGCCGGCTTGGCAACAGCGGGGGCCGCCGCAGGCTTAGCCGCAGCTGGCGCTGGCTCTTTCGCTGCCGCTGGAGCTTTTGCCGGAGCAGCCGCCGGCTTGGCAACAGCGGGGGCCGCCGCAGGCTTAGCCGCAGCTGGCGCTGGCTCTTTCGCTGCCGCTGGAGCTTTTGCCGGAGCAGCCGCCGGCTTGGCAACAGCGGGGGCCGCCGCAGGCTTAGCCGCAGCTGGCGCTGGCTCTTTCGCTGCCGCTGGAGCTTTTGCCGGAGCATCCGTCGGCTTGGCAACAGCGGGGGCCGCCGCAGGCTTAGCCGCCGTTGCTGCGGGGGCCTTTGCCTGCGCGGGCGCAGCAGCAGGCTTAGCCGCAGTTGGCGCTGGCGCCTTTGCCGGAGCCGCAGCAGGCTTGGCCACAGCGGCGGCCGCCATCAGGCTTGGAGCTGCTTTGGCCGGAGCAGAAGGGGTGGCAGGTGATTTGGATGCGGCACCGGCGGGCGCACCAGCAGCCGCATCCCCTTCGGTGCCCCACTCAAGGCTTGATACTCGAACAATGCCTTCGCTAATTGGCAGCGCGAACGCAGCTTCAGGATTCGCCGAACCGGTGCTCAAAGTCCATGACTTCGACTCGCCAAGTTTGCGTTCGGTCCAGGTCGCAATGCCGGCACCGCTGACCAGCTCGTCACCGGCAGCTGTCCGTGCGGTAAATTCTGGGGCTCCCCGCAAGACCAGATGCGGTGCCCTGTCCCGGGAAACCAAAGCGAAGTTCGGCAGCTCGGCAATGTTCATCTGGTAAAGCGGCAACAGCTCTGAGAGCAGTGCTTCCACCGTCGTCTTCCCAACGAGGTTGGACCACAAAACGTTGACCTGTTCGGCGCTGGCGCTGGCAGGAAGCAGGACGATGTGCTGGTTATTCACCAGGGCGTACCAGTCGCCGGGAATGTAACTCAGGCCGTTCATGATTTCTCCTCTTGGTGGCTCGTGGTCGATATGCGTGGGATTGTTATGCCAACATCATCGGGGTGCCCATACTGCACGTCGGCGACGATCACGCTGATATTATCGCGTCCTCCGGCGTCGATGGCCGCTTGGACCAGTTCCTCGGACGCCTGCTGCGGATCCGGGAAACGCGAGAGGATCTCCTGGATTGCGGCGTCGCCGACTTCGCTGCTCAGCCCATCTGAGCAGACCAGAATGCGTTCGTGCCCTGCTAGTGGCACCAGCCAGTAATCGGGTTGGCTGTTGGCGTTGATCCCCAATGCGCGGGTGATGACGTGCCGGCGCGGATGGGTGGCCGCTTGCGCGGCGTCCAGCTGGCCGATATCCATCAGCTCCTGCACTTCGGAGTGATCGATGCTGACCTGTTGCAGCAATCCTTGGGCCCACAGATAGGTGCGCGAGTCGCCCACGTTGAAGACCAGCAGTTCGGGTTGTTCTTCCTGCCCGCTGGAGGTCCTTGCATCAATCAGCACGGCCCCGGTGAGTGTGGTTCCGGCTCGGCCGGAGCCTGCCTCCACAATGCTGCGGTCAGCTTCAAGCAGCAGCGCGTCCAGGGTTTCCGGATCGAGATTGGTGCCGGCGTCTTGGAATCCTGCACCCAGGATCTTGAGGCACAGGGCGCTAGCTATTTCACCTGCCTCATGCCCGCCCATGCCATCGGCAATGGCCAGCAACCGTTCCGAGGCCAGCAAGCTGTCCTCGTTCAGGGCGCGGCGCAGTCCACGGTCAGTTGCCTGGCCGTGGCTGAATCTGAGGCTGGCTGCCGGGCTAGTATCTGTCATGGACGTTCCACCTGGAAGTAGCGGTCACCGAAGTACACCGTATGGCCAATCATTGCCTGTTCCGGCTTGCCCGGGACAAGTTCGCGCACGTTTCCATCTTCATCGACAATGGATGAGCCGTTGCCCGAATCCCGGTCCGTAACCCAGACACTGCCTACTCCCGGCTCGATCAGCAGATGCGTTTTGGAGACGGTGCGTTCCGGATCATCCACGGCGACCAGGTGAACACCTGCATCGCCCTCTGCGTAGGAAGGGTTGCGTCCGATCAAGATGCTGCCAGCAAGGTCAAGGCACCGGCTATCGTCAAAGAGCAGATGCAAGGCATCAGGCGATTGCGAACGAATCTGCGTGTGACCGAGATCTGCATCCGGGTCACCACCGGACTTGGACGAAGGGACTTCAACGATCTTCGCCTCCGGCTTAGGCTGCGAGGCAGGACGGGGACGAGCTGCTTTCTGCGCCTCAGGCGCATTGGCGCGCACGGCGCCTGGCACCGAATCGATGACTCCCGAGGACTTGCCGGGCTCTTCTTCTGGTTCGCCCACGAAGCGACGGCCCGGAGCATACTGCTGCTCAGGCGCGAAAGACCCCGGTCCCCCGGTACCACCGGTAGTCAGCGGATCCCGTCCAGCCTTGATATCCAGTACCAGCGTCCCGGCCGCCTTATCGTGCCATCCCTGCTTCTTGCCGTTCGCGTCGAATTGGTTGGAGATCACCATCAGCACCGGTCCCAGGATCGGAACGATACCCGCGACGGCTATCAGCAAACGGCGAATAATGGTCTTGCCCCAGCCCGGGCGTTCGCCTGACACAGTAGCGGTGCGTAACCCGAGGAGCACATTGCCAAGACTCTTGCCTGCAGCAGCTTCCCACCACCACAAGAACACCGTGTAGGCCAGAGCCAGGACGCCGTACAGGATGTACGTTCCGGCGATCTCGCCCATGATCTGCGGCGCATCCAGCGAGTTCACCATCCTGGATCCGATCATCGGCAGGAAAATAGCCGAGAGGACCAGTACTGGCAGGAAGTCGACGAGCCACGAAAGCAGCCGCTGCGCAGTTCGGGCATCTACCAGGTCCATTTTTACCGCCATGGCTTGCTCCTGTTTTTCCGTTGCAATGTTCGTGCCGTGGTAACCGTTTTAGCCGCCAACTCGTGTATCAGAGAGCGTGGAGAGTATTTCACCCGCATCTTGCCGAAGAAGCCCAGCGGCTCCTGCATCTTCTGGGTCTGCGCAATGACATCCTCCCAGTACTTCCGCACTTGCTCTTCGGTCGGTTCTTCATGCGCGAAGTTCGCCGCATCCGCACGCTGCGCCAGCGACTGCACCGGGCTGGACAGCGCCGGGAAACCGTCGGCCAGCACGCCGGCACTTTCCCGCCGGGTCGCACCGCTGGCAGTCGCGATTCGGTGGTCAGTGGCATGGCTGAGCAATTCCTGCCAGCCACCGCTCACGCGGTCACCGGCGCTGCCGGTTTGAGAACGCTTCTGCCTGCGGCGCAGCTTCAGCAAGGCAACCAGCAGCAGCGGCGAGAGCACAAGCAGCACCGAACCCAGCGAAATGCCGGCGACAATGATGACCTGGCCCCAGCGTTCCCAGAAGGTTTTCGGTTCCTCTTCGACTTCCTGCGGCTCCGGTGCAGTTTGCGGAGGCAAATCCGCTTCTTCCTGCGCCGGTGGTGGCGGTTGCAGCACCTGCGGCTGCGGCACAGCCTTGGGTTCCTGTTCCGGAGGAGTGGGCTGCTCGTCTTCATTCGGCGTCGGGTTGAAAGCAACCCAGCCTATTTCCTCGAAAGCGATCTCCACCCAGGCATGAACATCGGACCCCTTGATTTCAACGGCCTTCCCCGGCGCGTATTCCTCCGGGTAGAAACCCATGACTACGCGCGCAGGGATCCCTTGCTCGCGGGCCATCAGCGCCATCGCGACAGCATACTGCTCGTCATCGCCGATCATCTGCTCGGCATCGAGCAGGCTGGTGATACGTCCCGCTCCGTGCCCGGAGAGCGAGGGAACCTGGCCCTCGGTGCCGTTGGAGAAGAATCCGGTTCCGGAAAGCATGGCTTCAATGCTCCGCACGCGCTGCAGGTCGCCGCGTGCCGTACCGGTGAATTCGGCGGCCTTGGCTCCCGCCGTGGCTGGCACATTGGCCAGCTCTGGCATGCGGAACTGCGCCAAATCCAGTTCATTGAGCTGGTCATCGCTCGGCTTGGCGGGGAAGAGCACCTTAGCCGTGTAGGCATCGCCCTTCTCCAGGCCAATGGAGCTCAGCGCGCTTTCAGAGGTATCGCTGTAGAACAGGGAACGGGCCAGTTCATCTTCACGACCGCCGGCCAGATCCAAGCCCATGAGCTTGCCTCCGGAAGGAACCCACACCCCTTCATAGTCCTGGATCGAGATTTCAAGTTCAGCCGCTTCGCGGCCTTCCAGCGTCTGGGCAGAACGAATATCGCTGGCATCACCCACGGGGGCAAAACTGCCACCAGCGGAAGGATCCACGTTGATGACCATGCCGTTGTAGGAATCCAATGCGGCCAAGCGGATGCGCTCGTCCTTTGGCAAGCCCTTGACGGTCAGCAGGGTGTCGTCAGCCATTGTCTTCACATATTTGCGGAAACTCGTCAGCGGGCTTGGATAATCGTAGAGATCCACAGGCGGTTCCAACGCATCGCGTAACACCTGGCGCGGGGTTTCGGGGGCCAGCAGCGGAGTGGCCGCGGCGGTCGCTACGCCGGCTCCGGCCAGCACCAGGGCTCCGGCGATGATGCGGCGCAGCAACATCTGCTGGCCGCCATGGGAATCAAGCTGCTCGTGGTTCACCGAACTGAATCCGCCGGAAATGCGCGTGTCCATGAAGCGCCGCCAGGCAAGCCAACCGACCAATACCGCAATCAAGGCGACGCCACGGGCGATCGGCATCGGCACGTCGCGGGTGCCGAAAACAATACCCAGCACGAACATCGCCAGCAGCGGCAGCAAAGTCCAATACGGCGAGCGCAAATGCCAGGCCGCCAATCCGGCCAGCAGTGCGGTGAGCAGCGCGGAAAGGAAGGCCACGATCAGTACGCCGCCGTAGGAGCCTACCGGTGGCGCCACGGTGAGCATGTCTTTCCAGCTGAAGACCAGGCCGGTCAGCAAGGTGCGCAGGGATTGCCCGGTGGGCAAGATTCCGAAGGCAGCCTCGCGTGGAGTGGCCAACGGCGTGCCCAGCACGAGGTACAGCAGTGCGAACAGGGCCATGGTCCGCCACGTGCCCAGCTTGAAGTGCACATTGGCCCAGGCCAAAGCAAGACCGGCAACAATTCCGCCCACGGCAGCCAGGATGAAGTTCAAGCTCGCGCCGTAGGCGTCCAGGAGACCCAGGGCACCAAGGACCAGGGCCAATCCCAGGCAGGCCGCGTCAACGCCGAAGCGCCAGAGGGGCAAAGTCTGTTTCATGCCACGGCCTTTCGCAGCATCAAGCCGAGTTCTTCCAGCTTGCCCAGGCTCAGTACCGTCAGCTCGCCAATGTTCGAGCGCGTCGGCTCCATGCCGGTCTCGCACCTGATAGCGATGGCGCGCACTCCGGCAGGCACATGCATCCAGGCTTCGCGCAGCGACTTTGCACTGGTCCTGGTGCCGGTGAGGAAGAAAAGCACCGACGCTCCGGGCACGATATCGGCGGTGTGGCGAACCACCTGCACCAGGTTCTCGCGCTGGCCAGCGGCTGCTTCGATGCGGGTCAGCGAGTCCATCATCATGCGGCCGCTGTCGGTGCGCACCGGACCTTGCTGGGTCACGATGGCCAGCTTGCGCTGTTCCGCCACTGCCTGCTGCCCGATGGAGGCAGCAACCGAAATAGCCAGTTCGAAATCTTCCTCTGCGTGCGCCTCGCAGTACTCGTCCAGATTGGTGCTCAGGCTCAGTGCCAGGTGCGAACGCCGGGTCTCTTCGAACTGGCGGACCATCAATTCACCGGTACGCGCCGTTGACTTCCAGTGGATATGGCGGCGGTCGTCTCCTGCCTGGTATTCGCGCAGGGCGTGGAAGGACACATCGGAGTTCGAGAGATCCGAAGTGGGCATGCCTTCGAGGTCGCGGATGAAACCAGCAGAGGAGCCATCGAGCGCGGTGGTGCGCGGATGGATGAACAGCTCGTAGCGGTCGGTCCATTTCACCTGCCGGCGCAGAATGGCGAAGGGGTCCTGGCGGACCGAGCGGACCGGCCCCACCTCCAGCACCTGGCGGCGCTGGGTCGGGATGGTGAACAGGTCTTCGTGCGTTCCTTGCGGCTCCAGGCGCGGGATCCGGAACTGGGCGGCACCATGGCCTACCGGAAGTTCCATCATCACCGGCGCTGCGCTGCGCGAGGCCTGGTTGGCCACCTGCAGGGCGCCAACGGCGCGGTCCCCCACAGCGACACGGGTGCGGTGCAGGTCCAGGTCCACGCTGAAATCATTGCGGCCCAGGATGAATCCCACGGAAGCCAGCAGCAGCAAGGTGGCCATGAAGGCGCCGAGCAGGGCCTCCTGCCAGCCGAAACTGGCGCCCAGGATCCACAGGAGAATCGCTGTACCCAGCAGCACGAAGCCCAGCGGCGAAATGACCGTGGTGACCGGTGCGAGGAAACGGGTGCTGAATTCCTTGACCCGCGATGTTGCAGGGCGCAGGTATTCGCGCAGCACCTGCATTGCTTCGCTGGCCATGGTCAGCGACATTTCGGCCCTGCGATTCAGCCTGGTGCTCCGTGCAGAACGCTTAGCTCGTCTGCTCATTAATGCTCGTCCTGGTCCTTGCCGGCGGCCGGAGCGGAGTCTTCATTGCCACGGCGGGTTGGGGCCGGGACCTTGCGCAGCACCGAGGTGATGACCTGGGCGGAGGTGGTGCCGGTGAATTCCGCTTCCGGGTCCAGCACCAGGCGATGGGTGAAGATATAGGGCGCCAATTCCTTGATGTCATCCGGCAGCACGTAGTTCCGTCCCTGGCTGGCAGCCCACACCTTGGCCGCGCGCACCATCGCCAGGGCTCCGCGGACCGAAACTCCCAAACGGGTTTCCGGAACTTCGCGGGTCGCTTCGCACAGCGCCGCGACGTACTCCAGCACGGCGGTGTCCACATGCACGGTGGTTGCCAGCTCGGCCATTTCCACCACTGCTTCGGTAGTGATGATGGCGCTCAGCGCGGTCGAGCGGTCACGCTGGGTGCTGCCCGAAAGCAGCGCCACGGTGGCTTCCCGGTCCGGATACCCGATGGAGGTCTTGATCAGGAAACGGTCCAGCTGGGCTTCGGGCAGCCGGTAGGTACCGGCCTGCTCGATCGGGTTCTGGGTGGCAATCACCATGAACGGGCGAGCCTGCGGGTAGGTGGTGCCATCGACGGTGACCCGCCCTTCTTCCATGACTTCCAGCAACGCCGACTGGGTCTTTGGAGACGCGCGGTTGATCTCATCGGCCAGCACGAGGTTGGCGAAGATCGGTCCATGGTGGAAGTCGAACTGCCCGCTGCGCTGGTCGTAGATGGTGATGCCGGTGACGTCCGAGGGCAACAGATCCGGGGTGAATTGGATGCGCGAGTTGCTGCCCCGCACCGTGGCGGCCAGCGAGCGGGCCAGCATGGTCTTGCCGGTGCCCGGTGCGTCTTCGAGCAGCACGTGCCCTTCGGTGAGCATGGCAGTTAGCACCAGCTTGATGGCCTGGTCCTTGCCCAGCACGGACAGTCCGACATTGGACACCAATTTGGCGAAGGTATCGCAGAACCAGTTGGCCTGCTCGGTGCTCATGGTCATGGCAGTGTTTGTTCTTTCTGTACGTCTTGATGCTCGGCCGATGCCGCGCTTATCTGAAATTAACCCGGTCGGATTCCGTGCCGTCGATTTTCGCGAAGTACGGCTGGGCATATCCCGATTCGATCACGCATGGCAAGTCCTTGGAGGCCCGGCCATTGCCGTCGACGTTGAAGGTCACGTAATTATCCGAGAACATTCCCTTGGAGTGGTAGCACTGCGCCAGGTAGGTGTGGGTGCCCGGGTCGAAGTCGTAGAGCTCCACGTGGTACTTGTAGCAGTTCGGCGGGCAGGTGGAGTTCGCGTAGCCGTTGTACAACGGTCCTTCGGACAGCTTCACCGAACGGGCCGGCTTAGGATTGGTCTGATCCGTTTTGGACCAGGACTTGCTCTGGCCTTCGGTATCCGTGGCCACGATCTTAAGGGTGCGGCTGGTGGAGTAGCCCAGGTTGCTGACCTTCTCCGTACCGTCGTTAGCCGTGTTAGACCCGTCAATGGCTACCGTCTGGGTGACCTTGCGTCCGTTGGATTCGCCGGCGGCCGTATTCCAGCTGAAGGAAATCCAGTTATCGCCATGCGACGAGGAAATCTTCGCGTTATCGCGCAGCGGACCGTAGGCGCTGGTCTGGTTGCTGGCCGGGCTGGGGTCTCCCGGGCCGGCAGCATTCAAGGCACGCACGCGCCAGGTATGCGCGGTGCCGTTGGAACCGGTGTCGATCACCGAGCCGGGGCCGCCGAAGGACTGCCACCCTCCGCCATCGGCGGAGTACTGGTATCCGGTGATCTTCGAGCCGTTGGCCGCAGGAGCCTGGAAGCCCAGTTGCACCATGCGATTGGCGCCGGTGGCCTTGGCGCTCACGCTGGACACGGCCTTTGGACGCCCGTACGGGGTCACCGCCACCGAATTCGAGCTCTGTTCCGAGCTGCCCTTGCGGTTGGTTGCCGCGATGGTGAAGGTGTAGGAACCCGACGTGCTCAGGCCGGTGACCGACTGGCTGGTCTGGTTGGCCGCAATGGAGCCAATGGTCTTCTCCAGGGTTCCGGACTTGTAGACGCGCAGGGCATAGCCGGTGATCGGTGCGCCATTGGTGCCCGGTGCGTTCCAGGCGACGTTGACCACGCCGCCATCCACCGCGGATTCCTTGCGGGCCGCGGTGGGGGCGGACGGCTTGAACGGCTTGCCAGCCGGGGTCACGGCTGCCGAGTAGGCGCTGAAGGCCGATGGCTTGGACGCCTTGTTCACCGCACGCACGCGGACCTGGTAATCGGTGCCGTTCTTCAGGCCCTTCCAGGTATAGGACGTGCCGGTAATGCCGGTGACCTGGGTGACGCCGTTGGCCGGTGCCGGGGAGATCTCCAAGGTGTAGCTCTGGATGGCCGAACCCCGGCTGGCGGGGGCAGTCCACTTGAAGGCCGCCTGCTGGTCGCCGTCGGTGCCGGTCGGGGCGGCAGGCTGTTCGGGTTCCACGTCCGGTCGGGCATCGGCTGACGGCACCGAGGCCGGGGACTGGCCGATCTCGTTGGCGGCGGTCACCGTGAAGTTGTATACGGTGTCGTTGGCCAGCGGGGTGATGGTGCAGGTGGTGGTGGCGCACCGCTGGGTGTGCCCGCCGCCGGTCACGGTGTAGTGGGTGATCTGCGAGCCGTTGTTGGCCGGTGGATCCCACTGCAGCACAGCCTTCTCATCCCCGGTGGACTGGACGCGTGGCAGGCCCGGGGCTTCCGGGGCGCCCTTGACGTTCAGCGTCACGGTACCGATGACGTTGCGTGCCACGTCTTCGGTGACATCGCCAATGGTGTATTCCACCCGCATGGTGCCCACGAAGTTGTCCTTCGGGGTGATGGATACCTTGTCGCCGCTCGTTTCCACTTCCCCGGTGTCTTCCAGGGCGCGGGCGTTGATCAGGCGCAGCGGGCCTTCATCCGCGTACGGGTTGTGGTCGTTGGCCAGCACATCGACCACTTCGGTCTTGCCCTGGGCCGCATCGGCCACGTTATCGGCCACAGCTACCGGCAGCTCGCGGACCGAGCCGGCCACGGTGATGTTCATGGCGGCCGGAACCGGCGGGTTCACACCGTCGCTGACCGTGACGGTGACGGTACCGGTGGTGCCCTTCGGGGTCGAAGCTCCGGCGCTGACCTTCAGGTTATGCTCTTCGACCAGTTCGGCCTGGACACCTTGGATATCCACCGAAGAGATGGCGAACTTCAACTTCGGAACGTCGTCTTCATTGGCATCGTTGGCGGCCATGCGCAGGTCCAGGAAGGCTGGCTCCTCACCCTGGCCCACGGCCAAGGCATTGGCCTGCAGGGTCGGAGCGAAGTTCTCCTCCTGCGGCTGCTCTTCTTCCTCTTCCTCTGGCTCTTCCTCCTCCGGCTGGCCTTCTTCGTTCTGGTTCTGGCGCTCGTCGGGATCATCCTGGCGTGGAGCCGGGGTGACATTGATTGGCAGGGTCAGCTTGGACTTCAGGCCCATTTCATCGTCGGGGCCGGTGCCGTCGGTGACTTCGAAGCTGACGGTAGCCGAGCCGTCGAAATCGACCGGTGCACGGAAGGAAAGCTCGGTGGCGGACTTGACCAGCTCGCCGTCGTTCTGCGGCATCGAGGCCACCGACTCTTCGGTGGTCAAGCGCGGGGTGCGTCCCTCGCGGACAAGGACCAGGTCATCCAGGTTCAGTGGCAGGACCTGTCCCGCCTCGACCTGCAGATTCAGCCCGCTGCGCAGGATTGGCCGTGCTCCAGCGGTGCCTGGCACATGGACGAAGGCAGTAGAAGCCAGTTCGTCGGGGTCGGTCAGGGTGTAGGCAATGATCTGCGCGTCCTCGGTGGCGGTGACGACCAGGCCATCTTCGGTGACTTGGGCAGTAGACGGGTTATCCGGCAAGCTGATCTCCAATTCGCTGGAGCTGCCATCCGGGTCCTCGTCATTGCGCAAGATATCTACGGTCACTTGTTCATCGCCGATGACTTCTTCCAAGGAAACCCGGTCATCGCGGGCAATGGGCGCCAGCAGATGGGCCTCTGGATCGGACTTGATGCTCAGCGTGCCCGCCGCGGTGCCGCCGCGGCCGTCGGAAATCATGTAGCGCACCGAAACGTTGCCGTCTTCCGGGGGCGAGGTCAGGGTGACGCGGCCGTCAATGACTTCCACCTCCATGCTGGCTTCGGTGGAGACTTCGCTCATCAAGGCGATCGGGTCGCCATCCGGGTCGGTGTCGTTGTCCATCACGTCCACCGCCACCGGGCGGTTGGGGCGCACGGTCAAGAAGTCGTTGACGGCAACCGGGGAATTATTCGATTCGGCAAGCGGTGCCACGCCGATCTTGATCGTGCCGGTGGCGCGGGCACCCAAACGGTCTTCCACCACGTAGCTGAATTCATCGGTGCCCGAGGCATCGGGGTTGGCCGTGTAGTCGATGGAGGCCCCGCGGATCTTCGCGGTGCCCATGCGCGGGGAATCGCCGAATTGCACGAGGGAGACCGAGTCGCCATCGGGGTCGATAGCGTCAATCGGGATCAGCACGTTGGTGCTGGAGCCGGCGAAGACGCGTCCGGTGACTGGTTCCGGGTTCGGCGGGGTGTTCTTTTCCAGATCGTTGGCTTCTGCCTCGGGCAGGACGTTGAAGGTGACGCTGGCGCTGGTTTCCTGGCCATCAGGTCCTGCCACGGTGTAGACCGCGGAAACCTGCTTGGCCTTGCCGCCAAAGTCGCCGGCGCGGAATCGAATCGTTTCATCGGCAACCGAGATCAGGGACCCTTCTCCCAGATCATCAGCTTCTTCCAGCTCGGGACGCAAGAGCAGCTCTCCGCCGTTCGGGTGGATGTCGTTTTCCAGAACCTTGACGGTGGCCACGTCGTTCTCGCGGACGGTGACGGTGTCCGGGTTGGCCTGCGGCGGATCCATGCGTGGTGGTGCCGGAATCGGAATCACGCGGATGGAACCGGTCGCTTCACGAGAGCCATTGGACACGGTGTAGCTAATGGTGGTCGGGTCGGTGAGGCCGCGCACGTCGGTGATGCGGACAAAGGTATTGCGTTCTACGGAGGTGGAGAACGGCTTGTCGCTGGCGGTCTGCACGCCGGTTACCACCAGTACGCCACCGGCCGGGTCGGTGTCGTTGCCCAGCACGTTGACCAGTACATCCTGGCCGGCAGGCAGCAAGGCGACATCGCGTACCGCGATCGGATCCTCGGCATTTTCTTCCGGCTTCTTGATATCGATGCGGGCCAGGCCCGGGGCGCTGGCCGGGCCGTTGGTGGCCATGTATTCAACGTAGTAGGTTCCGGCGCGTTCGGCGCGCGCGGTCACGGTTCCGGTCTGTGCGTTGGTTTTGATTTCCAACCCGGGAACATCATCCACCCCGGCCAGCCGCAGTCCGTCTCCGCTGGGATCAGTGTCATTGTCCAGCGGGGAGAAACTGGCGGATTCATTGATATTGGCCACCACATGATCGGTCGCGGTCACCGGTTTCACGGTGGCGTCGGCCAAGACCTCGATCAGTATCCGGCCCTTGGTGCCCTCCTGCCCGTCGGAAACCTGGATGGCCAATTCCTTTTGCCCCAGCTTCTTTCCGTCATCCTGGAAGGTCAAGGTGCCATCGGGTTGGACGCGGATCACGTCATCGCCATCGGAGGTTCCACCGAGCAAGCGGAGGTCATCGCCTTCCGCGTCGGTCCAGTCAGCGAGCACGTTGTGGCTGACTGACTCGCCCTGCTGCACGCGCAGCACGGTGGTGCGCTTTTGTTCCGGAGCCTTGTTGGTTTCATCGTCCACCACGTTCAGCTTGACGGTCGCGGTGTCCTGTCCCCCGCGGCCGTCTTTGGTGGTGTAGGAAAAACTCGCGCCGCCCCTGGCATCTTCGGGGACCACAATCTGGAATCCGGTGCCGTCATGGACCGGCTGCACGGCACCTACCGAGGGCGCAGCGCCTTCCAGGTTCGCGGTCAGCAAATCGCCGTCCGGATCCACGTCGTTATAGAGCACCGGCAGC
This sequence comes from Glutamicibacter sp. AGC84, assembly GCF_053543575.1. NCBI lineage: Bacteria > Bacillati > Actinomycetota > Actinomycetes > Micrococcales > Micrococcaceae > Glutamicibacter > Glutamicibacter sp. AGC84. Next base: position 331,361 of record NZ_JBLVOC010000027.1, read on the forward strand.
AAGGTGGTGCGGCCGGGGCGTACCGAATAGCTGTCGTCCTCGGCGATCGGCTTCTTGTTTTCCTCGGTGCGGTTGGGCAGCTCGATGGCGTCGGTGATTTCCTTGGTTTCTTCTTCCTTGGCTTCGCCCTTGCCAGCAGGCGGTTCCAGATCACTCCAGTTGCTGACGATTTCCATGCCTTCATTGGCCAACCAGACTTGCCCCGAATGCACGTCGTTGAGCACGACCACGTCCCGGTTGACGCGGAACGCCAGTTCAGCGCCTTCTGGCATTTCCGGAATTGCGGTGCTCTGGTTATGTGCCGGGTCATCGCAGAAGCGCAGATACTCGCCGCTGGTCTGCCAGGCCGCGTAGGTGCACGTTCCCACGCGCACCGGCTGGATAGGGGTGCCAGCGGTTTCCAGCTGCTCATAGTTGGTGTCCTTGCCGGACAGGCTCACCGTTGCCAGCGACTGGTCCAGGGCCACAGCAATGTTCTCGGCTGCCGGGCCCGGAGACTGGATCCGGGCGTTGGCAGGATTCTCGAGAATTGCGGAGTTGCCCTCCGAGGTGACCAGTTCGCCGGTGGCTTCATCGAAGACCACGCCGATCTTGCCGACGGACGAAAGCTGCGGCTCCTTCATTTCGGCCAGTTCCGGAATTTCGAATTCCTGGGCGAGTTCGGCTTTCCCATCGTCGTCCAGGGTGAAACTGGAAAGGGTTCCTGCGCCGAGGTCTGCGGCCCAGATGGTGTCGTCGGCGCCAACCACGGCGGCGACTTCGCCCTTGGACTCGATCAGCGGTTCGGCGCCTTCGCCCTTGAAATCGGCAATCTGTTCGAGGTTGCTGGCCTGGACAGTTCCGTGTTCCGCGTCGGTGACGGCGACAACGGACGCACCGAAGGAGAAGGATGAGTTAGCTGGCAGGTTGTTATCGCCAGCAAATTGCACCATCGCGGGGTCAATAGTGGTCAGCGAGGCCTGTTCCAGGTTGCGTACCAGCACGCTTTCTTCATGCTGCACCAGGTCATAGTTGGCCAGCGGGGTGGCAACGCCACCGTCGATGGTGCGCGACTGGTAGTTGACATGCCCGATCTTGCCTTCGGACTGATTGACTACCCAGACACCACCGTCGTTGAGTTCCACGTCAGCTGTTTCGAAGCCCGGATAGATAATGGCGCCGGTGACGGCAAGGGCCGCCACGACTGGGATCGCAGTCACCTTGAACCCGGTGCTTTTGAGCAGTCCGGTCCATCCGGTCGAAGCGGCTTTGGCCATCTAGAGGTCAGTCCTTGGTTTGCTGGTACGAGTGTGCGCCAGAATCCGGCCTTATTCCCCATAGCCAGACTCAACGCCCTCCAATTCTAACGAACTGACAAAACCTCCGCCATGGAGAGTTCTCCCCATGGGCACTGACTGGGCGATTCATCAACGCAATACAATTCGCGTGCTTCATCTTCATCAGCGGGAACCGCCTATGCGACCGCAGATGCCCCTTGATTCCTTTTCGGCAGGTCCAGCGGCATAACCCGCGCCTGGAAGCACCTGCTAGACGACCGCGGAAGCAGTTCAGACCGAACCTGCGCAAAAGTCTTCAACAAATCTTTCATATCAACTACTGTTAGTTACATGACATCCTCTGCACCGCACCGCGAGCCTTCGGCCATCGACCAGATCGCCGAAGCCTTCTTCGCCAAGTCCCTTGAACTGACCCCGGAATGGGGAGTTTCCCTTGGCCTGCCAGGCTACGAGACCACCTATGGCGACTACTCCCCTGCTGGCACCACCCAGCAGATCAGCTTACTGCGGGAGACTTTGGGCGCATTGGCCAACGCCACTGCGGTCGACGCAATTGACGAAGTCTCGCTTGACGCGATGACCGAGCGATTGAGCCTCGAACTGGAAATCCTGTTCACCGGGCGCACCGAGCTGAACAATATCGCCAGCGCGGCACAGGAAATCCGCTCAATCATCGATTTGATGCCGCAGGAGTCCTCCGAGGACTACGCTTTCATCGCCCAGCGAATGTCCAACATTCCGGCTGCGATTGACGGCTACATCGCATCTTTGCGTGATTCCGCTTCAAATGATCTGGTTGCGGCGCAGCGCCAAGTGTCCATAGTGATCACGCAAACCACCGATTACGCCAAGGATGGCGGATTCTTCGACCAGTTGGCCACCTCCGGCACCGCAGTGGATACCGCTTTGCAAGCACAGCTGGAAGCCGGAGCCGAAGCCGCGAAGAAGGCCTACCGCAAACTCACCGCGTACTTGCAAGATGAACTCCTGGCACAGGCACCGGCCGAAGACGCGGTGGGCCGAGAGTACTACTCGCTGATGTCCCGCCGTTTCCTGGGCGCCGCAGTGGATTTGGAAGAGACCTATGCCTGGGGCGTCGGCGAACTCGATGCCATCATCGCCGAGCAGCGGCGCGTCGCCCAGCAGATCAAGCCGGGCTCCACGATCCAGGAAGCCAAGAAGATCCTCAACGAGGATCCGGCGCGCAAGCTCTCAGGCACCGACGCCTTGCGGGAGTGGATGCAGGGCAAGGCTGACCAGGCCATGGCGGACTTGTCGGGCAAGCACTTTGACATCCCGGCGCCAATGGACCGCATCGAATGCATGATCGCTCCGACCCAGGATGGCGGCGTGTACTACACCGGCCCATCAGAAGACTTCAGCCGCCCGGGACGGATGTGGTGGTCGGTTCCGCCTGGAGAAGATGAATTCACCACGTGGGCCGAGCTCACCACCGTCTATCACGAGGGCGTTCCCGGCCATCACCTGCAGATCGGTACAGCCCAAATGCAGGCCTCCACGCTCAACAGCTGGCGCCGATTGATGTGCTGGGTTTCCGGCCAGGGCGAAGGCTGGGCGCTGTACTCCGAACGCCTCATGCACCAGCTGGGCTACCTGGATGACCCGGGCGATTACATGGGCATGCTCGATGCGCAACGCATTCGAGCCGCGCGAGTGGTCTTTGATATAGGAGTTCACCTGGGCTTGGAAGTTCCTGCACAGTGGGGCACCGGCACCTGGAACGCCGAAAACGGCTATGAGTTCCTGGAGAAGAATCTGGACATGTCCACGGGTCAGCTGGACTTCGAGTACAACCGCTATTTGGGATGGCCAGGCCAGGCTCCGTCCTACAAGATCGGCCAACGGCTCTGGGAGCAGATCCGCGACGATCTCGCGGCCGCCGAGGGCGAGGACTTCTCGCTCAAGGAATTCCATACCGCGGCATTGAAGCTCGGCTCAGTTGGCCTGGATACCTTGAAGCGCGCCCTAGTGAAGTAGCCTCCAGGAAATCGGCTTGGCGGGCCTGCTTATTGGCAGGACCGCCATTCGTTTTATCCCTTGTAGCTGGAAATCTGGATCAGATTGCCACACGTGTCATCAAAGGTCGCACCCACGACGGGTCCGGCATCCGTCGGTTCTTGCGTGAACTTCACGCCCAGTGAGCTAAGACGCTCGAATTCCACCTGGACATCATCAACGGCAAAGGAAGTTGCCGGGATGCCGTCTGCTTTCAGTGCTGAACGGTACGGCCCAACGGCAGGGTGTGCTGAAGGCTCCAGAAGCACTTCAGGACCTTGCTCCTGGTCCGCTGCAACAAGGGTCAGCCAGCTGTATTCGCCCACAGGTATATCGTGCTTGACCTTGAAGCCCAGCACCTCGGTATAGAACGCCTTGGCTTTCGCCTGATCATCCACGCACACACTAGTGATATAAACCCGCATTATTTCCTTCTTTCAGTTCCGCCCCATGCAGCAACCAGGGATTCCCCACGCCTTGCTGGCTTCTACCTTTCCATATGGTTCCGACAGGTCAAGATCACGGAAGCAGCACTGAAGAGCCCAGCTCTATATTCCAGGGAAAAACAACAAGAAATTATTGATTAACGATAGATAATAGCCGACAATCATTAGATGACCAGTCTCGCAGTTTTACCCGCCCGAATCGCGCTCATCGCAATCTTCCTCGGGGTGCTCCTTGGCCAAGTGCTGATTTTGCCGATGTTCATCGAGGAGACCATCTACATTCATCCCGAAGTGGCCCATCTGGCGACCCCGTACCGGTGCGCAGTGACGGCCGGGCTTGCTTGCCTGCAGATTGCCCTGATTTGTTTTTGGATCCTCATATCGAAGCTTCGGCGCCGAACCTTCTACCAAGCCAGCTCACTGCACTGGTTCAGCATCGCCAGTTGCGCCGCCGCTGCAGCAACCCTGCTGGTCCTGGGGCTGGGAATTCACCTCTTGGGGTTTATCGGTGCTGGCGGTCCCGGTGTCGTCCTTGCCGTTGCCGGCGGGGTGGCACTGGGAGGAACTGCCACTTGCTTGCTGGTCGCATTTCGCGGCATGCTCGCGTCCAGGATACGAAAGCAAACTGCGTGAAGTGAGCGATGCTTCTTCAAGCACAGTCGCGGTGATTAGTCCAGCAACAATGGCACGGAGCCAAAAATTCCCATGTGAAGATCTGTGTCCTCGCACCGAAGTCTTCGCACAAATCGTGCGTCATTTCGCCGGTCCAGTGACCCTAGACACCGCTTTTCAGTGCAATAAAGCACAAACGGCGAAATACCGTCATGTTGCGTAACATAAACTGCCGCCGACGAAGAAAAGCGCCCTAATCTTGAACGCATGTCTACTACCGCACCTTCATCTAAGCTTCCACGCTGGATGACCAATTTCGGCCCGCAGATCATTGCGGCGCTGATTGCTGGTCTTCTACTGGGTCTCCTAGCCAAGTACACCGGCAGCACCGCCGAGGAACCCAACGGGCTGGGTGAAGCCCTGTCGATCATTGGTTCCAGCTACGTTGCGTTGCTGCGCACTGCAGTGATCCCACTGATCTTCTTTGCGGTTGTCGCCTCAATTGCCAATTTGGCCAAGGTCACCAATGCGGCACGCCTTGCGTGGCAGACCCTGCTCTGGTTTGCCATCACTGCCTTGATCTCGGTAATCATCGGCATGGTTCTTGGCACCGTTTTCCGCCCCGGAGCGAATACCGGCCAGGGCATGCCAGATGAATACGATGGCAAGACCGGCGACTGGCTCGGCTTCCTCACTGGCCTGGTCCCAGCCAACTTCCTGGGTCTGGGCGCGAGCACCAAGCTGGTTGATGAAGCAACCGCTTCCACCTCGATCAGCTTCAACGTCCTGCAGATACTGGTCATTGCCATCGCCGTGGGCGTCGCTGCCCTCAAGGTTGGCAAGGCGGCCGAACCATTCCTCGCGTTCTCGGCCTCTATCCTGGCGATCATCCAGAAGGTCCTCTGGTGGATCATCCGCATCGCGCCGATCGGCACGGTTGGCCTGATCGGCAACGCTGTTGCCACCTATGGCTGGGACACTATTGGCGCACTGGGCAAGTTCACCGTTGCGATCTACGTCGGCTTGGCACTGGTGCTATTCGCGCTCTACCCGGTACTGGTCCGCGCACATGGCCTGTCAATCAAGCAGTACTTCTCGGGTGTATGGCCTGCAGTGCAGCTGGCCTTCGTTTCACGCTCTTCGATTGGCACCCTGCCATTGACCCAGCGCGTGACCGAACGCAACCTCGGGGTGCCTTCGGGCTACGCTTCCTTCGCAGTGCCGCTGGGCGCGACTACCAAGATGGACGGCTGCGCTGCCATCTATCCGGCGATCGCAGCAATCTTCGTTGCCCAGTTCTTCGGTATTGAACTGTCCCTCACCGATTACTTCTTGATTGCGCTGGTTTCCGTATTGGGCTCGGCAGCAACCGCAGGCACTACCGGCGCCATCGTCATGCTGACGCTGACCCTTTCCACCCTGGGCCTGCCGCTGGCAGGCGTTGGCCTGCTGATGGCCGTTGACCCGATCATTGATATGGGCCGCACCGCGGTAAATGTCGCCGGCCAAGCACTGATTCCAACCATTGTCGCCAAGCGCGAGGGCATCTTGGACATTGACATGTACAACGCACCACGCAATGGCAACCCCTTCGCTGATGAAAGCATCTCAGCGGCAGATGCTGAGGCAGCTGCAACCAAGTAGGCATTGCTGAAGGAAAGCGGCGCCCGCGCACTATTGCTC
>NZ_JBLVOC010000027.1:337430-345851 GCF_053543575.1 Glutamicibacter sp. AGC84
CCCCCCCTTTCCGGTTAAAGGTCACACGGATTTACTTTGCACAGGGTGCAACTTTGCACGTAGTGTAAGTTATGTGACTTCCCCGAGTACCGGCACCCGCCGCGAACTAAACAAACGAGCAACGAAACAGGCCATCGTTGAAGCCGTCGCGGACCTGCTTCGCAACGGCTCTGCCACGGCGCTTACCGCTACGCAGATCGCTGAAGCGGCCGGTGTTTCGCGCCGTACACTCTTCAACTACTTTCCATCAGTAGATGCGGTCTTCTCCTATCCCCTGCACCAGGTTCTGGGAACCATGGTGGATTCCATTAGCGACCTGACCGACTCCATGCCTCTGGTCGAAGCGATCATCGAATCGCTCAAGTCTGATGACGTGTCGCAGATGCTCGGGCAAGTGGCCCAGTTTGGTGCATTCTTGCGAACGGAAGAAGCCAACTGCGGCTTCCCCTCCACGATGAACGAATGGCGGACAGCCACCACGGAAGTCATCGAAAAAGTCGCCCGCCGTTATCCGCAGGCCGACAGTTTTTCCATCAGAGTCTTTACCCATGCTCTGCTCGGCGCAGGCCAAGCAGCATTTGATGAGTGGATCGAGCGTCTGCCAGCTACCGAAACTCACGGTCTGGATATTTCCCCCGAGCTCATCTCCGTCTTCCATTCCTTGATTACCCAGGCCATGAAAACCCTTGACCAGGGTTTTACCGCCTTGCCGCTGACCAGCACTAGCACCTTGAAGGACATCTAAGCTCATGGCTTCCCTCCTCTACCGCCTCGCTCGATGGGCACACCTGCACCGCTACCGCGTCATTTCAATGTGGCTGGCGGCCTTCATCTTCATCGGCCTGTGCGCCAGCTTGTTCATGGGCCAGCTATCGAATACCTTCACCCTGCCCGGAACTGAAACCCAGCGCACCCTCGACCGAATGAAGGAAGAGCTCCCGGATCTCGCCGGCGGCTCTGGCTCGATTGTGTTCCGTGAAAGCTCGAACCGGCCGCTGAACGAAACCCAGAAGCAGGCCGTCGCCGAGTCCCTGGAACAGCTGGCCATGCAGTCCCAGGTAGTCGAAGCCATGAGCCCCTTCGAACTGCAGGAACAGCTCGATAAGGCGCAGCCAGAGCTGGAGAAAGCGCAGCAGGAACTCGTTGACGGCCAGGAAAAGCTTGACGATGCCAAGGTGCAGATTGCCGATGGCAAGGTGCAGCTCAAGGAAGGCCGCGAGGAACTCACCGATGGCTGGGCACAGTACTTTGACGGCCAGAAGGAAATCCAGGCTGCCGAGCCGCAAATTGCCGCCGCTGAAAAGCAGCTCGCCGATAGCCGCGCGCAGCTGGAAGCCGGCCAGCGCGAGCTGACTTCGGGTCGTGCCCAGCTGGAAGCTGGCGAAGCGAAGTACAACGCCGGATTAGCCCAGTACAAGGACGGAACGGCCGAATACAACGCTGGCCGCGCAAAGTTCGACGCTGGCGAGCAGAAGCTCGATGCCGCTGACGCCAAGCTCGCCGCGGGCGAGAAGGAGTACCAGGCTGGCATGGACCAGCTGCTGGGCGACTCCCCCCGCGAAGAATTCGACGCAACCCTGTCGGCCGGCAAGGAAGAAGCCACCACGGGTCTGAAGTCAGCTGAAGATGGCCTGGCCGCCGCACAGGCAGGACTGGCCGAGGCTGAAAAGGGCATCGAGGAACTACCGGCCCAGATCGAGAGTACCAAGCAGCTCTTGGCGGAGGCAGAGGCGGCCGGAAACCAAGACGACATTGATGCGTACACTAAGCAACTAGCGGACAGCGAAGGCGCCTTGGCTGCGGCGAAAACCGCGAAACCCGAAGCCGAGAAAGCTATCGCCCAAGCGACCGCCGGCAAGCAGCAGGCCACCGAGGCACTGGAGCAGATCGCCAAGGCCGAAGCCGGCTTGCAGCAGCTTGACGCTGCCCGCAAGGAACTCGACGCTGGACAGGCCCAGGCCAAGGCCGGCCATCAGGAACTGGACGCGAACCGCAGCCAGCTTAGCGCCGCCAAAACCCAGCTGGACGACGCCAAGGCGCAGCTGGATGCAGCGAAAACTGAGATCGCCAGCAACAAGGTGAAGCTGAGCGAAGGCCAGGCCGAGCTCGATGCCGGCAGGGCCAAGCTGGAGGCCGGGCAACGTGAATTCGATGCCAAGAAGGCCCAGTTCCTTGCAGGCAAGGCCGAGCTGGAAGAAGCCAAGAACCAGCTTGAAGACGGCGAAAAAACTATCAAGGAAAAGACCGCCGAGCTTGAGCAGGGCGAGAAGGACATAGAGCAAGGCCTGAAGGATCTGGAATCCGGCCGCGCTGAACTGGAATTCGCTTCGCGCCAGGTGGGCGCAAGCTCCGATATGCGTTTCGTTTCCGAAGACGGCAGTACTGCAGTTTCGCAGGTGACCTTCAAGGTCCAGACCGACGCTTTGACTCCCGATGACCGCGAGCAGATCAAGGCTATCGCCGCAGGTCCACAGGCCAACGGCGTAGAGGTGCTGTTCTCCAAGGAGATCATGCAGGACATGTCCCAGGTCTTCGGAGCCTCAGAAATCATTGGTGTGGTCATCGCTGCCATTGTCCTGATCGCCATGCTCGGAACCTTGGTCGCCGCCGGACTGCCGCTGTTGCTGGCGATCCTCGGTGTGGGCGCTGGCGTGGGCACTACGATGGCGTTCTCCTCGCTGATTGACATGGCCTCGATTACCCCTGCCCTGGCTCTCATGCTGGGCCTTGCGGTGGGCATCGACTATGCGCTGTTCATCATCCACCGCCACCGTTCGCAGCTGCTGTCCGGCATGGAGGTCGGAGAGTCGATTGCACGCGCCGTCGGAACCAGCGGCAACGCTGTAGTCTTCGCTGGTCTGACCGTGATCATCGCACTGGCCGCACTGGCTGTTCCAGGACTTCCGTTCCTGACCGTCTTGGGCCTGTCGGCAGCGTTCACCGTGTTCTGCTCGGTGCTGCTGAACATCACTTTGCTGCCAGCACTGCTGTCCCTGGCCGGCACCAAACTGGTTTCCACGCGGGCCCGCAAGAAGGCAGCTGCGGATGCCGAGAATCCCCAGATCAAGGAATCATTCTCCATTCGCTGGGTGCGCATGGTCACCAAGATCGCTGTTCCGGTGACCCTGCTGGCGATACTCGTCCTGGGTGCCATCGCCCTGCCGGCCACGCAGATGCGAACCGCTTTGCCTGATGGCAGTGCAGAACCTGCCGATTCGCAGGCCTTCCAGGCCTACGAGCAAACCAGCGACAAGTTCGGTTCCGGCTACAACGGCCCGCTGCTGATCTTAGCTGATCTGCCTGCAGGGCTCAGCGAGCGCGAAGCTGAGGAAACTAGCCTCGATGTGGCCGAGAAACTGCGCGAATACAACGGCGTGGTGGCCGCAATTCCAGTCACCATGACCGAAGACCGCACCTTGGCAGCCATCCAGGTGATCCCTACCGATGGCCCTTCCTCGGAAGCCACCGAAGCGCTGGTGCACCAGCTGCGTGCCGACTACTCGGAGTTCTCCGAAGCCACGGGTGCCGACATTGCCGTAACCGGCCAGGTTGCCGCGCAGATTGACGTCTCCGAAAAGGTCACCGCCGCCCTGGTCCCGTACCTGAGCATCGTGGTTGGCCTGTCGCTGATCCTGCTGCTGCTGGTCTTCCGTTCGGTCGTGGTTCCATTGCTGGCCACCGGTGGCTTCCTGCTCTCGCTGGCCGCGGCCTTCGGCGCCAGCGTCATGGTTTACCAGTTCGGCTGGTTCTCCGGCCTCTTCGATGTGAACGTTCCCGGTCCGCTGCTCAGCTTCCTGCCGATCCTGCTCACCGGCATCCTGTTCGGGCTGGCCATGGACTACCAGGTCTTCCTGGTCTCGGCGATGCGTGAACGCTACGCTCACGGCGAGCCGGCCAAGGACGCGGTCCGTTCCGGCTTCTCGATGGCAGCACCGGTCGTCACCGCCGCTGCGCTGATCATGATCTCGGTCTTCGCCGGCTTCGTGTTCTCGCACCTGGCCATGATCCGCCCGCTCGGTTTCGCGCTGGCTTTCGGTGTGCTCTTCGATGCGTTCATCATCCGCATGACCTTCATTCCGGCAGTGATGCACCTGCTGGGCGACAAGGCCTGGTACCTGCCTAAATGGCTGGACAAGATCCTGCCGGATGTTGATGTCGAAGGATCGAAACTCAACGATATGCTGGATTCCGGGGAAAGCACTTCCGCTGATAATTCCAGCCAGGACCAGGCCAAGGAGAACGCCGCCGTATGAGCGAACAGATGAAGACAGGACCCCGGTTGCTGCTGGCTTCGGCTTCGTGGGGACGCAAGAAGGTCCTGGCCGATGCGGGCATCAAATTCACCACCCAGGTTTCCGAGGTGGATGAAGATGCGGTGCTGGCAGCTGCCGTGGCCCGCAACGGCGAGCAGAGTCCAGCGCAGACCGCATTGCTGCTGGCTCGTGCCAAGGCCGAGAACGTGGCCCAGGCAGATCATCCGGCAGGCACCGTGGTGCTGGGCTGCGATTCGGTCTTCGAACTTGATGGCGTGGCCTACGGCAAGCCGCACACCAAAGAGGTAGCCCGCGAACGATGGCTGCAGCTGAGCGGTTCTACCGGAATCCTGCACTCAGGCCATTGGCTGATTGATCCCGCCAATCCGGAACAGGCTCGCGGCCAGGTATCTTCCACCGTGGTGCATTTCTCCACCGTGGATGATGCCGAGATCGAGGCCTACGTCGCCAGCGGGGAACCGCTGCCCTGCGCCGGGGCATTCACCATTGACGGGCTGGCTGCAGCCTTCATCGAGTCCATCGAAGGCAACTTCCAGAACGTCGTCGGATTGGATGTCTTCGTGCTGCGCGGCCTGCTGGCCCAAGCCGGGATCAGCATCGTGGATCTCTGGAAATAATCCGGTTCCGTCCGGCAAATGGTGCCTTCCGCCCCACAGCGGAAGGCACCATTTTCATGCCTGCAGTTCCCTGCTCAGCAGCATCTGCTCGTGCCCGAACCCGCGCTGGAGCATGATGTGGCGCCGGCAGCGGCGGCAATGGAAGTATTCAACAATCCCGGCGGAAGTCCGATGGCTGGATCCGATCTCCCAGCAGTGCTCATGGACATCGGTTTCCTGCCGGGAATCAACGGCTTGGCTGTGCTGTGCAATAGTCATGGCTCCAGCATGATGTAATGCTCTTATGCAACTCAACCCTTACGGAGAATATGCGGTGCTCCTCGCTGCGTCGCTGGCCAATGACTGGCCATCGGACCGCGACGGCATCGAACAACGCACCCGGCAGAGCGGCATGACCATGCCCTTTCCGCGGCTCGCCTCGGACTATGCCCAAACGCGCGCGGTGGTGGATGACTGGCTGGACATCGTTGACGCGCCGTCCGATCCCGAGCGGGCGCTGCTGCTGAATTTGCAGGCGGCTCGCACTTCGGCCTATCCGCGCCTGGTGGACCACGATGGGGAGGGTTGGCACCTGCACTATCGCGATGACGGCCAGAGCATGCCCCAGGTGCTGCGCTCGGTCTTCTGCGTGGGCACGGCATTGCACCTGACCACCAGGGGCATGCACCGGCTGCGGCGCTGCGAGGCCGCACCGTGCGGACATGTGGTCGTGGATGTGACACGCAACGGGCGCCAGCGTTTCTGCTCGGTGCGTTGCGCCAATCGCGCGGCCGTCAGGCGGCACCGCGAACGGCAGGCGTAGCCGCCGGGGCTGATTCCTTCCAGACCGGAGCCATGGCGTGGCGGCGCATGACGGGAGGCTGAGTTGGCTTGGCCGCGCTTGGGGTTGATGGATCCAGCGATGGACGGGGGTTTGGCGCGGCACTGATTGGCCGGTGGGCGCCAATCTTTGGCAGGACACCATTCCACAGCGCGATCCGGGCTGCCGGCCAGCTAGAACACCAGAATGTTCTCGTGGATCCTGGTCCAGCCCGCCTCTTCCAAGTCCGAGAAGTCGGCTCCGGCCCGGACCAGCATCATCCTCGTTCCAGGGGCGCTCACTTCGACGATGGCATCCGCGTCCCCGGCCCCGCCGCATCCGCCAGCTGCGGAAGCCTCTCCCTGGGCGAATTTGAACAGGCAAGCCGTTTGCTCATCTGCCGATGTGGTGGCGAAGTAGTCGGCGTTGCCGTGCATGACCAGAAAACGCACGGATTGCATGCCAAGGTTCTCCAACTGGCTCCTATCCCCCGGCCACTGGTCGGTTCCAGCCGGTTCGCGGTCAAGCGCCGGGATGCCGGTTGCGCTGGAACAACCGGCCAAGGCGAGCATTCCAGCAGCCAGCAGCGCACAGAGCGCTTTGCCTCGAATTCCCACGGCAGCCTCCTTGTTTTCCATCTTGTCGATAGCCTAGTTCGCCGGGTGCGCGAAGACTAGGGCAGAGGCCAGCGCTGCCAGCGCACCAGCGAAGAGCAGCGCCCCTTCCAGGCCTCGCCGGCAACAGGGTCCGCAAGCCTCCCTGGGCAGGTTCCACGTTGAGCCAGCGCCAAGGTCCTTTGTAGGATTCCTCCAAAAAATTCACCCTAACACCCTCGTTCTAGGCGATAACTACATATAGTTCCCACAAAAACGATAGGCTCATAGCTGAGAAACCCTATTTTTAAAAGACAAGGTTCATGATGAATCCATTGACGAAGGTGCTTATCGCCAACCGCGGCGAGATTGCAGTGCGTATTATCCGTGCCGCACGCGATGAAGGAATCGAGTCCGTTGCGGTCTATGCCGACTCGGATCGCGATGCCCTGCATGTGCGTCTGGCTGATGAAGCCTACGCGCTGGGCGGTACCACCGCCGCTGAATCGTACCTTCGCATTGAGAAGATCCTGGACGCAGCTGAACGCTCCGGCGCCGACGCGATCCACCCGGGCTACGGCTTCCTCTCGGAGAACGCCGAATTCGCCCAGGCTGTTATTGACGCGGGCTTGACCTGGATTGGCCCTTCGCCAGAGTCCATCGACCAGCTCGGCGACAAGGTCAAGGCCCGTCACATTGCTGAAAAGGTGGGCGCCCCACTGGTTCCCGGCACCAAGGATCCGGTGGCCTCGGCCGACGAGGTATACGCCTTCGCCGACGAGCACGGACTTCCGCTGGCCATCAAGGCTGCCTACGGTGGCGGCGGACGCGGCATCAAGGTGGTCCGCAACCGCGAAGAAATCGGCGAAATGTACGACTCGGCAGTGCGTGAAGCTGTCGCGGCTTTCGGCCGCGGCGAATGTTTCATCGAACGCTTCCTGGATGCACCGCGCCACGTGGAGACCCAGTGCTTGGCCGATATCCACGGCAACGTGGTTGTCGTCTCCACCCGCGACTGCTCGCTGCAGCGCCGCAACCAGAAGCTGGTTGAAGAAGCGCCGGCCCCGTTCTTGAGCGAAGAGCAGACCACCCGGCTGTACGAAGCTTCCAAGGCCATCTTGCGCGAAGCGAAGTACAACGGCGCAGGCACCTGCGAATTCCTGGTAGGCCAGGATGGCGTCATTTCCTTCCTCGAGGTCAATACCCGTCTGCAGGTTGAGCACCCGGTCTCCGAGGAAGTCACCGGCCTGGACTTGGTTCGCGAGCAGTTCCGCATCGCCCGCGGCGAAGAACTGGGCTACACCGACCCGGAGATCCGCGGCCACTCCTTCGAGTTCCGCATCAACGGCGAAGATGCCGGCCGCAACTTCATGCCGACCCCAGGCACCATCTCCAAGATGAACCTGCCATCGGGGCCCGGCGTTCGCGTTGACTCGGGCATCGAGCAGGGCGAAAGCGTTTCGGGGAACTTCGACTCGATGATTTCCAAGCTGATCGTCACCGGCAGCACCCGTGAAGTGGCTGCGGCTCGTGCCCGCCGTGCGCTGGAAGAATTCCAGATCGAGGGCATGGCTACCGTGCTGCCATTCCACCGTGCAGTGATGAGCGACCCATCGTTCGTTCCGGCCCAGGGGCCGTTCAAGGTCCACACCCGCTGGATCGAAACCGAATTCGATACCGCCATCGAGCCCCACCCGATGCCAATGGACGGCGAGGACGCAGCCGAGGACGAGCGCACCGGCGTGACCGTTGAGGTGGGCGGCAAGCGCCTGGAAGTCACTCTTCCTTCGTCGCTGGGCTCGGTATCCTCCAACGGTGCCGAGAAGGCCGCAGGCAAGAAGAAGCGCAAGCCGGGCCGCAAGGCAGCCAGCTCCGCTGGCGCGAACAGCGCAGAACTGCGTTCGCCGATGCAGGGCACCATCGTGAAGGTTGCCGTTGAGAATGGCGAGGCCGTGGCCCAGGGCGATCTGATTGTCGTGCTGGAAGCGATGAAGATGGAGCAGCCGATTACTGCGCACCGTGATGGCGTGGTCAGCGGCTTGGAAGTTGCCCCGGGCGAGACCCTGTCATCGGGCGCCGTCATCGCTTCGATCGAAGAAGCCAAGTAGCACTCGTTGGTATCGACGCAGGGCCTGGAC
>NZ_JBLVOC010000027.1:345899-360841 GCF_053543575.1 Glutamicibacter sp. AGC84
CCGGGCCCGGCGTCGTTCTGCAACTGGAATCTTCTACTCTGGCACCCGTCCATGTTCTGCCCAGTGCGCCATGGATGCCTTCAGATGATCGGGCATGAGCAGGAACTTCGGTTCAAGCTCTTCCCAGCCAGGCATTTTCGCTTGGCGGCTAGCTGCTTCGTGCGCCGCATCGATCTCCTGCTGCGTATCGAGCCCGCCGCCGTTCTCGCCTACCAGGCTCAGGTGGTAGATCCATGTTGAACCATCGGCTTCCACATGCCTGAATGTTGCTTCTAGCGCTGCCCGTTGTGCCGATAAGGATGCTTCGCATTCCTCGTAGCGCGCATTGAGCATGTCCATCCAGGCGCCAAAGTTCTCATCCTGCCCATCCTTGATCCTTGAACGGCTCAGCTCCAGACGCATGCCTTGCGGCACTGAAGCTGGCATCGCAAAGCCTGGAAAGTCCCGAGGCGTGGGATTGTAGGGAACATGCGGTTCTTTTTCGTCCATGACGTGATGCTTCCAGAATCCACTTGTTTTGTCACGGCTATTCGGATGCTGGAAGTTCCAGCTCGCCAGCCAGTGGATACTGAATAAGGAGGCTGGTTCGGGCTACTGCCGCGCTAGCCAGGCGTCGAAGGTTTCGTGGCCCAGCCGGGCGGAACCGCCTGGCAGCAGTCCCCCATCACGCATGGCCTTGCCCATGGGGCCAGGAACAGGCACTTCAACCATCTTTGGAGACCTGCCTTGGGCCTGCAGGTACTTGGCAAACAGGTCGGGAGCGTATTCTTCTTGCGGCCCAGCAAGGTCTTGCACCACGCCCTGCGCCGGCGCCTCGGCAAGATCCACTAGTGCTGCAGCCACTTCGATGCCCGCGATGGGCTGCATCCGCATTTTCGGCGCCATCTGCACCGGACCCGCGCCCAGACGCTTGATATTCTGGCCAATGAATTCGTGGAACTGGGTCGAGCGCAGCAGCGTATAGCCACCGGGAAGCATGTGCAGCATCCGCTCTTGCACGGCTTTGCCCGCGTAATAGCTGGAATCCACTTCGGCCGCTCCGATGATCGAGAGCGCCACGTGGTTCTGCACCCCGGACTCGCGCCCCACACTGACGAGGTTGGCCGTCGAGTGGGTGAAATACCGCATGGATGCAGCAGAGCTGGTGGTGGAAACTCCGGAAACATCGATGACCGATTGGCAGTCAACCAGCCACTGCTTTACCGCGTTGCGGTTCACCAGGTCGCATCCCACGGACCGTGCGAGCACCACTGGTTCGTGGCCAGCACTCTTGAGTTTTTCGACCACCAGCGTGCCGATAGCGCCGGTGCCTCCCGCAACTGCAATACGCATGAGCATTCCCCTTCGGTATTGGATATTCCGCGTCCCATGCTTCCATGCCGCGCATCAAGTTGTCAGGGGTTGATGGCCCTTTTCAGCTCGTATTCATCCAGGCTGCACGGAAACGGGAAACGGCCCGGCGAATCATCATGGCTTGATGATTCGCCGAGCCGTTCCCTCGGCAAGACTGTCGAACTACTCGACCCACTCTTCCATGTCCATGTCAGAGGTATCGCGCGTCATGAACAGCGCGACCAAGGTCAGTACCGCGCCAAGTGCCAAGTACAGGCCAACGCCGGTGGTGTTGCCCGCACCGGCCTTCCACAGGGCTACAGCCACGAAGGAAGCAGGAGCCGCGCCGATCACCGAGGACATGTTGTAGGCAACAGCCGAGCCGGTGTAGCGGACATTGGACGGGAACAGCTCAGGCAGATACGCAGCCATTGGGCCGAAAGTCAGACCCATCAGGGTGAACCCGATGATCAGCCCGGCCATGGCAGCGCCCTGGCCTGGACCGAAGAACAGGGTCCACGACAGTCCGAAGACGAAGATGCCCGCGGTAACCCAGATCAGGAACTTGCGGCGGCCGAACTTCTCAGCCAACGGGCCCGAAACCACGGTGAAGATGCCGAAGAAGACGACACCGATGATCAGCATGGTCAAGAAGGTCGGGCGTTCAATGCCCAAGCCCGGAACGAAGCCTGCGGCGTCAAAGGTCTTGCCCTTGGCTTCAGCGGCAGCAGTCGCCTGCTCGACGGTAGCTGGCTGGGTGCCGTAGGTCAGGGTGAAGGAGGTCATCAGGTAGAACAGCACATAGGTTGCCAGCATGATGAAGGTACCGGCCAGGGTTGGGCGCCAGTGCTTCTTCATGGTCACCGCGAACGGCGACTTCACTACCTTCTTCTGGTCCAGGACCTTCTTGAAGGACGCGGATTCAACCAGCTTCAGGCGTACCCACAGGCCGATGATCACCATGACTGCCGAGAAGTAGAACGGAACGCGCCAGCCCCATGCCATGAACTGCTCTGCAGTGCAGAAGGTCTGCAGGGCCACGAACATCAGGTTCGCAATGATGAAGCCGATGGGTGCGCCCAGCTGGGGGAACGTGCCGTAGATGGCGCGCTTGTTCTTCGGCGCATTCTCGGTGGCCAGCAGCGCAGCGCCGGACCATTCGCCGCCCAGCGCCAGGCCCTGGGCGAAGCGCAGCAGCACCAGTGCGGTCGGAGCCAAAACGGTCCAGTTGCCCGCAGCCGGCGGCAGGAAGCCGATCAGGAAAGTGGCAATGCCCATCAGCAGCAGTGAGGCCACCAGGGTGCCCTTGCGGCCGAGCTTGTCGCCGTAGTGGCCGAAGATGATCGAACCCAGTGGACGAGCCACGAAAGCCACGCCGAAGATCGCGAACGATGAAAGGATCGCGTTGATGGTGGAGGCGTTAGGGAAGAACAACGCCGGGAAAACGAGAACCGACGCGGTGGCGTAGGCGTAGAAGTCGAAGAATTCGACAGTGGTGCCAATCATGCTGGCAAACAGCACGCGACCGCGGGTGTTTTCCTTCGGCGCCACTGCTTGGTTAGCCTGCGACATGGAGGCTGCTCCTTAGAGTGAAAGTACGAGTCAGATGTTCATTTACGTTGCCATAATCGTAAACCTCGGTGACCAGTATTCGGATATTGATGTCCAGCATTTGGACACCAGATGAAATGAAACTGAACTGCAAACAGCAATTCACGGGCCTACTAGCAGGAATATGCGCTTCCACATATTGAGACGTGACCTGAGAAAACAGTTTTTACACTTATATCAGAGTCGGTCGACAAAGTGAATGGCGTCACAAGAGCTTGTATTACGGCATTAATGGCAAAAGGACGGCATCTCCCTGAATGCAAGGGAAATGCCGCCCTGGAAAAGTTCTTCAGAACCTACCGATGACGGTGCAGGCGACGTGCCGCTTCAGCCAGCGAACCGGACAACGACGGGTAAACGGTGAAGGTTTCAGCCACGTCATCAACATGAAGGCTGTTCTGGACCGCCAGTGCCAGCGAGAAGATCAATTCACTGGCACGCGGAGCAACCACAACACCGCCGATAACGGTGCCCGAGCCCTTGCGGGAAACGATCTTCACGAAGCCCTGGTCCACGTTCATCATCTTGGCGCGAGCGTTGGTGTTCAGGTCAACCTTGATGATATTGGCCTGGTACTTGCCTTCGGCAACCGCACGCTGGGTCACACCCACGGTAGCGATTTCCGGGGAGGTGAAGACGTTGGATGCCACTAGATCCAGGTTCAATGGCTTTACCGAGTCGCCGAGCAGGTGGGCCACGGCGATGCGGCCCTGCATGGCTGCTACCGAAGCCAGGGCGAAGACGCCCGTGCAGTCGCCGGTAGCGTAGATGTTGGTTGCGGTAGTGCGCGAAACGCCATCGACCTTGATGTGGCCCGAGTCGGTCAGCTGCACACCGGCTTCTTCCAGACCCATGTTGGCGGTATTGGGGATGCCGCCCACTGCAACCAGGCAGTGGCTGCCTTCGAGCACGCGACCATCCGCCAAGGTGACCAGCACCCTGTCGCCCTGGCGCTCCACGCCCTCGGCGCGAGCCTGGGAAACAACGTTGACGCCGTTGTCCTTGAAAGCATCTTCCAGCACGCCCGCTGCATCTGCATCCTCGCCGGGCAGCACGCGGTCGCGCGAGGAAACCAGCGTGACCTTGGCACCGAGCAAGTTGTACGCCGAAGCGAATTCTGCACCGGTAACGCCGGAGCCTACAACGATCAGGTGTTCAGGCACCTCGTTCATGTTGTAGATCTGGGTCCAGTTGAAGATTCGCTCGCCATCAGGCTTGGCGGTAGGCAGTTCGCGCGGGTGGGCTCCCACGGCAATCAGCATGGCGTCCGCTTCGATTTCCTGCTCGGAACCATCCGGGTGCGATACGGCAACCGTGTGGTCGTCCAGCAAGCGGCCCTCGCCGATCACGATGCGCACGCCAGCGCGTTCGAGGGTGGTGCGGATATCCGAGGACTGCTCCTTGGCAAGATCCAGCAGGCGGTGGTTCACCACCGAGAAGTCGGTGACGGCCGAGTCGAGGCCGTCAACGTGGACTCCAAAGGTCTCTGCGTGCTTCACCCGGCGCACTGCGTCCGCCGTAGCGATCAGGGTCTTGGAGGGCACGACGTCGGTCAGCACCGCTGAACCGCCCATGCCTGCACGCTCCACGACGGTGACATTGGCGCCCAGCTGGGCTGCACCCATGGCAGCTTCGTAGCCGCCAGGTCCTCCGCCGAGAATAACTAAACGGGTTGCTTCATTCCTACGATCTGCGCTCACACTCACTATTGTTCACCATGCACGGTGATTGCGCACATCGAAGCACGATCCCGGAACGTGATTTTGAATCTGAAGCACTAGTTTCACCTGACAAAGCGCCCCGCTACCGGTAGCGTATTTCCCGTGACTGATATGCAAAATGACCCACAGGTCCTGGCGGCACAAGCTGCCCAGGCAATCGCCGAACAGACCGGCGTCGAAAAACACGACATCGCGGTGGTCCTGGGCTCCGGTTGGGGCCAGGCCGCCGAACTCATCGGCGAAACCACCCACACCCTGGATGCCGCCTCCATTCCAGGCTTCCATGCCCCGGCCGTACCCGGGCACAAGGGCAGCATCTCCTCGATCCTGACGTCCACTGGAAAGCGGGTCCTGGTTCTGGGTGCCCGCACCCATTACTAC
Source organism: Glutamicibacter sp. AGC84 (assembly GCF_053543575.1). Classification (NCBI taxonomy): domain Bacteria; kingdom Bacillati; phylum Actinomycetota; class Actinomycetes; order Micrococcales; family Micrococcaceae; genus Glutamicibacter; species Glutamicibacter sp. AGC84. Next base: position 350,945 of record NZ_JBLVOC010000027.1, read on the forward strand.
GAAGGGCGCGGCGTGCGCGCGGTAGTCCACCCCATCCGCACCGCGGCAGCTGCCGGCTGCGAGCAGCTGGTGCTCACCAACGGTTGCGGCGGCCTGAATCCGAACTGGACCCCAGGCACCCCGGTAATGATCTCGGACCACATCAACTTGACTGCCGCCTCCCCTTTGGAGGGCGCGACCTTCGTTGACCTGACCGACCTGTACTCCTCGCGCCTGCGCGAGATTGCCCTCGCAGTTGATCCGACCCTGGATCAGGGCGTGTACGCGCAGTTCACCGGACCGCACTACGAAACCCCGGCCGAAGTCCAGTACGCCAAGGTGATCGGTGCTGATCTGGTCGGCATGTCCACCGCATTGGAAGCAATAGCCGCCCGCCATGCAGGCATGGAGATCTTCGGTATTTCCCTGGTGACCAACCTGGCCGCCGGCATCAGCCCGGTGCCGCTGAGCCACGAGGAAGTCATCGAGGCCGGCCAGGCCGCCGGTCCGCGCATCTCCAAGTTGCTGGCACAGATCATCGCGAAGCTCTAAGCCTCGCATTATCGGCGCAAAGAAGCAGTCAGTGTCCTTCGAAGGGAAATCAGTGAATCACACGCAGAAAATCCAGTTGCTTGATGCGGCGGGCCAATGGGCAGCCCAGGATCCCGATCCGCAAACGCAGGAAGAACTGCAATTACTGGTCCAGCGCGTCACCGACGGCGACGCGCTGGCCTTCGAGGACATCGCCGACCGCTTCAGCGGCGTCCTGGAATTCGGCACCGCAGGCCTGCGTGCCGAATTGGGCGCCGGCCCGATGCGCATGAACCGTGTGGTGGTCCTGCGCACCGCTGCGGGCATCGCCCGTTTCCTGGGCGAAAAGGCCAACGGCGGATATGTCCCGAAGGTCGTCATCGGATTCGATGCCCGTTTCAACTCGGATGCCTTCGCCAAGGATTCAGCCGCCGTCTTCGCCGCTGCCGGTTTTGAGGTGCTGCTGATGCCCTCGGCCTTGCCGACCCCGGTGCTGGCTTGGGCCGTTCGTGAATTCAGCGCGGAAGCCGGCGTCATGGTCACGGCCAGCCACAACCCTCCGCGGGACAACGGCTACAAGGTATACGTTGGCGGCAGGATCACCGATGCGTCGGGTCGCGGGGCTCAGATCGTCTCCCCGATCGATGCGCAGATCGCTTCCTTGATTGACCATGACCAGCCAGTGGCGCAGATCCCGCTGGCACAGTCCGGTTGGGAAGTGCTCCCGGCCCCAGGCGAAGAAGGCGATATCGAGGCAGCCTATCTCGCTTCCATCCACCCGATCATCGAAGCTAACCAGCCGCAGGGCCTGGTACGCAAGAATCTGCGAATTGTGGTTTCGGCAATGCACGGCGTGGGTGGCCACACCATGCGCCAAGCCCTGCTGAACGCTGGATTCGACGACGTGCACATGGTCGTTGAGCAGGAACACCCCGATCCGCTCTTCCCTACCGTGAAGTTCCCTAACCCCGAGGAGCCAGGGGCAATCGACCTGTCGCTGGAACTGGCCCGCACGGTCGGTGCTGATCTGGTCATTGCCAATGACCCCGATGCCGACCGTTGCGCGGCAGCCATCCTCGACGGCGGCAGCTGGCGGATGCTGCGCGGCGATGAGGTAGGTTGGCTGCTCGGGGACCAGGTCTCCAAGACCTTGCCAGAGGGCAAGAAATTCGCCAATTCCATCGTGTCTTCGCGCATGCTGGCAGCCATCGCCAAGGACGCCGGACGCGAGCACGAAGAAACCTTGACCGGATTCAAGTGGATCTCACGCGTTGAGGACCTGGGCTACGGCTACGAAGAAGCCCTGGGCTATTGCGTAGCCCCGGAACTGGTGCGCGACAAAGACGGGATTTCTGCCGGGATCGTCCTGGCCGATCTGGCTGCGCAGTTGAAGGCCTCGGGCAGCTCCATCCCGGACCGCCTGGATGAACTGGCCGCCAAGCATGGCGTGCACGTCACCGACCAGCTGTCCCTGCGCTTCACCGACTTGGCGCAGATCCCGGTGCTCATGGAAAAGATCCGCAAGAACGCTCCGGCCTCGCTGGGCGGCTCCGAGGTTTCCGAGGTGACCGACCTGTCGATGGGCACCGAGAAGCTCCCTGCGACCAACGCCATGGTCTTGCATACATTTTCCGGTGCCCGCGTGATCGTTCGGCCCTCGGGAACGGAACCGAAACTCAAGTGCTACTTGGAAACTATTGAGCCGGTCGATGATCTGGCCGAGGTCCCTGAAGCCCGCAAACGCGCTACCGCGCAGGTCTTGGCAATCAAGGATGAATTGGCAGCTTACCTGAATGCCAACTAGGCTTACCCCTTCGAGACCTTCATTTGAAATGATTGAAATCTTTATTGTTAGAGGAAATGATGACTGAACTAAGCGCCCGCGAGATCGCAAGCTACATCGATCACACCCTGTTGGCTCAGAATGCTTCCCGCGAACAAGTTGTGCAGATCTGCGACGAAGCCAAGAAGTACGGCTTCAAGTCGGTCTGCGTCAACCCGTTGTGGGTTTCCACCGTTTCGCGCGAGCTGGAAGGCTCGGACGTACTGACCTGTTCGGTCATCGGTTTCCCGCTGGGTGCCTCGGCCACCGATACCAAGGTATTCGAAACCAAGCACGCAGTTGCAGACGGTGCCAACGAAATCGACATGGTGATCGACGTTGCCGCCGCCCTGCGTGGCGATCGGGATGCCTTGGTCAACGAGATCTTCGCCATTGCGCAGGCCGCGCATGAAGGTGGAGCCATCTTGAAGGTCATCATCGAAACCTGCTTGCTCACCGAGGAAGCCAAGGTCCTGGCCTGCGAGGCCGCAAAGGCCGCTGGCGCTGATTTCGTCAAGACTTCCACCGGTTTCTCCACCGGCGGCGCGACCGTCGAAGACGTCGAGCTGATGCGCAAGACCGTCGGCCCGGAAATGGGTGTCAAGGCCTCGGGCGGCGTTCGCAGTGTTGAAACCGCGCGCGCCATGATTGCGGCCGGTGCGACCCGGCTAGGTTCTAGCTCAGGAGTTGCTATCCTAGAGGGAGAGCAAAGCGGTTCCAGCTACTAGGAAATCGCACCAATCCGTTTTCCCAAGGAGAAAAAGTGTACTCGAACGGCAAGAACACTGCCCATTCCGGTGAAGGCCGCCTTGTCGGCAATATCGTCAACCTCGTGATCTTCTTCGTGATGTTCTCGGCTGGCGTCTACACCTTGGGCTACTGGACCCTTGAGGTTGCTTGGTGGCCGACCCTGGTCAGCTTCGCTCTGATGTTCTTGGCTTTCGCTATCCCGATGCACCTGATGGGTCGCGCGGAAAAGGCTGAGGATCTGGTTGCGGCAGCTAACGCCCACCAGAATTAATTAGAACTTTTCAAGAGAGGGAAACCCGTGTCCGGGTTTCCCTCTCTTGCGTTTAAGCTGCCTTGCCTCGCTTAGACTGGCCCCATGGAATCATGGGATCAGCGCATCGACGAGTTCTGGAACTCAGCCAACGGCAAACGCCCTGAACAGTTGCGCACCGAACTGGCACTCCTGGTGCAGGGCAAGGATCCGCAGGATTCGCGGGTGCTCTTCGAGGTCGCGTCCCTGCACGACTACCTAGGGGAAGAAGAACAAGCGGTCGACCCCTACCGGGCGGCACTGGAAGCTGGGCTGGAAGCGCCAAGGCACGATGAAGCGCTGCTCCAGCTAGCCAGCACGCTGCGCAATCTCGGGCAGTACACCCAGTCCATCGAACTGTTGCAGCAGATCACTGCCGATTCACCGATCTTTACCGACGCCCAGGCCTTCCTGGTTCTGGCCCTGCACGATGCCGGGCAATCCACCGAAGCGGTCCAGCTGGCGGTCAGCGCATTAGCGCGCCATGCCTCGCTCTACGCCCGGGCGATCAAGGGCTACGCCGGAGAACTGGCCTCGCCTGCGGCCTCGGGCCAGCGGTAGCAAACGCCGGCCAGCAGCCTGCCGGAAAAGGCATGCTACTGGCCCGCGAGTTCAACCGAATCAGTCCTTTGCTGCCGGTGCGGGTGTTGGCTCGAAAATAGCGTAGAGCAGCTTCTCCGCCCACTCCAGGATCTCCCCGTCGGCCAAGTCCCGTCCGCCAATGGGCGAGGTCTTGGGCTTCGGGATGAAGATCGAATTCAGCGCCGGCTTGTTCGCAGCCCCCGGGTACAGGCGTTCCAAGCGCACCTGGCGCGAAGCTGGCAGGTCTTCAATTCTGGCCGGAGCCAGCTTGATGTGGTTGCCGACCTGCTGGATATCATGCAGCCCCGCAGCACGCGCGCGAATACGCAGGGCCGCCACGCGCATGAGGTTCTCCACCGGAGTTGGAAGCTTGCCATAGCGATCCACCAGCTCATCGCGGACTTCACCCAGCGCCTCGTCGGTCTCAGCCTGGGCAATGTTGCGATAGGCTTCCAAACGCAGTCGTTCACCAGGTACATAGTCGTGTGGCAGGTGGGCATTGACCGGCAGGTCAATCTTCATCTCGGCGGCTTCTTCCTCGCCTTCGCCCTTGTAATCGGCCACGGCCTCGCCTACCAGGCGCAGGTACAAGTCGAAGCCCACACCGGCGATATGCCCGGACTGCTCGCCACCCAGCAGATTACCGGCTCCACGCAGTTCCAGGTCCTTCATGGCCAGCTGGTAGCCGGAGCCAAGCTCGTTGTGCGCGGCAACGGCTTTCAGGCGCTCCAGGGCGACCTCCCCCAGCGGTTTCTCTACATCCCACAGGAAGTAGGCGTAGGCACGCTCACGGCCGCGCCCAACGCGCCCGCGCAGCTGGTGCAGCTGGGACAGGCCGTAGTTGTTCGCGCGGTCCACAATCAGCGTGTTCGCATTGGAAATATCCAGGCCGGTTTCGATGATGGTGGTGGAGACCAGCACGTCGAATTTCTTCTCCCAGAAGTCCTGGATGATCCGCTCCAGCCGGGATTCGCTCATCTTGCCGTGCGCTACCTCCACGCGCGCTTCGGGGGCCAGCTCGCGCAATTCGGCAGCTACCCGCTCAATGGAGCTGACCCGGTTGTGCACGAAGAACACCTGGCCATCGCGCATCAGCTCACGCTTGATGGCCGCGGAAATCTGCTTGTCGCTGCGTGGACCCACGTAGGTCAGCACCGGATGGCGTTCTTCGGGCGGGGTCGCCAAGGTGGAGGTTTCGCGGATGCCGGTCAGCGACATCTCCAAGGTACGCGGGATCGGGGTGGCGCTCATTGCCAGCACATCCACGTTGGTGCGCATCTTCTTGAGCTCTTCCTTGTGCTCCACTCCGAAGCGCTGTTCCTCGTCAATGATGACCAGGCCCAGGTTCTTGAACTCCACGTTCTTGGAGAGCAGGCGGTGGGTGCCGATGACAATGTCCACGCTGCCGTCCTTGAGGCCGGCCAGGATTTCCTTCGATTCCTTGGCGCTCTGGAAACGCGAGAGGGTCTTCACGCGGACTGGGAAGCCCGAATAGCGTTCGGTGAAGGTCTGGTGGTGCTGGGAAGCCAGCAGGGTGGTAGGAACCAGCACGGCAACCTGCTTGGAGTCCTGGACGGCCTTGAAGGCGGCGCGAACCGCGATTTCGGTTTTGCCAAAGCCCACGTCACCGGAAATCAACCGGTCCATCGGGATTTCCTTCTCCATATCGGATTTCACCTCGTTGATGGCGGTGAGCTGATCCGGAGTCTCGATGAACGCGAAGGCTTCCTCCAGCTCGTTCTGCCACGGGGTGTCTGATGCGAAGGCGTGGCCACGGCTGGCCATGCGAGCCGAGTAGAGCTTAATCAGGTCGCCAGCAATTTCCTTGACGGCCTTGCGCGCCTTGGACTTGGTGCTGGCCCAGTCCGAACCGCCCATTTTGGACAAGGTCGGAGCTTCGCCGCCGACATACCGGGTGACCATATGCAGCTGGTCCATCGGGACGAACAGACGGTCCCCCGGGGCTCCGCGCTTGGAAGAGGCGTACTCCGCCACCAGGTACTCGCGCTTGGCGTCCTTGCCCGAGCCATTGACCTTGCGGGCCATCAGCTCGACGAACTTGCCGATGCCGTGCTGTTCGTGGACGATGTAGTCCCCGGCTTGCAGGCTCAGCGGATCAACGGCATTGCGCTTGCGCTTGACCGTCAGCTTGCGGCCCTTGCGGTTCGGGTACGCGCTGGAGCGGCCCAGCAAGTCTGCTTCGGTGAGCAGGCCCAGCTTCAGTTCCTCGAAGACAAACCCGCGGCCGGCGGTGGCCTGGGTGATCTCGATCAGTCCAGCGGTGGGTTCCGCGGACAGGTCATCCACCCTGTGTGCCGGGATCTTGAACTCGGCGAAAAGCTCCGAAAGGCGGGCTGCCGGGCCGGGCCCCTCGGTAGCCACGACGAAACGCCATTGGTCCTTGACTCGTCCTGCGATGAATTCCATCATCGCCTCGATGTCGCCCTGGTAGCCGTGCGGTTCACGGGCCGGGACACGGATGGTGGCCGCGCCCAAATCCAGCTCGTCATCGGCACCCAGGGAGGTAATAGCCCACCAGGAAACCTTGGCGGCTTGTGCGTGTTCTACGGTTTCTGCCAGCGAGGCAAAATCACCGGTAGCCAGCTTTCGCTCGGAATCCGCGGTGGTCAGATCCAACGGAGCGCTGGCTCCATCCGAAGCCGAAGCCCACGCGGCAGCCAGGAATTCGGCATTGGTGGCGTTCAGGTCATGCGCGCGGGCGCGCACGCGCTCTGGCTCCATCACCAGCGCAATGGACGATTCCGGCAACAAGGACAGCAGCGGAACCATCTTGTCCACCAGCAGCGGAGCCAAGGATTCCATGCCTTCAACAGCGATGCCGCCGGCAATCTTGGTGAGCATTTCCTGGGCCGCCGGGAAATGGTTCTTCAGATTCGCTGCCCGGCTCATCACCTGCGGGGTGATGAGCATTTCACGGCAGGGCGTGGCAATGATCCGGGTGGGACCGGGATCATCAGTGGACCGCTGATCTGCGATGGCGAAGAATCGCATCGAGTCGATCTGGTCCCCGAAGAAATCAATACGGACCGGATGGTCCAATGTCGGCGGGAAAACATCGATGATGCCACCACGCACCGCAAACTCGCCGCGGTGCGTCACCATGTCCACTCGGGCATAAGCCGCAGCAGCCAAGTCCTTGATGACTTTATCGAAGCCCGGCTCGGCATCCAGTTCCAGGATGACCGGGCGCAATTCGCCAAGGCCGGCGACCAACGGCTGCAGCACGGCACGAATTGGAGCAATGATGATGTTTAGGCTCTCATCCCGGTCGTGCAGGCGGCGCAGCACTTCCAGGCGGCGTCCCACGGTATCGCTTCGCGGCGACAAGCGCTCATGGGGCAAGGTTTCCCAAGAAGGGAACTCGGCGATCTGGCCTGCCGGGAGGTAGGCACCCAGTGAGCTGGAGACTTCTTCGGCTTCACGGCCGGTCGCGGTGACGATGAGCGTCACCCCCGAATGCTTGCTTTCACGCAGCGCCTGGCTGATATGCGCCGAGAGGATCGGTCGCATGCCCTGCGGGGCCGCGATTTCCAGCTCTTCGCTGCGCGTCGGGTAGTCATGAGCTGCGCTTTGCCCAATACGCCTGAAGGAAGGTTCCTCGCGCAGGAAATCATGAAGTCCGCTTAGGCTCATGGGGGTTCGGGTCCTCTCATGCAGACGCTTGGCCGGGTGCATTCATACTGTATTACGTCGAAACGACACCACTAACGCCGACCGTGAATGTTTTTCCACGGCCGGAAACGTCAATATGCTGTTTTGGGTGCAGTCCTAGCCTACCCAATGCGGCTTTGCAGATAGTGTTAATACTGTCCGTTGCCGGGCCTGCGATTTCGTTGCCCGGCCACTTAGATTTCCAGATTGGGATTAGCTTTCATGGCATTGAACGCAAGCACTCAGATCGCCCACCCTGCAGACCAGGTCATCGCTACGCTTAGCGATCGTGGCTTTGCCGAGCACCTGACCAAGGTCGCCAACGGTTCCTTGACCGATTTCTCCGTGAACGGCGATACCGCAGGCGCCTTCACCGTGACCACCGTTCGTTCGGTCCCCACCGATCGCGTTCCGGATATCGCCCGCAAATTCGTTGGCGCGACCATCGAGATCACCCAGGTAGACCAGTGGACGGCCCCAGATGCTGCCGGCAACCGCTCGGCTACGGTAAAGATCTCCGTTGCTGGTGTTCCGGTGACCGTCAGCGGCACCGAACAGCTCAAGGCCCAGGGCGAAACTTCCGAGTTCTCCATTGACGCCAAGGTTTCTTCGTCAATTCCATTCATCGGCGGCAAATTGGCTTCGGCTGCGGAGCCATACCTGGGCAAGGCACTGAATTTGCAGGCCGCTCAGGTCAATGCCTGGCTTTCGAAATAAGCCACTCCAAATAGTTTCCTTTCACATTCAATCCCCGGACGTGCGATTTCTCGCAAAGCGTCCGGGGATTTGTGCTCTGAAGCACTGTTGGCGCTAGGGTTAAAGACAGGTGTGCCGGGAAGTCTGGTCGGCGAGAAGTATCCATTTAACGAAGTAAGCGAGTTACACGTATGACCCAAACTCCGTCTTCGGGTTCCAGCAAGAACCTGTTTTCGCGCCCCAGCTATAAAGAATCGGTCCGTATCGGCGATATCCTGCGCAAGGAGACCGTCGGTGGCATGGTTCTCATCGCCGGCGCTTTGCTGGCGTTGGTTTGGGCTAACACCCCGTTGCGCGAGTCCTACTTCGCTCTGCGTGATTTCCACTTCGGACCGACCCTTTTCGGTGTGGATCTGAACCTGTCCATCGGCCACTGGGCTGCCGATGCACTGCTGGCGGTGTTCTTCTTCTTGACCGGCTTGGAGCTGAAAAAAGAATTCGTCATTGGCGACCTGCGCAATGCGAAAACGGCAGCCGTACCGGTCGCGGCCGCCTTTGGCGGCGTGCTGGTGCCGGCATTGATCTTTGTCGCTATCGCTTCCATGTCCGGTGGCGGCGAGCTGTTGCGTGGCTGGGCCATTCCGACAGCAACCGATATCGCGTTCGCCGTGGCTGTGCTCGCGGTGATTGGTTCGGCGCTTCCCGCAGCGCTGCGCATCTTCCTGCTGACGTTGGCCGTCGTTGATGACCTGATTGCTATTGTCATTATCGCCGTCGTGTTCACCGATGACCTGAAGCTGTCCTACCTGGGCCTGTCGCTGATCCCTATCATCCTCTTCACGGTCCTTGCCCGTTTCCTTGGCAAGTTCTTCGCCAAGCGTGCGTGGGCCGCGTGGGCAATCCTGCTGCCGCTGGGTGTCATTACCTGGATCTTCGTCTTCGGCTCCGGCATCCACGCCACTATCGCCGGTGTGGTCTTGGGCTTCTGTGTCCCGGTCAAGCGCACCGATGGCCGTGAAGGCATCGGCCTGGCTGAACGATTCGAGCACCGTTTCCGCCCGCTGTCCTCCGGCTTCTGCATTCCGATTTTCGCCTTCTTCGCCGCCGGCGTGACCGTGTTTTCCCCTGAAAAAGGCAGCGGCGGCCTGCTCACCGATCCAGTGTTCTGGGGCATCGTTCTGGGTCTGGTGCTCGGCAAGCCGATCGGCATCATGGGCTCGACCTGGCTGCTGACCCGGTTCACCAAGGCCTCGCTGGACAAGGACGCCCGCTGGGGCGACATCCTGGGCGTCACGTTGCTGGCAGGTATCGGTTTCACCGTATCCCTGCTGGTTTCCGAACTGTCCTTCGGCTTGGAGTCGGCGCACTATGAGCATGCCAAGGTAGCAATCCTGGCTGGTTCATTCATTGCAGCGATCCTCGGTGCCCTGTGGCTGATTCCCCGTAACCGCCGATACAAGGTCCTGCACGAGCGAGAGACCCGCGATGCCGATAAGGATGGCATCCCTGATGTGTACCAGCAGGACGACGAAGGAAAGTAGCCTTCTGGAATCCTGAAGAAATAGCTCGGGCGGGG
>NZ_JBLVOC010000027.1:360869-366340 GCF_053543575.1 Glutamicibacter sp. AGC84
GGAAGCCGGCGCCCGAGCTATTTGGTTTTGCTACTATTTGCGGGCCTCGTGCATGGCGACCTCAGCGGCTACCCAAGCGAGCATTGCGCACTTGACGCGTGCGGGGAACTTCGAGACGCCGACGAAGGCAGCGGCGTCTTCCAGCACCTCTTCATCCGGCTGGAAGTTTCCCTTGGAGCGCATCATCTCGCGGAAATAGTCCCTCTTCCCAAGAAATTCTTCCTTGGTCAGCTCTGGCAACATCTCGGCCAGCACCGAGGCAGAGGCCATGGAGATGGAGCAGCCATCGCCTTCCCAGCTCATCGAGGTGAAATGCTCCTGGTCATCAAGCTCTACGCGGACACGGATCTGGTCGCCGCAGATCGGGTTGTGCTGGTGGGACTCGCCGTGCAGCAATCCTTCGGTGGTCTCAACCAACGGCGAACCGATGCGACGCTTCGAGTGGTCCAAGATGACCTGTTGGTATAGCTGATCCAATTCGTTCATTTAAACTCCAAAGTATTCGCGCACGGAGCTCAAGGCCTCAAGCAGGGCCTTGATGTCTTCTTCCGTGTTGTACAGATAGGTGCTGGCGCGGGTCGTGGAATTCACGCCCAGGGCGCGGTGCAGCGGCTGCGCACAGTGGTGGCCCACGCGCACCGCAATGCCGCGCGAGTCAAGGTACTGGCCGACATCATGCGGGTGCACCCCGATCACTTCAAACGGGACAGTACCGATACGCTGCGCGTCGGCCGGACCGAAAACGCGCACGCCTTCGATTTTCGAGATGCCTTCATAGAGCATCGCTCCGAGGTGATCTTCCCAGGCCGCGATACGGCCCATGCCGATTTCATCCAGGTAGCTGACTGCGGTAGCCAAGCCGTGGGTCTGGGCGATGCGCTGGGTACCGGCTTCGAAACGCTGCGGCGATGGCATGTACTCTGCGTGCTCCATGTCCACCACGGTGATCATCGATCCACCCGTGAGGAACGGTGGCATTGCGTTGAGCAGTTCTTCACGCCCGTAGAGTGCGCCGATTCCGGTTGGGCCGAGCATCTTGTGGCCGGAGAAAGCCATGAAGTCAACGTCCAGGGCTTTCACGTCGACCGGCAGGTGAGGCACGGACTGGCATCCGTCCAGCACGGTCAGGGCGCCGACCTTGCGGGCAGCGTCAACGAACTTCTGGGTATCGGTGATGGTGCCCAGCACATTCGAAACGTGGGTGAAGGCAACGAGCTTGGTTTTCTCGGTAACCAGCTCATCAAGCAATTCGTAGCGCAGTGCACCGTCTTCGGTGACGGGCACATAGCGCAGCGTAGCACCGGTGCGGAAAGCCAGTTCCTGCCACGGGATCAGGTTCGCGTGGTGTTCAAGTTCGGTGGTGAGGATTTCATCGCCCGGGCCCAAGCGGAATCGGGCCGCGGCCTCTCCCCCGCGCCCCAAGGAGGCATTGGACATCGAGTAGCTGATCAGGTTCAGCGCTTCGGTGGCATTGGCAGTCCACACCAGTTCGTTGGTGCGTGCACCGATGAACTTGGCGACCTTCTCGCGTGCTTCCTCATAGATCTCGGTAGCTTCAACTGCCAAGGAATGCGCACCGCGGTGTACTGCTGCGTTGGCGTTCTCGTAGTAGTGCTGCTCGGCTTCATAGACGCAACGCGGCTTCTGGCTGGTGGCGCCGGAGTCCAGGTACACAACGTCAACGCCGTTGACTTGGTGCTCCAGAATTTCAAAGTCGGCCTTGATGCGCTCAACTTCTGCAGCTGTCAACGCCTCAAGGGCTTCTGGCTGACCGGTCATCGTGTGCACGTGGTCCTCCGAATAATTGTCATGGATGCCGGACAGGCCGTGGCAAAGAATCGTCACAGGCCTATTAGGCAAGGGGTACATTGGGTAATTATTCCACTCCGGGCCTCGAAGCACATCTAAGTTAGGCCTTAGTAAGGAACGCCTCGGTCCATAGCTTTCCTAATTTAATGAAGTCGAGGACCGCTGCGGACCGTTCAAGTCCCCAGCGGTCCCCGCTTGGCTTCACCGCGCCCCATAGGGATCAGCGGTCAGCTGATATGGAATTTTGCCTGGGCAGCTTCCAATCCCGAGTTCATCAGCAATTCCACTGCGTCAGCGCAATTGTCGATCAGAAACGGAAGATCGGCCTTTTCGGTCTTGGAGAAGTCCTGCAAAACCCATTTGGCAGTATCCATGCGGCCCGGAGGGCGCCCAACGCCTGCGCGCACGCGCAGGTAGTCCTTGGAGCCCATGGCCTTTGAGATATCCCGCAGGCCGTTATGCCCGCCTTCACCGCCACCGCGCTTGAGCTTGATGGTATCGAAGGGAATGTCAATCTCGTCGTGCACGACAATCAGCCGGGCGGCATCGATGCCGAAGAACTTCGCCGCGTTAGCTACCGGCCCGCCCGAAAGATTCATGAAAACCATGGGCTTGGCCAGCACGATGCGTGGACCGCCAACCCCCATGCGTCCTTCGACAACCTGGGAACGCGAGGAGTGGGTCTTGAATTTCGAGCCGACTCGATGAGCCAGTTCATCGAGCACCATCTGCCCGATATTGTGTCTATTGCCAGCGTAGCCGGACCCGGGGTTCCCGAGTCCGGCTACGAGCCAAGTTCCATCACTCATGATGCTCAGCTAAAATCTAGTTCGCTGTAATTAGGCAGCGATGATCAGGTCCATGTGATCAACGGTGCGGTTCAGCGCGTGGATCTGGATGTCCTTGATGGTGGTCTTCACGGTCTTGCCTTCGATGTTCAGAACCAGCTCAACACCGCGGTCGCGAACGGCCAGGGTGGTTTCGCGGCCTGGAAGCAGTACGTGCTGTGGCTCGGAGCCTGCACCGTAGACAACTGCTGGGATCTGGCCATCGCGGCGAGCCTGGCGGGCAGCGCCCTTGCCGAAATCGCTACGTACAACGGCGTCAAGGTTGACAGATGCCATGATAATTCTCCTTAGGAAATGAATGCTTCGTTAAGGCCCTTGCGTGGACTCGGGAAGCATCCAACATCTAGGAGATGAAAGAGCTTTTCCGGCCTTGTCGATAACGGTCCCACCATTGCTGGTGTTTCCCTCGCCTGGGCACAGTCAACAATTCTACCAGCTGCCATCGCCAACGGGAAAACCTGTAGCGAACGCCACTATTCCTGGATTCCGCTCAACAGCTTTGGAAAACAAAAAGTATCGTCCAGCGTAAAGCCGTGGGCGTCATCGCAGCGATAACCGCGCAGCCGCGGCACTCCATCCACCATCCGCAGATAGAATCCGCGCGGGAATTCCTGATCGCCGGGTGCCGCGGAAGCGACGGTCAACGAATCAGCTGGCTTCTTCCCATCACTGAGCACTGATTTGCTGGAAGACGCTTGGTCCAGAAAATCCAGTCGCAGATACGGGCCGGTCATGGCGGGGCACAACTTCAATCCGACGCTGACTGCGCGTTCAAGGACCTGAGTCAACGTTGCTCCGACCTCCAAACCAAGCTGTCGCAGATTACGACTTACCACGGTCACCTTTTGGGGCCGACACAACCTCATCGAAAATCCGGTGGGCTAACAGCATTTTGGCGTAGTCGTTAAGCTGAACCTCTGTTTGGACCATGCGTTGCAGTAGCTCAGCGCGTTCCAGCCCTCCCACAGCGACCTGGCGTATGCCAAGTTCCATACTGCCCCTCTTGGTCCATGATCCACCATAAATAATAGTTTTCCGTGTCCGTATAAGGCACCTTCACCGGGCATTTTCTCGGGCGGGGTATATGGGAATCCGAAGTGTTTGAAAACTCGGTGTTTCAAAAATTAGCCGAGTCAAGAACACGTATATCCCGTATGACGACCGGCTTACGGGGCAACGTGATCACGAGCCACTTCATTGTCGTTTGTTTTGTCACCTGTCAGACTATGGCCATGACTAACTCTCCCTGGGATCAGAAGATCGATGACTTTTACGAGCTTGCGTTTGACGAGTCGAACCCTACCGCCACCATCGCAGCGATGCGGTCCCTCGCTTCGGAACGGCCGCCAGGCGATGCGTCGGCTCTCTTTGAATTGGGCGGGGTCCATGACTCTTTAGGATTGGAAACTGACGCAATTCCGTACTATAGGGCTGCAATCGAAGCGGGACTTGAAGGGGAACGTGCAACACGCGTGTTTATCCAATTGGCAAGCACCCTGCGCAACGTTGGCGCGTCGGCAGAGGCAGTATCAATACTCGAATCCGCGCCTTCATTAGGGAACGACGATGACGCGCGCCAAGCCTTTCTCGCCCTAGCACTATATGACGAAGGTCGTTACGGAGATGCACTGCGTACCGCGCTGCTCGCTCTCATACCTACGCTCGACGGCTACAAGAGAGCCCTGAAAGAGTATGCGGAGGAACTTCCGGGCACCTTTCCGGCCCGTCAGTGAGAAGATCACAGAAGAAACCTGCGGTAAGGAATCCTTTGGAAATTCTGACAATGGTTCATAGAAGGATCCGCTTTTGGACAAGTTTCCCTGAAATGTGGTGAGCCACCAAAGTTGGGAATGACTGGCTGCCGTTGCTTGACCGCCTAAATCTACATAGGTAGCATTAGGGTATGGAACGCTTGACGAGACATACCCCTGCTACAGCTGCTGTCGTTAGTGCGCTCATGGAATCATCCGAGTCGATCTGGGGTCTCCAGATCGTGAAGATGACCGGGTTGAAGACGGGAACGGTTTACCCGATTCTGGAGCGTTTGGAGGATGCTGGCTGGATTACTAGCGAGTGGGATACAGATCTGACTCGCAAGGGTCCCCGCCGGCGGTACTTTAAGTTGGAAGCGGAGGCTGTTCCGCATGCCCAGGAGTACATTTCCACCCAGAGGCCGAAAGCATCCATGGGTGCTGCCTCTCAATCCAGGAGACTCGCATGAGTCAGACGTTGCTGGTACGTGCACTGTTGCGACTATCGCTTTTCGTAACCCCGGCACATCTGCGGCAGGTGCGCTCAGAGCAATGGAGGGCGGATCTTCGGGATTGCAGTGAGTTGGAAATTCCGTCAACTGATGTCGTTGCCGGTGCCCTTATTGCTGGCGCACGTTTGCGGATTGCCCATGGGCTTGCTTCATTGTCCAACCCGACCCTATTCAAAGAGGATAAAGCTATGAAAATTCTGTTACCCACTGCCCTTATTGCTGCTGTGCTGACACTCGGAGGAATTGCTGGGTTTTCAGCAATCTCGAATCACGAGGTTACTCAGATTATTGTTCCCGAGGGGATGATTGAAGAGAATGCTCGGACCACACCATCTGATCCAATGATCATTGATGGTGTCGAGGTGTTGGGAGGTGGTGAGATTGCGCCTACGAATCAGGGTGAGTAAGCAATTTATCTCCAGCGTGAGAATCTGTCGATTTGGCTAGAAGCGCGCTACCCGAGACAGAGGAACTACAGACAAGTAGCGGGTATCCCGCTAAAGGTTCCTCTTACGGGCACTGTCAATGATCGCTTAACCGCCTCTGGCCGG
>NZ_JBLVOC010000027.1:366360-398858 GCF_053543575.1 Glutamicibacter sp. AGC84
CGGGCCAGAGGCTTTGCGAAACGAGGGCTGCTAGGCGCGGCCGTCAAACAGGTTCGTGACCGAACCGTCGTGGAATACTTCCGAGATCGCGCGGGCGATCGTCGGGGCGATCGAGAGCACGGTGAGGTTCTCGAAACGCTTCTCTTCAGGGATTGGCAGGGTGTTGGTGACAACAACCTCGCGGGCACCGCAATCAGCCAAACGCTGGGCAGCCGGATCCGAGAAGACCGCGTGGGTAGCCGCGATGATGACGTCCTTGGCGCCGGCTTCCTTCAGCACGCGCACAGCGCCTGCGATGGTTCCGCCGGTGTCGATCATGTCGTCGATCAGGACCGCGATGCGGCCCTCCACCTGGCCAACCACGGTCTTGGACTCGGCCTGGTTAGGCACGGTCAGATCGCGGGACTTGTGGACGAAGGCCAGCGGGGTGCCACCCAATCGATCTGCCCACTGCTCGGCAACGCGCACGCGGCCGGTGTCAGGGGAAACCACGGTGACTTCATTTACATCGACCTTGGACTTGATGTAGTCAGCCAGCAGCGGGAAGCCGAACAGGTGGTCCACCGGACCGTCGAAGAAGCCCTGGATCTGCGCGGTGTGCAGATCGCAGGAAATCACGCGGTCAGCACCGGCGGTCTTGAACAGGTCGGCAACCAGGCGGGCCGAGATCGGCTCGCGGCCGCGGCCCTTCTTGTCCTGGCGTGCGTAAGGGTAGAACGGTGCCACGACAGTGATGCGGCGGGCCGAAGCACGCTTCATCGAGTCAATCATGATCAGCTGTTCCATCAGCCAGTTGTTCGTTGGTGCTGGGTAGGACTGCAGCAGGAAAACGTCCTTGCCGCGAACCGATTCATCCGAACGCACGTAGATCTCGCCGTTGGCGAAGTCGTAGGCGTTCAAAGGCAGCAGTTCGGTGTCGAGTTCCTTGGCTACTTCTGCAGCCAGCTCAGGGTGCGCACGACCGGTGGCCAGCACCAGCTTCTTGTCGACGTTATGGCTGATTTCACTCATGGGGTTTGCTTTCTCGCTCGCTTCGCTATCACGTATGAGGTTGTTGTCGAGGAAATGAAGTCTGTAGCTGAATTACTCGGAAGCCGAAGAGTTCAGCGAGGACTTGAACGCTGCGTCAGCCGAGGAGGTGCCTGGGCGCTTTTCCAGCGTCCACCCCTCGGAGTTGCGCTGCGGTGCCACAGACAGTGCCAAGGCACCGGCCGGGACGTTCTTGCGGACGATGGCTCCGGCTCCGGTGTAGGCGCCGTCCCCGATTTCAACCGGGGCTACGAATACGGTGTTGGAGCTGGTGCGCACATGCGAACCGATCTTGGTGCGGTGCTTCTTTTCGCCATCGTAGTTTGCGGTGATGTTGCCGCAGCCGATATTGGTGAATTCACCGATTTCAGCATCTCCGGCGTAGCCGAGGTGCGAGAGCTTGGAGCCACGGCCAATCGTGACGTTCTTGGTTTCGTAGAAGGCGCCGATCTTGCCATCCGCACCGAGGTCGGTGCCGGGACGCAGGTAGGCGAACGGGCCAACCGAGGCGCCATCAGCGATGCGCGAGTCGGTGGCGTCGGTGCGCTTCACGGTAGCGCGCTGGCCAACAACCACGTTGGTCAGGGTGCTGTCCGGGCCAACAGTGGCATTGGCGCCGATGATGGTCTCGCCGTGCAGCTGGGTGCCTGGCTTGAGGGTGGCGTCCTGGCCGATCATGACGTCAGCGTCGATCCACGTGGTCGCCGGATCAACGATGGTCACGCCCTGGCGCATCCAGAATTCGGTCTTGCGCTCGTTATAGATGCGGGCCAGATTGGAAACCTGGACGCGGTCGTTGGCGCCCTCGATCTGCCAGCGGTCAGCGATCTGCGAGGAGGCGACGCGGCCACCGCGTGCGCGGGCGATGGCGAGCACATCGGTCAGGTACATTTCGCCCTGCGCATTTTCGGTGGTGACTTCGGTCAGCGCCGAACGCAGGATCTGGGCATCGAAAGCGTAGATGCCGGAGTTGATTTCCTTGATCAGCAGTTCTTCTGCCGAAGCGTCCTTCTGCTCGCGGATTCCTGCAACCTCGCCCTGTTCATCGCGCAGGATGCGGCCGTAGCCGTTAGGGTCATCCAATTCGGTGGTCAGCACGGTCACGGAGTTGCGGTTCGACTCGTGCGTAGCAACCAGTTCCTGGAGCACCTCGCTGGTGAGCAACGGCACATCGCCATAGGTCACCACAACGGTGCCTTCAAGCGATGGGTCCACAGCTTCCAAGCCCAACTGCACGGCGCGGCCGGTACCCGGGATTTCATCCTGGTCGGCAATGGTGATGGAAGGGAACTGTCCCAGAATGTGCTCTGCGACCAGATCACGCTGGTGGCGGACCACCGCTACCAGGTTCTGCGGCTCCAACGCGGAAGCCGCGTAGAGTGCGTGGCCAATCATCGACCGACCTGCGATTTCATGCATGATCTTCGGCTTCGCCGATTTCATGCGAGTGCCAGCGCCGGCGGCTAGGACGATGACAGCTACTGGTGCGTTGACCTGATCACTCAAGTGCATTCTCCTGCAAATTGGATTCAAGGTTTTGGGCAGAGAAGTAAAACCTCAAAGCAAGTCTATCGCGAGCTTCGGGGTGCGCTGAAACTGGTTAAAAAATAAAAGCGCCACTTGCGTGACGCTTCATCATTGGTTCCGCCCCTAGGATTCGAACCTAGAATGCACAGCTCCAAAGGCTGGCGTGTTGCCATTACACCAGGGCGGAAAATGGCTTGCGCAGGTCATGCCCGACAAGCACGCTAATTATTCTGCCATGATCAGCCCAATGTGCGAAATCGCAAAACACCGTAGCTAAACTCACTTTTATTCTCTGCTTTAAACTGCCCAAGCCCCCTGGCACGGCACACGCTCAGATGGTCCTGCCAGGGCCTCGATTTGCTCCCGGAACGTAAAATGGAAATTGTGGCTCATTTACTCGGGGGCGAAGCCCTACATCTGGAATATCCCACCCATGTCGTTTTCGACTCGGTAACCATCGGAATTTCCGATGGCGACCGCATCGGCCTGGTGGGTCGCAACGGCGAAGGAAAGTCCTCGCTGCTCGGCATGCTCTCCGACAGGATCGAGCCCAACTCCGGGCGTGTTACCAAGCGCAACGGCCTGCGCGTGGGCGTGCTGGACCAGTCGGACACCCTGGATCCCGAAGCGACCATGCACTTCTGCGTGGTGGGCGAGATGGACGACCACGAGTGGGCCGGCGAAGCGCGCATCCGCGACATCATCTCCGGGCTGGTCGCCGACCTGGACTGGGAAGCGAAGGTCAGCACCCTCTCCGGCGGCCAGCGCCGCCGCGTGGCTCTGGCCGCGCTGCTGGTGCAGGACTGGGACGTCGTCATCCTGGACGAACCGACCAACCACCTGGATGTCGAAGGCATCTCCTGGCTCGCCGAGCACATCAATAACCGCTGGTCCAAGAACGCCGGCGGCCTGATGGTCGTCACCCACGACCGCTGGTTCCTCGACGCGGTCTGCACCACCACCTGGGAAGTGCACGACCGCCTGGTCGAGCCCTTCGAGGGCGGTTACGCCGCCTACGTGCTGCAGCGCGTGGAACGCGACCGCATCGCCGCGGTCACCGAAAACAAGCGCCAGAACATGATGAAGAAGGAACTGGCCTGGCTGCGCCGCGGCGCCCCGGCCCGTACCTCCAAGCCGAAGTTCCGCATTGAGGCAGCCAACCAGCTGATCGCCGATGTCCCGCCGGCACGCAACCCGCTGGAGTTGCAGAAGATGGCCACCAGCCGGCTGGGCAAGGACGTCATCGACCTGCTGGACACGGAGGTCTCCTTCGGCGCCAAGCAAGTACTCAAGCCCTTCACCTGGCGCATCGGCCCGGGCGAACGCACCGGCCTGCTCGGTGCCAACGGTGCCGGCAAATCCACCTTGCTGGGCCTGATCGCCGGGACCGTGGAGCCAACTGGCGGCAAGATCAAGCGCGGCCAGACCGTGAAGCTGGCCGTGCTGGACCAGCAGTTCCGCGAACTGGAGCAGATCGGCCAGGACAAGGTCCGCGAAATCCTCGCCCGCTACCGCACCACGTTCAATGTGGATGGCAAGGACCTGACCCCGGCCCAGCTGCTGGAGCGCTTGGGCTTCTCCTCGGCACACCTGTCGACCAAGGTTGCTGAACTCTCCGGCGGCCAGCGCCGCCGCTTGCAGCTGCTGATGATCCTGATGGATGAGCCCAACGTGATGATCCTCGATGAGCCCACCAATGATGTCGATACCGACATGCTGGCGGCCCTGGAAGACCTGCTGGATTCCTGGCCCGGCACCTTGATCGTGGTCTCCCACGACCGCTACCTGCTCGAACGCGTCACCGACCAGCAGTACGCGATCCTGAACGGCAACTTCCGCCACGTGCCCGGCGGCGTGGACGAGTACCTGTTGCTGCGAGCTGCCGAAGGTTCCACTGGCGGGTCCAATCCTTCGCAGGCTTCTTCCGAAACTGCCGCCAAGCCTGCTGGCCCTTCGGGCGCAGAGCTGCGTGCCGCGCAGAAGGAACTGAATGCCAATGAACGCAAGGTCGGCCAGCTAGAGGAAAAGATCGCCAAGGTCCACGCCAAGATGGCCGATCATGACCAGAGCGACTATGAAGGGCTGGGCAAGTTCACCGCTGAGATCAACGAGTATCAAGCGCAGATCGACGAATTGGAAGAACGGTGGCTGGAACTGTCCGAGCTGCTCGGATAGCGTCTGCGTACTGTGACTGAGCTGGAGGGTCCGGAAACGGTCGTTGTTGAGACACACGCAGACGAGTTAAGGCGACGCTACTGTTAGTTTATTTGGTACTGGCTTGCCACGTTACTGGCTGTGTACGGTTCCTAAAATATCACTGCCGTGCGCCTTTAGAAGGGTCCCTGCGACAGTCCCGTCGACGATTCATTGGTGAGGGAATCCAGCTCTCCAGCTACTTGCGACGCCACACGGATGTATTCCAGAGCTGATTCAAGGCTTATATCTCCCACCCCATGAGCGGCGGCATTTCGAAGCGAAGCTAGTTCGGTCACAGCATTTTTTCAGATTACTGGGGGCGGAGGAATCTCGTCGAAAGGTGGTGATGGACGATCCAGCACGTGAGGGCTTGGAACCAACAGCCTTAAGATACTTTCCGACTTGCCGCTCAACCTCGAGAAATGCGTTAATAACCCCGGCCGATGGTTTCACCTTCGCGAGTTGCGATGAGAGCTCGTCCGATGGCTCAGAGCCAACAGTCTGCTCTTGACCTAAACTCTTGATTCCTTCGGACAGGACTTTGACTGCAGCGGTGCTCCACGAAGCCTCAAGCCAAGGACTTTTCAGGCTTTCCATGCTGGGCAAACGGTCTTTTATCGCTTCCAAGAGACTTTCTAATCCAGTGCGGAACTTCATGAGTAGAAAAATGACGGCCAGTGGCCGAGCAAGAGAAGCTACCACCGACGAAATAGAGACGAAGACGTCGGGCCAAAGATCGTGCGCTGACGTTTCGACTGGAAAAAAATATACTGCAAACAATGAATACACCACCCGCACTTTCCAAAATGGAGTGATGTCGATCAAGGACGTCTTGGGATGGGCCACCAACCCAATCGTCGGGCCAGCCATGATCGCGACCAAGCCCGAGCCGGAGCGTGCTGCGATCAAGGACGAACTCGACGCCTTGAATGCAGATCCAGCGGCAAAATACCGTAGGCTTCCAATGACCGATTTCCCCTTCTTCCGCCATTTCCCGACGTTGCTGGAAGACCGCCTGAACCACCGAGATGATCCGCAGTTCTTTTCCGAGAGTTGCGTCGGGCGCGAGGAAGCGGCACGCATCGAAGTTCCAATCGCCCACATTGGCGGTTGGTTCGACCTCTTTACCCGCAATACGGTGCGGCAGTTCGAGCTGGCCAGCGAGATGACATCGACCGATCAGCTCCTGGTCGTCGGCCCGTGGCAGCACGGAAACTTCGTCAGCGAAAAATTGTCTGGCGTCAAACTTCCTGGCAGCACGGTGGATACCAACCAGATCGTGTTCGATTGGATCGCATCGCGCAATCGAGACAGCAAGCGAGATGAGTCGAGCCCATCGGCGTACATCTACGTTTTGGGTGCCAACAAGTGGCGCGCTGAGCAACAGTGGCCCATCGCTGGAACCAAGGTCACCTCCCACTACCTTCGCGCCGACAACAGGCTCAGCGTAGATCCAGGCCCAGAAGGTGAACGCTCATTCGACTACGATCCGCGCAACCCATACGATGCCAAGTCCGTCGTTGGTGGCCTGTCCGATGTCGGAGCACATCACGACCACCCTGGGGTCCTGGTCTACCAATCGGACGTGCTTACTGTCCCGGTCGAGATTACCGGATGGCCAAGCGTCGAGCTCAAAGCTCGAACCTCCTCCACAGACGTCGACTGGCTGGTTGAGCTGAATGTCGTTTCAGCATATGGAACCTCGCGGCTTTACAGCGAAGGCATCACCCGCGCACGGTACCGGAATGGCCGGGACAAGCCCGAGGACGTGGTGCCAGGCGAAGAAGTCACCTACACCATCGAGATGCGCCCGACCTCGGTCCAAGTCCAACCCGGAGAAAGGATTGAAATTGCCATCTCGGGCGGCAAGTTCCCCACCTACGAACGCAACCCAGGCAGCTTCATCGACCTGAATACGTGCACCGAAGATGACATGGTCGTCTCGCACAACGACATCTTGTCCGGCGTAACCGGTTCCAAGGTGAATCTGCCCATCGTTCCAGTCGAAGCACAGGGGGAATGGATCAAGAACCCTTGGCCTGGTTCCCTCAAGTGGCGCCTGACCATGGGCTTGACGGCACGGGCGCTGATGTCGGTTTCAGGGCACGCGACGACCTGAGCTGAATACTGGCAACTGCCCCGTGGCGCTGAGCGCGCCACGGGGAATTGTGTTCGTACGCCGGTTATGTGGAGTGATTACACACAGCTGAAAGTCTCAGGATCATTCACCCCGCAGCGGGCGAAGGTCGAGCAACGGCATTGATATCTCGCAATGCCTGCATGAACCATGCGCGATCCGCCTAAATAAGGCCAAAGCGAATGAATCGCTCAACGACTAGAAATCATTGATAACGGAGCCCCAGACGCGGCTAGCTGACAATTCAGGCGACGACTACCTATAAACCTAGCGACGATGCGCCACTCGGGCGACCGTGACGACAAGAACCTCGTCCATCGCTTCATAAAGTACCCGGTAGTCACCAATACGAATCCGCCACGCGTTAGTTTCACCTACTAGTTTCTTACACCCGCTAGGACGAGGATCCCTCTCCAGATGAGCAATACCTAACAAAACGCGACGCCGTATACCAGGGTCTAGCTTCTTCAGTTCTTTAGCAGCCGAAGTGGTAAATTCGACGCGGCAAGAGGTCACGCGTCGAGCTCAGCGCGCAGTTCGCTGAGGCTAATGCGCTCGCCATCATCGACCAGCTTGGCGGCTCGATAATCGGCGACATCCCGGAACATCTCCAGTTGCTCCAAAAGCTCAAAATCTTCAGGTCCAATGAGGACCGCAGCAGGCTTTCCATTCTTCGTAATCTGCACACGCTCATGCCCATAGCTAGCACGGCTAACAGCATCAGCAAGACCATCGCGAAGTGCGCGAATCGTGACAGAGGAGGTGATGGAGTTCATTCTTCTACGATATCATTTGTGTACACAATATACATAATGGACAGTTTCAATTGAAAACTAAAGCATCGGCGGTGCGTGTCAAAATCGTCGTTTACGACACATCAATCAACTTCCCTTGACGATATTTTCGACAGTTGAAAAATCAACAGATTTTCCAAGTCATTTCGTAGTTAAACCCAGTTCCATAAACCGCCTATCCGTAAAGCACTCTTCCCATGAGTATTGATACATCTAGGCTCATTGGATATCTCTTGGGGCTTACCAGGCGCTGATTAGTACCCCCAACGTGTGGCAATTTTTAGTGCTTCTGCTTTTGAATTCACATCCAACTTGCGGTATAGAGAACTAATCTGGGATTTAACAGTATTAGGCGAGACAAAAAGCTCATCTGCGATCTGACCGCGTGAACGGTCCGCACGCAGGCCTGCGAGCACACTGAGTTCACGATCAGTCAAAACAGGCCTGACTTCGACACTGGTGGGTGGCATAAAAATCTTCAATCTGCCCAGCTGATCGGAAGTAAGTTGCAGCAACTCTTCCAATTCCAACATGCTCCCGCTCATCCAAAACGGGGCCAAATCAATCAGCTCACCATCCAATGCATGTCGTTTTGCAATGTCCTCCAGGACGCCTTCCGGCAGCACCCCAATGTAACGTGCTGCTAGCCGCGTATTTCGGATCAGATTATCGTGCCGGGCTCCAGTCACTAAGCTCGGCGTTGCCGCCAGAACAGCAAGAGCCCCGTTGCGGTCCCCCCGATACAGTCGATACAGCGCACGGGTTGCAATGAGTTCAGGTGAAGAAGCGGGTATTGTGGACGCGCCTTGATGGTTCAACGCATTGAAACCACCCTCAACACCCAGAAATGCTGCGGCATGATGCAAGGCTCTACCGGCCATGGGTGAATTGGCTGCATAGGGGCGGGAGAGCACAAGTGCCCCCAGAATCCGGTGCGCTGCCTCTGCTCGATCAGTCGATGCCGCATGGATGGCAAGTAGCAGCGCGTGCACCGCCCAAAACTCATCGTTATCAGGCTCATCTGGCAGTTGACCAAGTACTGAACCCAATTTTCCGATATCCAACTCGGCGAAAGCCACGAATGCTTCGGCAAGTTCTGCAGCTCGACCGACCATTGCCGAACCCCAACGAACCTTGGAATGATGATGGCGGAAGCTTACGAGCCAGCGACGAGCAGCACGGGTGTTGCCTTCCTGAGCATGAACCAGCGACAATTTGGATGCTGCATCCGCGGCAATAAAATGGTTTTCCGTAACCTCGGCCAAGGACCACGCAGATTCGTAAGCGGCTGCCGCCGCAGGGCGTTCGTTGGCGATATCCATCGACATTCCGGCATGTAATTCAGCCATGGCTGCCAACGATGGTCTGACATTGCCAGCAGCTGTTGCCTGCCGGACCGCACGACGTAGACGGCGTGCGGCATCTGCCCCTTCGGAACCGTAGTGGCCGTGGAACCTCAGTATTCCCAACTCAACCAAGCCCGCGAAGATAGCCTCAGATTTCGGTTGCCTATAGAGCTCGATGGTGTGCTCACGTAGCAATTGGGCAGTCTGATCCGTCAAATAGTCAGGCTCCGTTGTCGGAAAAGGAATAACCATCCGGTCTTTAACGGCCGCGGCAGCGATCTTCATCGCAGGACCATAGATTTGCGATCGTCGAGTAGCCCATCGAGGCAACCGGGTGCCTGCCTCGAATAGGAGACGTGGCTCAGTGGTAAAAAGGTCCACCCACCCATCGACGAGGACGGTGGAAAGAGCCCGCCACGAATGTCTGCCTAGTGCTGAACGTACGGCCTCGCCGGTTCTTCCAGCCGCATGCATGGATTCGATGGCGTGCTCGTGGAGCCACTGTGCACGCTGGGGCTCCCGCCACTCCAAGTCGTCAATAATCACCTGCCGAAGCAATTGGGGCATAGCCCAGTCCCCGGACAGGGAGCGTTGTGCCATGGCCGCGCGGCTAAGGGCCGAGATACTTGGAGGGTTTGGATAACGATCGCCATAGAAAGCTACCATGAGATCTTCAGTAAGTTCAGGAAGGAACGCGCACTCCCTCAATATGCCTTCAGGATCAAGAGCATCAATCCATGGCAAGGCTGCACGACGCAGCGCATTGACTGCAGCATTTTGATTAGAGGAATCCGCCAAGAGACTACGCACACAACCAGGCCAACCACCGGTCAGTTGCCATAATCTTTCTGCATCAGGGAAATCTTCTCCGGTCAACGTGGATATATCTGAAGCGGTTAAGAAAAGATCCTTGAAATCAACAACGTGAGCATTGAAATGGCGCAGCATCTTGGCGGCGGGAAAATCAGCAGGAAGAATGACCGCTATGCGTGTGTTGGGTGCACGCATCTGCTGTTCGGCAATTTTATCGAAGATCTCCTCGGGCGGAATACCCACGTTGATCAGCTCGCCTTGGCCATCGAGCCATCGTAGAGCCACCCGGTGCCGATTCGATTCTTGCGGCGCATAGATCAACAACAAGCGTATCTCCGGATCGAGGCTTGGGGCTATCCGGTCCCATAAAATCTCGGCAACAAGTTCTTCAGCGGGAGGCCTTGACTGCGTTTGGGGGTCCATGCCCAAATTATATCTTTTGACTTGGGATCTTTCGGAAGGAGTTCCGGGTAGTTTTTTGACACAGGGGCACCGCCGGACTTTAGCTCACACGGTCGAGAAATATTGCTAGGAATAGGGCAATGCCCGGATCTCCTAAATGGGAAATCCGGGCATTGCTTTTTGTATTACTTCAAGAGCTGACTAGCTGTGACGTCCGCGAGTGCGTCGAGCCAAAACTAAACCAGCCGCCGTCAAGACCAAACCAAGCGCCAGTAGCCACAAGGCAGTGAAACCGGTGCTAGCCAGTCCATCGTCTTTTGGCTTCTGCGTCTGCTGCGGTTCCTCGGAACCATCCACAGAGTCCGAGCCTGAAGGCTGATCAGACTTCTCAGCAGAGGTTGGATCCTGTGAAGGATCCTTGCTCTTCTCTGGCGACTCGGTTGAATCTTCTGCAGGTTCCTCGGTTGGATCCGTCGGGCTCGGCTCAGTTGGATCCGTCGGGCTCGGCTCAGTTGGATCCGTCGGAGTCGGTTCAGGATCTTCGTCTAGATAGAAGCCGAAGTCGAGAGTCCCGTCGTGATCCCCATCTTCGGTCAGACCTTCAGACTTAGCTTCCCAAGTCGAAGAGTCCTTATCCCGGTCGGTACCATTTTCCTTGGTTGGCAGGTAGCCATCCAAAGCATCAGCGGATTCCTCCCGATCAATGACCACCGTGTAAGACTCTCCATCCTTCAAGACCGGAAGATCCTTGAAGTTGTAGTAGCCATTCTCGTCAGTGGTTACCGGACCGACTGGGTTCCCGTTGACATCAACAACTTCCTTGCCGTCCGGGCCGATCAGTTTCAGCACGACACCCTCAATTGGGTCTTCGTCCTTATCCTGAATTCCGTCGCGGTTCTTATCGACCCATACATAATCGCCTAAGGAAACCGAAGGTTCCTCAGTCGGCTCAGTCGGCTCCACGATAGGTTCCGTCGGTTCCGTCGGAGTCGTAGGTTCCGTCGGCTCCACCGTAGGTTCCGTCGGAGTCGTAGGTTCCGTCGGCTCCACGGTAGGTTCCGTCGGAGTCGTAGGTTCCGTCGGTTCCGTCGGCTCAACAGTTGGTTCAGTCGGCTCTGGTTCTGGTTTCAGAACCACACCGGCATCCCACGTTGGGTCGATACCCTCAGTAGCCTTGAACTCCTGATCGGCGTAATCCTTGGTCAACGAAGAATTCTCGTCATCCAAGGTGAACTTGATAGTCAGGCCAGACTTCGGATCAGCATCCGAGTCATTCGCATCATCTTCCCCAGCATCCTGCGAAGTAAATTCATACTTCTCAGCCTGCTCGGCAGTCAGCTCGAACTTGACCTGGTAATCGCCGGCCAGCAGCTCATCAAAGATATAGCGGCCATTCTTATCGGTAGTCGTCGAGGAAACTTCCTCACCGTTACCGTCAAGCAGAATTACCTTGACGCCATCAAGAACTTCAGAATCGCCTTGCAACCCATCATTGTTCTTATCAACCCAGACATAGTCGCCCACGGCATAAGTCTTGACCGGCTCAGGCTTCAGTACAAAACCGAAGTCCAAGGTTGGATCGTGCTGACCATCTTCGGTCAGACCCTCCGACTTGGCTTCCCAAGTCGATGAATCATTCTCACGGCTATCTTCCGTCTCAACAGTTGGCACATAAGGAGCCAAAGCTTCCTTAGATGCTTCTCGGTCGATGCTCACCGTGTAGGACTTACCTTCTTCGAGTACAGGAAGGTCCTTGAACTCGTAGAAACCGTTCTCATCGGTAGTAGTCGGTTCAACAGGATTACCGTTGACATCCACTACAGGTTTGCCATCTGGACCAACAAGAGTCAGAACAACATCCTTGATGCCCTTTTCATCCTCATCCTGTAGTCCGTCGTTGTTCTCATCAACCCAAACGTAGTCACCAACGGAGACCCGTGGTTCCTCTGGAGCAATAACAAAACCGAAGTCCAACGTTGGATCATGCTCGCCATCTTCAGTCAAACCCTCCGAAATGGCTTCCCAAGTCGACGAATCATTCTCACGGCTACCATCGGTCTCAATCGTTGGCACGTAAGGAGCCAATGGTTCCTTCGACGCGTCCTGATCAATGATCACCTTGTAGGACTGCCCCTCTTCAAGTACAGGAAGATCCTTGAACTCGTAGAAACCATTCTCATCGGTAGTAGTCGGTTCAACAGGGTTACCGTTGACATCCACTACTGGCTCACCATCTGGTCCAACAAGCTTCAGAACGACATCCTTGATGCCCTTCTCATCCTCATCTTGGATTCCGTCACGGTTTTCATCGATCCAGACATAGTCACCAACGGAAACCTTCGGAATCGTGACGAAACCGAAGTCCAACGTTGGATCATGATCGTCATTTTCAGTCAAACCCTCCGAAATGGCTTCCCAAGTCGACGAATCATTCTCACGGCTACCATCGGTCTCAATCGTTGGCACGTAAGGAGCCAATGGTTCCTTCGACGCGTCCTGATCAATGATCACCTTGTAGGACTGCCCCTCTTCAAGTACAGGAAGATCCTTGAACTCGTAGAAACCATTCTCATCGGTAGTAGTCGGTTCAACAGGGTTACCGTTGACATCCACTACTGGCTCACCATCTGGTCCAACAAGCTTCAGAACGACATCCTTGATGCCCTTCTCATCCTCATCTTGGATTCCGTCACGGTTTTCATCGATCCAGACATAGTCACCAACGGAAACCTTCGGAATCGTGACGAAACCGAAGTCCAACGTTGGATCATGATCGTCATTTTCAGTCAAACCCTCCGAAATGGCTTCCCAAGTCGACGAATCATTCTCACGACTGTCGTCAGTCTCGATGGTCGGAATGTAAGGAGCCAAAGGTTCCTTCGACGCTTCACGATCGATGCTCACCGTGTAGGACTGTCCATCTTCGAGAACCGGCAGGTTGTCAAAGACGTAGTAGCCGTTTTCGTCGGTGGTGGTTGGCCCAACAGGCTTCCCGTTGACATCCACTACTGGCTTGCCATCCGGCCCGGTGATGGTCAGAACGACATCCTTGATGCCCTTCTCATCTTCATCCTGGATTCCGTCACGGTTTTCATCGATCCAGACATAGTCACCAACGGAAACCTTCGGGGTAACAAATCCGAAGTCCAAGGTTGGATCGTGCTGCCCGTCTTCAGTCAGCCCCTGTGAAATGGCTTCCCATGTCGACGAATCATTCTCACGACTGTCGTCAGTCTCGATGGTCGGAATGTAAGGAGCCAACGGTTCCTTAGAAGCTTCCCGATCGATAGTCACCTTGTAGGACTGTCCATCTTCGAGTACCGGCAGGTCCTTGAATTCATAGAATCCATTCTCATCGGTGATAGTTGCTTCAACGGGGTTGCCGTTGATATCAACTACTGGTTCACC
This sequence comes from Glutamicibacter sp. AGC84, assembly GCF_053543575.1. NCBI lineage: Bacteria > Bacillati > Actinomycetota > Actinomycetes > Micrococcales > Micrococcaceae > Glutamicibacter > Glutamicibacter sp. AGC84. The sequence goes on from NZ_JBLVOC010000027.1 coordinate 380,013, forward strand.
GTCAGGTCCAGCGAGTTTCAGAACGACATCCTTGATGCCCTTCTCATCTTCATCCTGGATTCCGTCACGGTTTTCATCGATCCAGACATAGTCGCCAACGGAGACCTTCGGGGTAACAAATCCGAAGTCCAAAGTTGGATCATGCTGGCCGTCTTCGGTCAGACCGGTAGAGGTTGCTTCCCACGTCGAGGAGTCATTCTCACGGCTATCATCTGTCTCGATGGTCGGAATGTAAGGAGCCAACGGTTCCTTCGACGCTTCGCGATCGATGCTCACCTTGTAGGACTGTCCGTCTTCGAGGACTGGTAGGTTCTCGAAGATGTAAAGGCCGTTCTCATCGGTCATGGTCGGCAGCACTGGGTTACCGAAGACATCGGTAACTTCCTTGCCATCCGGCCCGGCGAGGGTCAGAACGACATCCTTGATGCCCTTCTCATCCTCATCCTGCAGACCATCACGATTTTCATCGATCCAGACGTAGTCACCGACCGAGACCTTCTCCTTCTCCTCAGGCTTGAAGGTGATACCAGTCTTGATTGGCTCCTGGCTGCGGTAATCGGTTTGGCCATTTACCTGAGCCTGGGCTGCGTAACCAAAGGAGTTCCACGCCGGCGCGAAGTCCGAAGCGCCCTCGGGCATTTCAGTTTCCGAAACGGTGGTGAAGGTCAGCGATACTCTCTCGCCTGGCGCAAACCCTTCGGACGAATCCAGGACAAGTTTGATGCCCTTGATTTCCTTCGGATTAGCGGGACGCTCGGTGGTCCAGTTTCCGTCGCAACCAGCCCATGGATCCTGCATATTTGCGCCGGTTGGCTTGCACAGCGCAGGGTCGCCGGTCAGGTAAGAGAGCACCATGTCGGTTCCTGCAGGCACTTCTGGCAGCTTGATGTCCAAGAGGGTTGGAATCCACTGGGAACCACGCGGGGTGCTGGCTTGGGAACCCGTTACACCGGTGTCACCGATGTAGGGGAAGATATCCAGAATTTCCATGTGCTGCGCGTTGACGTTACCGGTGTTGGTGACGCTGAGGTTCCACTCGGCAATACCGCCCGGTTTGGTCTCCACGATGCATGGGTAACGATAGAATCCGCCTTCAAATTCGTAGCAGGTGTCAGCGTTTTCAACCTTAGAGTTGACGTTGTACACGCCGGTCTTCTCGGTCTGTCCACCTGTCAGAACCTCGCGAACGAGCTTACGTGATGAGTAGGCTTGGCCTTCGATGATCGAAACGAGATTGTCATCGCTGCTCTCTTCGGAGTTGTCACCGCTGAAGGTGACCTTGTTCTCCAGTTTTTCTTTCGCGTTCAGCCCTCCACGCACCGTGGTTGGGAGCTTCACGGTGATCGATTCGCCCGGGTACAGTTTGGTTCCCTCGGGGAAGCTGAACTTCAGAGAGTTGCCTTCTTCAACCGCAACAACCTTCGAGGTATCAACCGCGCTGCCTTCCGGCGCTTGGTTGAACTTCTTGTCAAAAGAATACGTAGTCAGCGACTGCCATTCAGGATCAAGAATCAGCTTCGGACCCTGAGCATCGCTTGGCAATATATCGGTAATGACAGGATTCAAGATCGCGTCGGTACCGTTGTTGGTGGCCGTGAACGTGTAGTTCAACTCACGGCCCGGCGCGATCTGACCGTTGCGAGCATCCGAAGTCTTAGAAACCTCGGAATGGGTCTTTCCCGGGTTGAATACCAGATCGTCGGTTGCGTCGTCGGTGTCACGATCCTTGCCCAGACGGGAGACCTCTGCCGAAGCAGTGTTCTCGGTTGCCAGTGCCTGGGTTTCGCCAGGATTACTCTGACCGTCTTCGAGTGCAATCAGTTCACCACTGCGCAGGGTGTACCGCGGCAGAACATTGAACTTGATGGTCGTGTCATTGCTGACAAGTTCTTCAAAGTTCCGACCTTCAGCAGTGACTCGAACGCCTTGAACCTGATCATTAGCAGGCGCAGTAGTAGTCCAGTCGCCGCCTTCAGCGACCAGCGTTCCATCCTTCGACACATACTCCGCACCGGTGAAGTACTCGATGGTGACATCGTAGACACGGCTGTTTGGGACAGGATCCCACCCGGCGAAGTCGAAGGTGTTCCAGAATGTTGGATCCTGATCCACAATCTGAACATAGTCGGCCTTGTGGGTTCCGCTATTAACGTTCAAGGTGACGTTTACCGGTGCGGGGTTACCGTTGCTGGTAAAGAAGTCGATCGGGCCTTCGGGGTTGAACGTCTTGGTCAAAGTTGCATTGAGATCCACCGAGTTTTCGGTGATGATCTCCAGCGGTGCCTGTGGTTCTTTGACAGCCGATTCGTCACCGCGCTGAACGGTCGCTACAGCCGTGTTAGGCAGAACGTAGCCGCGCTTGCCGTCAATACGGTCAAGCTCGGCCAATGCTGCGTCGATGGGTTGTGCCGGATCCGAGCCACGAAGGTCATCGCGCAGCTTGGTGCCAACAGAGACCCAGAACTCGGCGTCGCGTGGAACCAGCTTTTCGCCGTCCTTCGCGAGGCTGAATTCAAATGCTGTGACTTCTTCCCAGCTGCGTCCGTCCGAAAGCGTTGGGGTCAGAGCGTCCGCACCGGTGAAGTTCAGGTCCCCAGCAGCGGTCTTCAAAGTCAGGTGGGCTAGATCCTGGAGTGCTTCGTCAGACAGTCGCACACTGATACCTGTAATGTCAACGTAGTCAAAAGGATTAACCTCGCCGTCTTTCGAATCAACGATCGACAGCTTGTCGACACCATAGGTTGAAGTGTTCTTCGCCCATAGGCTCAAGGCGCTCGTTGGGTTCTTGTTCGTCGGCGCCTCGGAAACAGGTTTCTGAACGATGACGCTCGGGTCCCAAGACTTCGAACTTTGCAGCTGAATCTTCTTGTCGACCCAGACTGACCCTTCGGTATCGTCACCGTTGTTGACACCCAAGACGTTGTCGGTCTTCAACTCATCGGATAGCTCCGTAATGACCTCGAAGTTGACTAATGCCTGCACATCCTTGTCGTGCGGGAACGAGCCTGAATCGCGAGTGTAGGTAATCTGAACTCCGGTAGCACCTTCGGGCAAGATGGTGTTTTCGATTGCCTTGCCGTCTTCGGAGATGACCAAGTCATGCCAATCACCGCTGGCATCCTTATATTTTACAACGACCTTAGTGGCCCCCTGGGTAGCCGGCACCGAGATGCTGTTGGCCTTGAGTGCGGGGACCATTGATGAGAAGTCGTCGGTCTGCACGATCTCGCGGACGTCCATGTTGGTGTTGTTCAGATCAACCTTGGTGTTTAGCCAAACGGTAGTCTTGTCGCCCGGTATACCTTCGATGCGGTGAGGGGTAAATCCCTTGCCACCGATCAACGCGAATTTTGGCTCCTGGACCAGCAAGGTCGCATCGGCTTCGTCTTCGACGACATCTTGGTTTCCAGAGGGAGTGCCCTGGCCCAGAACAACGTTCTTGTAGCCGTCGGGAGAAACTGCGGTTGCCAGAACACCGAATTCGAACTCGTATCCAGATCCAGGGGCGAAAGTGCCGTCGAAGGAGATTTCAAAGCCCTTGACGTCACTACCCGCAGGAAGATTGTCAGGCAAGGAGATCTTTCCGTCATTGTTCTCAAGTAGGTATTCTATGCCGTCAACCGTCAGCACACCCGCGGTGGCTCCGGCTGGCCAGGTGCCGCCGTTGAACTGGTCGAAATCAATACCTTCGCCGAACGGTGAAGTACCCGTTGCGGGTTCCTTCAAAGTTAGATTAGTGAGATTTCGATTTGAGGTGTTGGTCAGTCCAAGCTTCACCGTAGAAGCATTGCGCCCTTCACCAATTTCTGCGGCATCACCAGCAACGACCAACTCCGGGGAGAAGGACTTCGTGGCATCTACCGTGTAGTTTGCCGACTCAATCACGAAGCTATCTTCAGCAGTGAAAGGGTCATTCTGTTCGCCGTTAGGGAGTACGGCGATGATGCTGGTTTCATTCGCGACCACAGCGGCTTCGGCACCATCGCGTAGGACGGTGTTCAGTGGAATCGATCCAGTTGTACCGTTGGCGATGATTCCGCCTTCGGTGTCGGTTGATTTCGTTGAGGTGAAGACGAATTTAAACCCGGTAATGGTTTTTAGATCAAAGCTCTCCGGGAATACAGGCGGTGCGTTAGGGTTGGCGGTTTCTAGAACCTGAGGTTCTGGCGCGTCACCCACGAAGTAGGAAACGACGAGTTCATCGGCACCCTCGGGGTAGACAATGTCACCGAATCCGGTGAATTCAACTGAAGCGAATGGAGCGGAATTGCCTGATGGCTCCTCGATGATCAGCGAAGTTGCGCCCACCTTTGAGGTGTTCTTGATTCCTCCGAGCGTCGCGCTGATGTTCTTATCAGATCCTTGCTCCAGCACATCTTCGGACCACTGCTTAGTAATTTCGGCGTTGGGAGCCAGATCAATGTTCGGAACAACAGCTTCGGCTGGGTCCTTGATGGATCCAAGGTCAGAAGTGAGTTCTGCTTCGTTAATCAGCTGCTGGCCGTTGAATTTTGGGTCCGCGTTATCGGGGAACTTTGCCACGATGGTTATCGTGTAGTCGGTGCCATCGTTGATACCGATTTTCCCGGGGCGGTCCTCAGAGGTTTCATTGAAAGTCAGCTTTACCGAAGTGCCATCTTCCGAGGGTTCTTCGGTAATATCCTTCGCGAACCCGTTGTAATTAATGCTTTCCAGCACCAATGGTTCAGGAAGGGCATCAATCAGAAACGCATCGCTACACGGTTCAGTGTTTGAGGAGCAGCCCAGCTTGATCTCGTAGTTGACGAAATCGCCCGGACGAATCACTTCTTTACTGGTCAGATTCTTTTCCAAGAACATGCCAGCACCGGCGGCGGCACGAGTACCAACTTGCGGTGCTATTGTGCCCTGAATATTATTGACTGCTGTGGACTCTTTGTCCGCTCTTGAATCACTTGCTTCTTGACCTTCCGGTCCGCCTTCTTGCGAGTCGGCGCTTGCGACAGCTGTATCTGCTGCAGACGAATCGGAGGAAGGAGCGGCCACTGCTGGCGCTACACCTGCCATTCCAATTCCGACGGTTATCGCAAGGAACGAGGCAAGCATAGATTTCCAGCGTTTTGATACGCCAGATTCGTGCTCTATTCGCATTTTCATATTCCCAATTACCGTTGTTTAGCAGGGTGGTAAACACCCGTCTGGTTCCCTAAACGCAGACTTCCCCCACTGTGGACATCGCGAGTCTAGCAAGGTGATAAATGGGACTATCAGGTTGGAAATAGCTGAGGTCAGGGAAGGATTACTATGCGAATTTGCGTGTTATGCATACGAGCTAGATTTCCAGAAGCTCGCAACCACGGATTTTATGATCGAAGATCGCTATTCTCTCTCAGGTACATTCATGCTGAGCCAAGTACGCGTTTCGATTTGAAAATTTTCATACCTTACTAAATTTGGCATTGGAAAATGATTTTGACATGGCTATATTTAGAACAGCTCTCTCGGTGAGTAGCAATTGAAGTCATTCGCGCCAGAGGATTTCACTTTTCGTGACACTGGAGCACGAAGGGAAGGTGAAATAATCACGCGTCAGAAGTGATGCGATTCTTCCCAATTTGGAGCTCATGAATTATCTACCATCTTCACAGAACTGCAAGTACTTCAAGAGTGTCCAACTGAAAATAACCTTTCGTCGGCTCACGGGTTAAATTCACCCCAAAATTCACCCTTTCTAACCCATGAGCGCTAAATCTCTAACTCACGAGTGCTAGGTCGATCATTTCCGCTGACACAGTTATTGCTGACTCAGTTATTTAATAAATCCCTCGTGGCCAAGTACGCGTACAAAGGCTGTTCGCCGGCATCCGGCGGGTTTCTTAATTTCCGGCACCTCTAAAAGCGCCTTACTGCTGACGACTGCATCTGCCACTCGATCGTCGAATGCAATGGGCTGATTCTAAGTGAACCCCTCGATGCAACGGTTGCTTTTTTCATAGACCCGGGGGCTACCTAAATAAGAAGACAAACAAGGTAAATACATTCGGCGACATGTCTTGTAACCAATAGGTTGCAAGACGTCTCTTCGAACACCGCTCCCGCATCAAAAGCACTGAAAATTCAACGCTTCGAAAGTCTCGCAACCATGGGCTTCAAGTAGCAACATCTAGTCGTGCGTACAAGCCCGTTGCGAGACCTTGCTGACTTGGAATTTCGGTCGATGTGAATACTTGCATGCATTTGTGAATTGAAAAGTTACTCTGTGCCCGTGTTTATCCCTGGATCACCGAGATGACGGTAGAACGTGGCACGGCTCCACCCGACCAGGCGTGCTGCGTCTTCGGCGGTGCGTCCCTTGCGCCAGCCTGCACTCCGACCTTGATCGAAGCCAACAGCTCCGTTCAATTACGCATGCTTCGTGAGGGCAGGCAAAACTTGGCGATGCTCCATCAGCAACCCCCTGACGAATACGCCTCGTGGAAGCTACGCCAGGAAGCCTTTGGCCTGGCCATACGACCTGGTTCGGCGCTCATGCATGAGGCCGAGCTGACTGTGCCCTCCTTGGACGGCGTTCGTGTGCTTATCCACTCGCGGGATCAGGTGCCGACGCCGCAACAGGAGGGGATTCTCGGCAGTGCCTTGGAGGCGGGCGTGCAGCCAAAGTGGCAGTTTGCGCAGTTCGTTGAACACGCCAGGGCAAGTGCGGAGGTTGCAGATGCCGGTGTGGCGCTGGTCAGCCAGATGACAGCCCAACGCCAGTTGCCTGGTTGGCGTTGGCGGCCAATACTTGGCCTCCCGCTCGAGATTGCGATGTGGCTGGTGTCTCAACGGCAAACACGAGCAGCCGTCCAGGCCGCAGCTCAAGCCGTCGTAAGCTATGCCGCAGCCAATCCGCCAGGAGGTGAACTTTAGTGGTTCATATCCGCCTCGTTGCTGGAAAGCCGCCAATCGAAGTTACGACTTAACCGTCAAACGAAGCTAACAATCACACCTGCGTAAGTCGGCCAAAAAGAATTCCCGGAAATACTGGTTTCCGGGCCATCTCCTTTACTGTGATTTTTCCCCAATCCACTCAAGATCGTGGCAGACTGGCGAACATGGGAATTGTGATCATGGAGGGCCGGTTGCTGTGCGCGGACGCGGCTGAGGCTGAATTGGTGGAGAAATTGCTGCCGGATCATATACGCCTCACCAAGGCGGAAGACGGCTGCATTTCTTTCTCTGTCACGCAAACCGGCGATCCCTGGGTCTGGCTGGTGCACGAGGAATTCGAAGACAGTGCCGCTTTCGAGGCCCACCAGCAGCGGGCCGCGAAGAGCGAATGGGGCCAGACGACCTCCGGATTGCAACGAATCTACAAGATCAAGGGCTTATAGCCAGGTGCATTTTGAAGCCCACATGCGACGCGGTAAATCCTAGCCCCTCGTAAAAGCGGTGCGCGTCCTGGCGTTGCGCGTCGCTTGTCAGCTGGACCAGCGGAATTCTCTTGCTTTCGGCTTCGGAAATGGCCCAGCGGATCATTTCCGTTCCCAGGCCACCGCCGCGCAATGCGCTGGCCACGCGCACTGCCTCGATCTGCATCCGCTTCGCTCCCCTGCGCGCAAGACCCGGCAACATGGTCAGCTGCATCGTGCCGGCAATGGCTCCGTCATTGCCCTCCACCACGATCAGCGTATGCGCTGGGTCTGCGTGAATCTCGTTGAAAGCCTCCAGATACTGTTCCCCGGCGTCCCCAGCGTCCGCATGCTCTGCACGACGGATCTCATCATCTGCCATCAAGGCAATGATCTGTTCAAGATCCGTAGCCCGTGCTTCGCGCAGGAGGTAGTTCTGGCCGCGTGCCGACAAGCTGCAGGCGCTCATGGGCTCCTCGCGCACCTCAGGCACGGGCCCTGGGCGTACGCGCAGCACCCACCGAGATGGCCATGACGAAGATTCCGGCCGCTTGCAGTGCCCAGCCAAGAATTCCGGCCTGCATCAGCGTGATCATAAAGACGCCAGAAATAATGAGCACAAGTGCGAATGCGCACACATAGATTCCACGTTTATCAAGTCCCATGGCCACAGCCTATTCCCCAGTGTGCCAGCGCTCAAGGCTTTCCGGTGATTCTATCGGCCAGCACGGCCAGCGGCGAGGAGCTCCCCCGCCCCTTCAGTTCGCTTCGATCTGCGGCACCATAGGCTGCATAGAGCCCCTTGGTTGCCAGCCAGCGCAGTGGTTCCGGCTCCCATTTGCGCACCTGGTGATTGACCCACGGCAGATTGGCCAATTCAGTGCTTTCCCCGAGGATCAAGTCGCGCAAGGTTCGTCCGGCCAGGTTCGCTGCGCCGACCCCGGTGCCGACATAGCCGCCGGCCCAGCCCAGTCCGGCCGCCGGGTCCAGCCCGACGGTAGCGGCCCAGTCCCGCGGCACGCCCAGTACCCCGGACCAGGCATGATCGATTCTCGAATTCCGAGTCTGCGGGAACATGCGGTGCAGGATTTCCTGCAGTCCCTCCACGGTGCTTTGCGGCGTCTGGCCATCGGCATCCGTGCGCGAACCATATTTATACGGCACTCCCCGGCCTCCAATGGCAATGCGGTTATCCGCGGTGCGCTGGGCATACATGTAGACGTGGGCGTAGTCCCCCAGCACCTCGCCGTTGTTCCATGCCAGTTCGTCCCAGATGGATGGAGCTAGCGGTTCGGTGGCAATCAAGGACGAATTCATCGGGAGCCCCAAGCGCTTGTGTCCTGCTAGCCCGGCAGTAAACCCTTCGGTGGCACGGATGATGTACTCGGCGTCCAATGACCCACCGTCGAATTCGATGCGGCGTGCGCGCAGTGTGGTGGCACGGGTGTTTTCATAGATCCGTACGCCGAGCCGCTCCACGGCTTCGACGAGTCCGCGTACCAATTTTGCAGGATGGATTCTGGCCGCGTGCGGATGCCACAGCCCGGCCCGGGCATTGGCGACGTTGATCTTGCCTTGCGCTGCCTCGGCTTCAAGCAGTTCGGTGTGCGTGTGTTCCCATTGCGCGTCGGCCATGGCATCGGCGCGCAAGCGCTTTTCCTGGGCAGGGGTGTAGGCAACTTCGAGTTCGCCGCCCTGCAGGATATCTGCATCGATCCCCTCGGCAGCGCACACCTCGATGACCTCGGCGACGGTCCGGTTCATGGCCAGCTGGAAGTCATTGACTGCTTGCCTGCCATGGGATTTCAGGTAGCGTTCGCGGCCAGCGGTGATGGTGTTGGTCAGCCATCCCCCATTGCGCCCCGATGCGCCGTAGCCCACGTGCCGGGCTTCGAGGATCGTGATGCGAAGATCCGGGTTGGCCTTGGCCAGGTAATAGGCGGTCCACAGTCCGGTGAACCCGGCACCGATGATGGCGACATCTGCGGTGCCCTGACCGCGTAATTGCTGGCGTGGCTCTGGCAGGCCGATGTCTTCCCACCAGTGCGAAACGTGTCCATTGAGCATGTTGTATTCCGCCCCAGATCCAAAATGAATGGCTCTCAATAATTGCTTTGGGATTCAGCCTAGGGCCGGGCCCAGGGCGCAACAAGAGGGGTGGCGGAAAATGATGCAGGAAATCCCTGCCCGGCCCAAGGCCAGACAGGGACTTCCGGAAAAATTATTCGGAAACGGTGATGTGCGCTCCGGGCGCTGGAGCGGTCACCGGGATGGTAGCGACGCCCACCTCATCGCCCAATTGGGCCATGACCTCTTCAGCATGCTCGGCATCTTCGACCAGCAGAGCCAAGGTCGGCCCCGAACCGGAAACCATGGCTCGCAGGGCACCGGCGCCTTCTGCCATATCGCGCATGGTGCCTAGTTCCGGGGCAAGGGCCAAGGAAGCCTGGGTCAGGTCATTGGCCAGTACCTGGGCCAACGCTGGCGCGTCCGAAGCCATCAGCGCTTCGATGACCGCTGGATCGATTTCCTGCGGGACTTCGATCTCCGTGCCGGAACGCAAGCGATCGAGCATGCCATAGACTCGCGGGGTCGACAGGCCAAAGCTGGCCGGGATCAGCACCCAATGGGTCTTGGCACGAGTCAGCAACGGGGCAAGCTTGTCGCCGATGCCCAGGCCGATGGCGGCCCCGCCCATCAAGGCGAAAGGCACGTCAGCACCGAGGCGTGCGCCCAAGCGGCCGAGTTCTTCCCGGTCCAGCCCGGTTCCCCACAATTCGTTGCAGGCTACCAGGGTGGCCGCCGCGTCTGCAGAGCCTCCACCCATTCCGCCGGCGATCGGGACGCGCTTGGTGATGTGCAGGTTCGCTCCGAGGCTGCAGCCCGTGTGCTCGCGAAGCAGCTGGGCTGCCTGGTGCACCAGATTGCCTGCACCCAGCGGAAAGCTTTCCGGTTCGGAGACCACAGGGGAATTCGGTTCCAGGCTCAGCTGCAATTCCCCGTCGGTGCGCAGCGTCGCTTCAATCTGCTCGGCCAGGGAGACCGCGACGTAGAGGCTCGCCACTTCGTGGTATCCGTCTTCGCGAGGAGGACCGACCTTGAAGTAGCAGTTGATTTTGCCCGGTGCGGTCGCGATGACACGCTGCTTAGACATGCTTATGCCTCGCTAGCTGGAGCTTCAGCGGGAATATCCTGTGCGGCACGGGCAATGTCGATGTACTGGTCAATATCCAGCTTCTCGCCGCGTTCCTTCGGATCAATGCCCGCTGCTACCAGGATCTGTTCGGCACGAGCACCGGAGCCTGCCCAGCCGGAGAGGGCAGCACGCAGCGTCTTGCGGCGCTGGGCGAAGGCTGCATCGATGATGGCGAAGACTTCCTTGCGATCCGGGGCGTCGCTGCGGTCCTTGTCGCGGGTGAACCCCACCAGGCCGGAGTGGATCTTCGGCGCTGGCCAGAAGACGTTCATGCCGATCACGCCGGCCTTGCGCATGGTTCCGTACCAGGCGCCCTTCACCGATGGGACGCCATAGATCTTATTGCCCGGGGTGGCGGCCATCCGGTCGGCAACTTCGTCCTGCACCATGACCAAGCCATTGCGGATGGAAGGGAAGTGCTCCAGCAGGTGCAGCACTACCGGGACGGCAACGTTATACGGGAGGTTGGCGACCAGCGAGGTTGGCTCGCCGGGAAGTTCGGTGACCTTCATGGCGTCGGAAAGGATCACGGTCAGATCGTCTTCTCGGCCAGGGCGGAACTCGGCCATGGTCTGCGGCAGTCGTTTTGCCAGGGGTGGATCGATCTCCACAGCAACGACCTTGGCGGCGGCATCCATGATGCCCAGGGTCAGGGAACCTAGGCCCGGGCCTACTTCCAGCACTGTTTCGGATGGGTCGACTTTGGCGGCGGCGACAATGCGGCGGATGGTGTTCCCATCGATCACAAAGTTCTGCCCCAGCGTCTTGGTAGGGCGGATTCCCAGCTCTTCGGCCAGACGACGGATTTCGGTGGCCCCAAGCAGCGGCAAAGATTCCTTAGACATCACAAATCCAATTCTAGTTCAGCTAGATTGATCCAAACATAACAACGCGACGCATCCACCGTGATGGTGGACGCGTCGCGTTGTTATTCGGCTTTTGCTTTTAGCGCAGGCCCAGCTTGGACGAGCACGATGGCCAGTGGCCCCAGCCGCCTGATCGACGCAGCACTTCAGCTGCAGCGATCTGCTCCTGCGGAGTCGCCTGGTGCGGCAGCGGTGCGTACTTGGTGCCACCCACATTGCGCCACGACGATGCAGAGAACTGCAGTCCGCCGTAGTAGCCGTTGCCGGTGTTGATCGACCAGTTGCCACCGGATTCGCACTTGGCCAGGGCAGCCCAAGTCGAGGAGATGCTGCTCGGGGTTGGAGTGTTCTTGGAAGTTGAAGTTTCCTTCTTCTCTTCCTTGGTGCCAACACGGATTTCCTCGGCAACGGGCTTCTTGGTGACCTTGGACTTGAGGACTTCTTCCTCGCCCTTCTTGCCGTTGCGGGTTTCCTGGCGCAGGGTCAGCTCACGCTCGCCCTTCTTGCCTTCGGTCTTGACCTCGGTGTCGCCCTTATCCAACGAGCTGTCCTTGACCTTCTTGGTCTCGAAGTCGATGTCGCGCGTTTCGTCCCACGTCTTGACCGTTACGTCGATCACCTCGACAGTGGTGCCCGCGGCCAGCTTGACGCTGTCCTTGACGTCCTTGTCGGTTTCGTCCTTGATCTTGACGTTGATTTCGTCGTTGCCGTCGACCTTGATCTTCTCGTCGGCAAGCAATTGCTTGACGGTCAAAGCAGTCGTTGCGATTTTCTTCTTCTTGTCCTTGACGACCAGGGTCATTTCCTTGGGCGTGATGACTTCCAATTCATCGCTCAAGGCTGCGAGCTGCATGTCCTCATCGAGGGAAACCTCGGAATCCTTATCCAGGTCGAGCTGTTCAACCACGTCGGCAACGGTCATGCCGGTAGTGTGCACAACGCGCTCGGTGCCATCCACGGTTACTTCGATCGACTTGTTGCGCTTGATATCAACAAGCTGCTGGTCGGCAAGCTCGGAATCCAGTGCTGCGGAGATCTCGTCGCGCTCAGCCAAGGCAACGTCCTGCTGTTCCAGCAGTGCGCCAACGGTGGCAGCACGGGTGGTGATTTCCTGGCGCTGGCCGTCCACCGACATGACGACCGATTTCTGGCCAGAAATATAGAAAACAGCACCGGCAATAACCACAGCTACGGCGAGCGCCTGAGCCAGGTATTTCACCCAGGTCTTCTTGAGCAAGTGAGTCACGGTAATGAGGTCCCCATCGTTTGTAGACCCAACTGCGGGAATCCTGTCAGGATCTCCGGTTGGGCCCGGCAGTGTTCGCTGCCTGTCCTTCAGTCAAAGTTGCGCCGTGTTTCCACTTGCAGCAAGGCGTGAGGATCAGGCTGTCCTGAACACACCGTGCCGAAAATAGGCGGGGGCGGTACCGGACATCTCATCCACCGTAACCGAATTGTTATATTTGTGGCAAGTGTCCTGTAACGAGACACACAACCTCCGGGTCTAGAATTCTCCGTACACTTCTCGCGTATTCGCATCGATCCGGGTGCAGAATTCAGCCAGATCGATCCCCTTGGTTTCCGCCAAGAACCTAGTCGTGTATGGAATCATGTAGCTGGCGTTCGGGCGGCCCCGGAAGGGGTGCGGCGTCAAGAACGGTGCGTCGGTTTCTACCAGAAGCAGTTCTGGATCCGCCAGCGCCAAGGCCTCGCGAAGATCATGCGAATTCTTGAATGTCACAGTTCCAGAGAACGACATGTACCAGCCGTTGTCGTTGCAGATCCGGGCTAATGCCGCGTCCCCAGAGAAGCAGTGGAAGACCACTTTCCCCGGCAATGGCGCGTCCTTGAGCACGCGGACCACGTCCTCATGGGCATCCCGGTCATGGATCTGCAGGGCCTTGCCCTGCTCCACCGCAATGCGCAGATGCTCCCGGAAGGAATGCTCCTGGGCGCCCCGTCCGTCTTCACCGGTACGGAAGTAGTCCAACCCGGTTTCGCCAATTGCACGCACCCGCGGATCCGCGGCAAGTTCTTCGATCCGCGCGATCGCTCCTTCCAGCTCCCCGCGTTCAGCCAGACGCGCGGCATCGTTGGGGTGAATGGCTACCGCGGCCAGGATATTCGAGTACTCGTTAGCTACCTGGACCGCGTATTCCGATGACTCCACGTCGCAGCCGACCTGGATCAGCCCTTTCACGCCAACAGCTGCCGCCGCCGCCAGGGCATCGGCAGCCGTGACCTTCACAGTTCCGTCAAGGAAATCCAGATGCGTATGGTTATCGACCACTGGCACTGGAAGCGCTTCTGGCGCTTCCGGGTACTGCAAATTGCGCTGGCTTCCGCCCTTTTCATTGCCAGAAGCACGCGACCGCTCCCCCTGCTCTGCTGCAGCGGCTTGCTCCGTCGGGCGGTAGGCCTCGGGAACCAGGGTGGGATCAGTGTGCTTCTTCTTGGACACGGTTATCCTTTGCGCGTGAATACTGGGATCGAATCTGTGGTTAATTGTGGCACCACTAGGGGTAGCAACGACAATCAGGTGCTCAGCTCCCGGTAGTTAGGCTCTGTTGCTGGACAAAAGATCCCCATATGATGTGATGCAAGACCCAATTGAATGAATGCCGCGGCGATCGATCTTGCCAACGATTCGTTCTTCAGGAGGAACCGCGCATGAGTGCAAACCGAACAGTGCCGTCGCTTGATTCGGCATTCCAGTCCAATTGCCAGCGCATTTTCGATGCTGTCCAGAGCGTCATCACCGGCAAGCCGGAGGCGGTGACTAGCGCATTGACGGTTCTGCTGGCACAGGGCCACCTGCTGGTGGAAGACGTTCCCGGGGTCGGTAAGACCATGCTGGCCAAGTCATTGGCGCGCAGCGTCAATGGTTCGGTGCACCGCATCCAGTTCACCCCGGACCTTTTGCCCAGTGACGTCACCGGTGTCTCGGTTTACTCCCCGCAGACTCACGAATTCACTTTCCATCCCGGACCGGTCTTCGCCAATATAGTCATCGCCGATGAAATCAATCGTGCGAATGCCAAGACCCAGTCGGCATTGCTGGAATGCATGGAAGAAAAGCAAGTCACCGTCGATTCGATCACCCATCGGCTGGAGCAGCCTTTCATGGTCGTGGCCACGCAGAACCCGGTGGAATCCGAGGGCACATTCGCCCTGCCCGAGGCACAGCGTGACCGATTCATGGCACGGCTTTCGCTGGGTTACCCACAACGCGATGCCGAAATCACCATGCTCACCGGCCGGCACCAGTTCGACCCATTGGAAGCACTGCAAGCCGTGGTGCAGCTGGCTGATCTGGGATACATGATTGAGCAGGTTAAAGCGGTGACGGTCACAGAACGGCTAGGCGCCTACGTGGTGGATCTGGGCCGAGCCACACGCGAGCACCCGCAGGTGGCGCTGGGGGCCTCGCCTCGCGCACTGATTCAGTGGGTTCGCGCGGCCAAAGCCCATGCCGCGATTCATGGACGCGACCACGTCTTGCCAGAAGACGTTCGCAGCGTGGCCCAGATGGTGCTGAACCACCGGTTGATCCTGACCCGGCGAGCGGTTGCGGACGGCTTGGATGCCAGCGCCGTGATCCAAGAGCTTGTTGCCAGCACCCCAGTGAGCTAACGGGCAGCCATGGAGAAGATTCCCCGCTACGATTCGCGCGATGCCCTCTCCTGGACGCGCACCGAAAATTCGGCGACAGCCCTGCGGCGTTGGCACCTTGACCTGTTCACCGTGCGCGGTTGGTGCACTGCCGGAGCTGGCGGCCTGCTGGTGTTCGTGGCATATCTCCTGGGCCGGCACGAAATGATGGCTTTGGGCCTGGCCCTGGTGGCGTTGGCTTTGGCGAACTGGGGTTTGGCCTTGCGCCTGCGCGGACGCACGATTATCCACCGGGAGCTGCTCTCGGCGGTTCCCAGCGTTGGCGAGGTCAGCAAGTTCCGCTTGTCGTGTGCTGAGCGTTCCATCATCCAGGAACAATTGCCGGAGGATTTCGGACCCGGCCCACGATTCCAGGCCCCGGGTTCAATCGAATACGAATTGGTGTTCCGCACACGCGGGATCCACCTTGTGGGACCAGCCCAGCAAATAGTCGTGGACCCTCTGGGGCTGATACAGGGAATGGTGCGCACCGGAGCGAGCCTGCAGATCCCCGTGCGTTCCCAATTGCACCGGTTGGATCGTTTCGCCCCGCTCGGCGAACGAACGCTCACTGGCGATGCGAAATTCTCCAGGAGCACCACCACCGACTACTACGATGTCGCGACGCGCGACTACCAGCAAGGCGACTCCGTTCGCCAGGTGCACTGGAAAGCCAGCGCCCGGCACGGAAAGCTCATGGTCCGCCAGGAAAACCACGTGGCAACCGCGCAGGCGCTCCTGGTCCTGGACACTTCCTTCGAGCATTGGAATCACAGCGGATCGGATCTGAGGATCTCGTTGCCGCAGGCTCACGCGGAGGCACTCACCAGCAGCCGCCGCTTTGAAAATGCGTTGTCGTTGGCCAGCAGCATCGGCCTGAGATATGCCACTAGCGGCTACCAGCTCGCCTTCCGGGACCTCACCGGGGCCTCGTTGGCGCAACGGGACCCGCAAAGCGTCTCCGAGCTCGGCGCGCTGAACAGTTTTGAAGACTTCCATGCCGCAACTTCGGACCTGGCCTTGGCCAACGGAACAGTTGAAGCCAACGGTTCCGAGATTCTGGGCAATACCCTGCGCAAGGAGCTCTTGGTGTTCCGCGAAGAACCGGTCATCATGATCCTCGGAGAGCTCACTGCGCCGCAGGCAGCTTGGCTGGCTACGCTCTCGCGCACCGTGCGCAATGTCGAGGTTTTCCTGCTGGTCAGCCACCCTGAACGCTATCGGCAGATACAACTTGAATTGGCTCGCACCAGCTGGAAAGTGCACATTCTTCCCGGCGATATGGCGATAGACGAGATGTGGGGATAATGAGCGCTGGCCGTGCTGGGGCAAACACTCTAGCCCCGACTCCTGAAAATCCGGACCCGAGCGGTGGCTCGGCTCCCGCGATGCGGCTTCTGCTCGTGCGGGTTGCTGCTGTCTGCTGCCTTGCAGTCGCTGTATTAGCGGGTGCCGCCTCGCTGTCCGGGGTCATTGAAGGCTCCAGCTGGTTCCCGGCCTTGGTCCTCCCGGTCTTCGCCGTGCACCTGTGCGCCGGTCTGCTGCGCGCAGTCCGCCGCTTGCGCTGGAGCGCTGTTCCTGCTGCGGCAATCGTCGCCGTGGCATCCATTGCGCTCAGCGATGCCCGGGAAAGCAACATCTACGGTTTGCCTCTCGCCCAATGGGTGTGGAATGTGCTTGGTGAAGCGGGAATCCAGCTAGCTACCCAGGTGCCGCCGGTAGCCAATTCCCGCTCTGTGGCTTTCAGCGTATTGTGCTTCACTTTGGCAATCAGCCTGATCGTGGAAATGCTGGCCAGCTCGCGGCGCATGGCCATGCTGATCATCATTCCCTTGTCCCTGGCGCCGATCATCGCGTCGCTGTTCAAGCAGGAAGGCGCCGGAATTGGCTATCTCGCGCTGCTGTTGTCGGCAGTGCTCGGCTATATTGCGCTGATTCCGTATCTCTTTGCCCCTGCATCTTCCAAGCATTCCCAAGTGATGCTTCCCGCGCCCAGGACGCTGGGAATTCTGGGTGTCAGCGTGATGGCCTGTGTCGGTGCCCTCTTGGCGGCCAGCATCTGGATGCCTGGTTTCCGCAGCGGCATGTTCTCCGAAGGGCAACGTCCTTCGGGTGATCTGCTGGCCAGCAATGTCGATCCGCTGATCAACCTCGGAAGAGACCTCCGCTCGAACAGCGGTGTTCCCATCCTGGACTACTACACAACTGCTGAAGAAGCGCCTTACCTGCGCACTCAGGTGATCAAGGATCTGTCCGCAGACCGCTGGGAACCAAGCGAAAGCTCCATGCAGCACACGCTTGATGGCACCTCCGCGGTGTCAACGAATTTCAGCACGTTCAACAGCACCGATGAAGTCTTGCGAATGACTTGGCCTGATGGCATCAGCAGTCCGGTCCTCCCTTTGCCCAACCAATCCTATTTCGTGCAGGGCATCGTCGGGGATTGGAACTGGACCTACGAGACCTCGGTGGCTAGGCTCACTGGCGACGCCATGGCATCGACCAACGACATTTCAGTGGCCTACGCGGATTTGGCCATCAGCACGCAAATGGTCCGCAACGTTGGGCACATGGGATTCGACGCCAGCGACCAGCTGCCCGAAGAATACCTGCGTCTTCCGCAGGATCCTGACAACGGATTGGAACCGTTGCTGCAGCAAACCCTCGATGAGGTTTTCGGCAAAAAGGGGAAGCCTGCCAACGACATTGATACCGCCGTGGCTTTGCAGCATTTCTTCCGTTCCGGGAATTTCGTGTACTCCGAACGCACCCCGCTGCGCGAAGGCTACGACGGGGCCAATCGTCGAGTTGTCGAAGCATTCCTGGCCCGGCGCCAGGGGTATTGCGTGCACTTCGCCTCGGCGATGGCCCTGCTGGCTCGTGAAGCCGGAATCCCTTCGCGCATTGCCGTGGGGTATGCACCCGGTGAAGCCAGCGGAGACACTCTCGAAATCACCGGGGACACCGCCCAGAGCATGCTGGAACGGCGCCTGGAAGAAGGTACCGAGCTCACCGGATATACCGTCAGCGGGAAACAGTCCCACGCGTGGCCAGAATTGTATTTGAACGGGCTGGGTTGGATTCCGTTCGAGCCCACCCCGGGTCGGGGCTACTCGCCAAGTTACGCGCCGGAACCAACTCCTACGTCGAACCCGCAAGAAAGCACTGCACCCCAAGTGCCCACCGAGCGCGGCAACCCGAGCCTACCGGCCAGCGCCGCGCCTTCTGCGCCGGCACCGTCCGCAGATTCTGGGACCCAGGGCGCAAAGGCAGTGTGGCTGTTGCCAGCGGTCCTGTTGCTGGCCTTCCTCGCACTGGGAGTTGCTCCGTGGCGTCGCCATCGCCTGCGTGAGGAGCGGCTAGGACGCGTGCGCCGTGGCGGCGCTGATGCCGCTCCAGCTCTGCTGGCCGAGCTGCAGGCTATTGGGGCCGATTACCGGGGGCCGGCCGGCAGCCACGAGTCGGCCGGTGACTACACTACCCGGCTGGGCGAAGACCATCCCCAAGTCGCCAAGGATTTGCAGTCCCTGAAAACTGTCATCCAAGAGAGCTTCTACGCCAACAGGCATCCCAGCGCTGATGATGCCGCTCCGCTGCTTGACGCCTTGCACGCGATCCAGGGCAATTTGCGCGGCGAGCTGTCCTTTATCCAACGAATCAGGGCATTCTTGTTCCCTGCTTCGGTGCACCCGCGTCATTCGCGCTCGGAAGAATCCACGCGAATCGACATGTAGCCATTGGTTTAACCGGCCAAGGGCCCCCC
>NZ_JBLVOC010000027.1:398878-421839 GCF_053543575.1 Glutamicibacter sp. AGC84
CCGGGGGGGCCTTGGCGCGAGCTGGAGAATCTACTTCTTGGCTGCGTAAGGATCGGCAATGCCGATGTACTGCACGGTGGTGTATTCCTCCAGGCCTTCGGCGCCGCCTTCGCGGCCCAGGCCCGACTGCTTCACGCCACCGAATGGTGCCGCGGCGTTGGAGATCACGCCAGCGTTGAATCCAACCAGGCCGAATTCGATCTGCTCCGAAACACGGAACATGCGGTTGAAGTCCTGCGAGTAGATGTAGGAAGCCAAACCGTATTCGGTGGAGTTGGCCAGCTTGATAGCCTGGGCCTCATCCTTGAACGTGGTCACTGGTGCCACTGGGCCGAAGATTTCCTGGCTCAGGATCTTGGCGTCGTTGGCGACATTGGCCAGCACGGTTGGCTGGTAGAAGTAGCCCGGGCCGTCAACTGGCGCACCGCCGGTGATGGCAGTCGCGCCGGCGGCGACGGCGGCTTCAACCAGCGAGTGGACTTCGTCGCGGGCCTTTTCCTCGACCAGCGGGCCTACCGTGGTGTCGGCTTCGGTGCCGCGTCCTGGCTTCAGGGCCTTCATCGCTGCAGCGAACTTGGCGGTGAATTCCTCGGCAACGTCCTCATGGACCAGGAAGCGGTTAGCAGCGGTGCAGGCTTCGCCCATGTTGCGCATCTTGGCTGCCATGGCGCCCTCGACAGCAGCATCCAGATCGGCATCCTCGAAGACGATGAATGGTGCGTTGCCACCCAACTCCATCGAGGTGCGCAGGACCTTGTCTGCGGCGTCCTTCATCAGCTGCTTGCCCACCGGGGTCGAGCCGGTGAAGGAAACCTTGCGCAGGCGGTCATCTTGCATCAGCGGGCCGGAGATCTTCGAGGCCGAAGCGCCGGAGACCACGTTCAGCACACCAGCTGGAAGGCCTGCTTCCATCATCGTGGCTGCGAAAAGCTGGGAAGTCAGCGGGGTCAGCTTGGCTGGTTTGAGCACCATGGTGCAGCCTGCCGCTACTGCCGGGCCGACCTTGCGGGTAGCCATGGCCAGCGGGAAGTTCCATGGGGTGATCAGCAGGCATGGGCCAACCGGCTTGTGCTGGACCAGGACCTTGTTCTTGCCCTCGGGGGTGGTGAGGTAGCGGCCGTAGTGGCGTACGGCTTCTTCGGAGAACCAGCGCAGGAATTCGGCGCCATAGGTTACTTCGCCATAGGCCTCGGCCAGTGGTTTGCCCATTTCCAGGCTCATCAGCAGCGCGAAGTCATCCTTGCGCTCGGTGACAAGGTCGAAAGCACGGCGCAGGATCTCCGCGCGTTCGCGTGGTGCGGTCAGTGCCCATTCGGCTTGGACTGCGTCAGCTGCATCCAGTGCAGCCATTGCGTCTTCGCTCGTAGCACTGGCCAGCGTCAGCAGCTTCTCGCCGGTAGCCGGGTCGAGCACGTCGAAGGTGCCACCGTCGGAGGCATCCCTCCATTCGCCATTAATCAATAGGCCGGTTGGCACCTTGGCAAGCAGTTCCGCTTCGCGCTGGGCAGTAATCGACATACGAGCATCTCCTGATAGAAAATAATGAAAACTGATCGTCTTTGATGTCTACGCTATTCCTGGCAGGTGGTGGCTGTAAATTGCCGTCTGCACGATAAACGCGAGCATTCATTGTGCATTTAGCCTATGCGACTTCGGCTATTTTCCCGCTTCGTGACGTGCTGCCAAAACAGCTTCATAAAGCTCGCGTTTCTGCACGCCGAATTTTTCGGCCACTTCGGCCACGGCCTGCTTCATGCGCATGCCTTCCTCCACGAGGGCTGCAACCTTGGGAAGCAAATCCTCGATGGATGCGGCCTCGGCTTCCGGGGCTCCGTGGACAACCACAACAATTTCTCCGCGTACGCCATCTTCTGCCCATGCGCGCAGATTTGCCAGTGAATCTCGACGGACCTCTTCAAACTTCTTGGTCAGCTCGCGGGCTACGGCGGCCTGGCGGTCTTGGCCAAATGCTTCGATAGCGGCATCCAGGAAGTCGCTCAGCCGGTGAGGAGCCTCGAAGAACACCATGGTGCGATCTTCGGCGAGCAAGGAATCCAGGCGCTTGCGGCGTTCCCCCGCCTTGCGCGGCAGGAAGCCTTCAAAGGTGAAACGGCCAGTTGGCAATCCGGACAGGGCCAGCGCGGTGAGCACCGCAGAAGGGCCCGGTACCGCGGTGACACGGATGCCAGCACTCAAGGCAGCGGCCACCAATGGGTAGCCGGGGTCCGATACCGCCGGCATTCCTGCATCGGAAACCACCAGCACAGTCGCGCCCTCGGCGGCCAGGTCAATCACCTCGGAGAGCTTGTGAGCCTCGTTGTGCTCATGCAGGCTCATCACCCTCGCAGTGATTTTAATGCCCAGGGCATGGGCCAGGTGGTGGAAGTTTCTGGTGTCCTCCGCGGCGATGATATCGGCACTGGCCATAATCTCCCGCAGACGCGGGGAGGCGTCGGACAAATTGCCAATCGGGGTGGCTCCCAGGACGATTACGCCCTCATTATCTGAGTTCTGCACATTCTTAAGCCTACGCGACGCAGGAAAAGCCCACTTTCTGGACTTTCCACCGGTAGCATGAATTGGTGATGGGCACCTCGGTTTTAGACACTCCGGACTCCGGCCACGTACGCTCGGCGCGACAGGCCTTCACTTTCGAGAGCCTGAAACAGCGGCTCCTGCCTGTGGTGGCTCCCAGCGGCCCGCTGATGTGGATCATTCCGCTGGTCGTGACACTCATTGCCGGCCTTTTGCGCTTCGTCAATCTGGCGCACCCGCACCTGCTGATCTTTGATGAAACCTATTACGTCAAGGACGCTTTCGCGATGCTGCAAAGCGGATACGAGCGCGAATGGGCTGACGACAGCGATGGGAAGTTCATCGCGGGCGACCCGCAGCTGGAAGCTGAATCTTCCTTTGTCGTCCATCCGCCGCTGGGCAAGTGGATGATCGGCGTGGGCATGCTCCTCTTCGGTGATTTCAATGGCTTCGGCTGGCGTTTTTCCACAGCGTTGGTCGGCACCCTCTCGGTCCTGCTAGTCACCCTGTGCGCCCGCTTGCTCTTCGGTTCCCACGTCCTTGCCGGCATCGCCGGTTTGCTTATGGCCATCGACGGCCATTCCATAGTCATGTCGCGCACCGCGTTGCTGGACATCTTCTTGATGTTCTTTGTGCTTGCCGCATTTTATGCCCTGCTCAAAGACCGGATACATGGCAGAACCGTGCTTGCCCGGAAGCTTTCAGTGCCCGAGGGGAACCGGCCAGATGACTTCCTGCTCGTTCATGGCCCCATGCTCTGGTGGCGCCCATGGCGGCTGATCGCAGCGATCATGCTCGGTGGCGCAGTTGGCATTAAATGGTCGGCGCTGTCCTTCGTAGCTGTATTCTGCCTCATGGCGGTGCTTTGGGACTTTGGTGCGCGGCGCACCGCAGGAGTTCACAAGTGGCAGTCGGCGGCATTCATCCGCGACGGAATCTATTCCTTCTTCACCATGCTGCCGCTGGTGCTGCTGACCTATTTATCCACGTGGACCGGATGGCTGATCACCCAGGGCGGCCGATACCGCCATTGGGCCGAGGAGAATCCCGGCGAAGGCATTAGCTGGCTGCCCTCGCCGTTGCGTTCCTTGTGGCACTATCACCAGGCTGGCTACGAATTCCATACCGGGCTCGACTCCGAGCATGGCTGGCAATCCTCGCCGTGGACGTGGCCCTTCGCCGGACGTCCAGTGCTGTTCTACTTCGAAGGCTACGACAAGGGAGCCAACGGCTGCGGGCTGGAGCGTTGCACCGAGGTCATTACCGACCTGCCTAACCCGTTGATGTGGTGGGCCTGCACCATCAGCATGTTCTTGCTGATTCTGTGGTGGATTGGCGCCCGGGATTGGCGGGCCGGAGCGATCCTCTCATCGGTGGCGGCCGGGTTCCTGCCGTGGCTGATGTACCCAGAGCGCACGATGTTCTTCTTCTACACCCTGCCACTGGTTCCGTTCATGGTACTCGCGTTGACGTATATGATTGGCAGGTTCATTCCACGCGACCCTAATTCCAGTGCCGCGCACCGATCACGCATCATCGTACTCACCATATTCATGGCGTTATTCCTAGTCACGTCGGCCTTTTTCTGGCCTATCTGGAGTGGGGAAATGATCGCGGATGACTACTGGCGCTTGCACGTGTGGCTCCCCAGCTGGGGCTAGGCTGCCCGTGGCTTGGCCACCTGTTTCCATGAAATAGGCCACTAAGACGACCATCGAATCCCAAAGGACAATTCTTCAATGCAAGAAGTAACCGTCGAGCTACTCACTGATCTAGCACCAGAAGTAAACACGACGAACCTACTCCTTGATCGCGTAGCACGTGGGGCGCAACGGCCACTGTTCAGCGTGCAGCGCGACGGCACCTGGCATGATCTCAGTGCCGGTGATTTCCTCATTGATGTCAAGCGCCTGGCAATGGCGCTGATCAATGATGGGCTGCAGCCCGGTGACAAGGTCGCCATTATTTCCCGTACCCGCTATGAATGGGCTTTGGCAGAGGAAGCGGTGTGGTTCGCCGGAGGCGTGACGGTCCCCATCTACGAAACCTCCAGCGCCTTCCAGATCGAATGGATCCTGCGCGACTCCGGTGCGCGCGTGGTTTTCGCCGAAAACCACGAGCTGCGCGCCAACGTCCGCCAGGCGGCGGCTCAGCTGGGCGAACCGGTACGCACCCACATCTTTGAAGGCTCCGAGACGGCGGACAAGACGCTTATTCCCTCCGCTGGCCTGCATCAGCTGATGGTTCCTGCCAACCAAGTCGATGAGCAGCTGGTCGAATCCCGCCGTGCTTCCATGACCCTCCAGGACGTGGCCACGATGGTCTACACCTCGGGTACCACCGGGCGTCCCAAGGGCTGCAACATGACCCACTCGAACTTTGCCATGGTGGCGCATAATCTGGCCGGCCATATGCTCGAAGTGCTCGGTGAAGAGCGCCGAACGCTGATGTTCCTGCCGCTGGCCCACGTATTGGCTCGTGCCGTCCAGCAGACCTGCATCCACGGCGGATCGGTGATTGCGCATTCCAGTTCCATGGCTAATCTTGTCGAGGACATGTCCGCGGTCAAGCCCGGCTTCCTGCTGGCCGTGCCGCGAGTCTTCGAGAAAATTCGCACCACCGCTTTGGCCACGGCCGAACGTGGTGGCAAGGCCGAGCTGTTCCTCAAGGCAGAACAGGCAGCCATCGAGGTTTCCAAGATCCGTGACGCGCGTGCGCGTGGCCTCAAGACTCGCATGCCCTTGGGCCTGCGTGCCCGCCATGCCTTGTTCAGCAAGGTCCTCTACCCGAAGTTGCAGGCCGTTTTTGGCGGCCACTGCGGTTACGCGATTTCCGGAGCCAGTGCGTTGAACCCGGACTTGGCTCATTTCTTCCGCGGCGCTGGCATTGAACTGCTCGAAGGCTACGGCCTGACCGAAACCACCGCCCCAGCCACCGTGAATCAAGCATCACGAATCCGCGTGGGCACCGTGGGTCGTCCGCTTCCCGGCACCTCCATCAGGATCGCTGATGACGGTGAAATCCTGGTCAAGGGCATTGGGGTTTTTGCGAGCTATCACAACAATCCTGCCGCCACGGCTGAAGTCTTCGATGAAGACGGCTATTTCAAGACTGGTGACACCGGTGTCCTGGATGATGGAGGATTCCTACAGGTCACTGGCCGCAAGAAGGAACTGATCGTCACCGCCGGCGGCAAGAACGTCTCCCCTGGCCCGTTGGAAGAGATGGTCCGGGCCGGACGCATCGTCTCCCAGTGCGTACTGGCTGGCGAACAGCGCCCATTCATTACGGCCATGATGACCCTGGATCCCGAAGAACTGGTGCTGTGGGCCAAGGCCAAGGGGCTTGGAGCAATGACCCTGGCTGAGGCGGCGATCAACCCAGCAGTGATCGCCGAGGTCCAGAGCTACGTGGATACCGCTAACTTGACCGTTTCCAAGGCTGAGTCCATTCGCAAGTTCGTGGTCCTGGAAGAGGAATTCACCGAAGCTTCCGGGCACCTGACCAACTCGTTGAAACTCAAGCGCCAGAGCGTTCTCGAAGAATTCGAAGGCCGCGTGGAAGCCCTCTACCGCCAGTAATTCCCACTGGGTAAAGCAATGGGGAGCAGTTCACCATGAACTGCTCCCCCAGTGCTTTAAGCCTTGTGCCAGCTAGTTGCCAATGCCGAACGCACGGGCCTCCTGGCGCAGCCGGGCCGCCTCACGGCGGCGGCCTGTTGGCCAGCAACTGATCAATACAGCGACGATCGTGGCCAGCACCAGCACGGCGATGCCAATGGCACTATCGAGCCAGTACTGCTCTGGGTACAGGCGGATCAGCGTATCGCTGACGTTGAAGGTCCAGGTGCCCTCGGAGAAGAAGAGGGCATGGAATTGGGTGAAGAAATTGTCCCATCCCACAATCGCGGAGACGGCAAGCGCAGCAATGCCCGCCAAGGCCAAGATCGCTCCCGAGAACAATGCACGCCGTACGCCGCCTGCATAGCGCTTGGCGAGGTACCAAACACCGATGATCAAGATGACCGCTAGAACAGCTCCGAGGATATAGGCGAACCCGATGAGGTTCTTCACGTCCACCATGTGCTGGACTTCCCCTTCGGTGAACATGCTTGAACCGGTGGAAAGCTTCAGGCCGGCCAAGTATTCGGGGCCGGCAAAGTTGTTCAGGTAATCCACACCGTAGCTGCCGTAGGTCAGGCGTTCAGGATCGGTGAAACCAAAGGAATCGCTCGGGAATCCAGGGCGGCCGTAAGCCAGGGCCAGGAAAGCCGGCGTGGCGACCAAACGGATGGCAGCGATCAAGGTCAACAGCGGGAAGACCAGAGCCACGATCACCTGGGCAGTACGGCCCAGGGCCGGCTTCGAGTTCAGTGCCCGTTCGCGCGCAACCCGGCGCTTCACGGCCGCTTCGGAAGGTTCCGGTTCTGGCGCGTAGCTGCCAAAGACGCGGTTGCGTGCTTGGGCAACGGCAGCCTTAGTTGTTGGCAGGGATCCGGTCTTCGGAGCAGCAGACACCGGTGGCACGCTTTGCGCGGTGGTTGCCTTCTCGCTGGCTTGCGGCTCAGCGGACTTCCCGGCACCGGCTACGGCTTCGCTTTGCACCTGCTTCTCAGCTTCGATTTCGTGCGGCAGCTTGATGGCGCGAATGACATCTTCTACTGGCTCTTTAGCGGCCGGCTTCGCAGCGGGGGCCTTGGCGGCCGGCTTCGCAGCGGGCGCCTTGGCGGCAGGCTTCGCGGCCGCAGGTTTGGCCGCAACTGGCTTGGCGGCTGCCTGCTTGGACGCCGCGGGCTTGACGGGCGCTGGCTTGACCGGCTGCTTGGTTGCCGGGGCTTTGGCCGCAGCAGGCTTGGCCTCAGGGGTCGCGGCAGGCTTGTCTGCCGCTGGCTTCACGGGGGCAGGCTGCGCCTTGGCTGCAGGAGCTGCAGTTGGGTTCTTGGTCTCGGCGTCGGTTTTGCCGGACATCGCGCGGCGGATGGCCTCTTTGCGGGCGTCTTCCTTTTGGGCAGCGGCGTTTGCCTGGGCCTGGTTCTTGTGCTTTTCCAGGCGCGCAGTAAGCTCTTCAGCTTTTTGGCTCAGGCTGGTCTGTGGGCTTGGCATGTTGCCAGTGGCAGCCGGTGCCGGCTGGCCCGTAGTTCCTTGCCCTCCAGTGGGGTTTTTCGCCGCCTCAGCCATGAGGAGTCCTCCTGCAATTCGCGCGATGGTGTGCTGTTTTGGGGTTGCTTTACGGGCCGAGTACGGCCCACGCGCCTTTAGCATATCCAGCGAGGCGAGTCATCTGACGGATTACCACACCACAATTGGATTTCAGCTAGGACACAAAGAGGCGCTGCAGATGCCGCCAAAGTGCCGATGCAGGTTCAAGAATTCTTCGAGAAGAAGGTCTAGGCTTCTTCGTCGCCAGCTGGGAGCACAGCCAAGCGGACGCGAGTGTCAAAGCGCTGTGCACGGATATCGCGGGGACGGACCGAATCAATGGGCGAATCCGATGCGTGGCGAGGTTCGCGAACCTTTGGTTCGCGATCGCGGACGGCATTCACCAACGCGTTCAGCTCATCTTCTGGTTCAAGCACATCCGGGATGGCTCCGCGGATCAGGCTCCACCCGCTGGGAACTGTCAGACGGTTCGCATGGCGGGCGCACAGGTCGTAGCAGTGCGGTTCCGGGTACGTCGCCAAAGGCCCAAGAACAGCAGTTGAATCTGCGTATACGTAGGTAAGAGTAGCGCGGGCCGTTTCACGGCAGGCTGGGCGAGAACAAAGACGAAGACCTTCCACGTTTGCCATTCTACTCGGCTGGTCAGCACATCCTTGGGATCTTCGCCCATTTGCGGGCTGATGGGCACCGGCACAGTGTCGCAAGCGCTAGGCTGAGTTAATGAACTCCAAGTTGCCTGATCCGCCAAGCGGTTCCCGTCGCCACCGCCACGGACGCGGGCGGCGTGGCCCGCTGATGCCCATGCATCTTCCTGCTTACCGTTCACGGCCGGAACGATTTGATGATGCCGTGATGGCCAGTGCGCAAAGGCTCTCGGAACGCTGGCCCGGAGAAATTGAAAAGATCGATTTCCTGATTGATCCGGTGCCCAGTGACAAGCTGCTGGAACAGGCTGCTGCACTGGGCGAGCGGGTGCCGCTTGCATCATCAAAGCCAGCTTCGGCTAGCCGCCCAGCGCGCATCATCATTTATCGCTTGCCCATTGAGCAGATTGCGGAAAACACCGGCGAACTCTTGGATCTGGTCCATCAGTGCGTGGTGCACGAGGTCGCGCAGCTTTGGATGAAACCCATCTCGGAAGTGGACCCCGCGTATTTCCCTGAGGATCCGGACTACTAGGGCCATCTTCCCTAGCTGGCCTGGATCCGGCTTTCACGTCCCGGCGCATGGGAGGCCAGGCCAACGCGCACGGCACCGATCCATACCAGCGCAGCACCAACCAGGTGGGCGACCACAAGCAGCTCTGGCAGGCTGGTCATGGCCTGGATCGCTCCGAGCAGCCCCTGTCCGGCCAATACCCAGAGGTAGAGCTTGGCTTTGTGCGCCACGTCCGGTACTTGTTCTTTTCTTGCTTGACGCCACATCACCAAAGCAACAACCAGTGCGCCCACGGCTGCTGCGGCATGCACGAGAGTGATCTGCAGCCAGTCGAAGCCCATCCGCGGGACCTCGGCCGAGTCTCCGGCATGCGGACCTGAGCCGGTCACCCCGGTGCCAATGATGACGAGCAGGGCGCTGAGAACAACTAACCAGGTTCCCAGCGACTTCAGCGAATCCGCACTGGCTTTTGATCCGGCGTTTCCCAGATTCTGCACCTTGTCCCAGGTGGCCGCAGCGGCAGTGAGCAGCAAGGTCGCGGCCAGGAAATGGGCGGCAACTACGTAGGGGTTCAGTTTCACCCAGACGGTGATCCCGCCAATGACCGCATTGAGCACAACAAGCCAGAACTGGAACCACGCCCAGCGGGTGATGCCCGGAACTGGGTCGCGTTGCAGGCGGGCGGCAATGATGACCCAACCAACCGCTGCGCACAGGACAAAGGTGAGCAGCCGATTGACGAACTCGATGGTCGCGTGAATCCCCATCTCAGCGGTTGGCGCGATGGAACCGCCGGTGCAGGTTGGCCAGTCGGGGCAGCCTAGTCCTGACCCGGTGACTCGAACGACACCGCCGCCGACAATAATCAGAATCGCTGCGATCATTGCCGATAGCGAAGCTGCCTTGAGCGAACGACGTTCCAGCGTGATTCGCTCAGCCAGCCATGCGAAAGGGGTCTTCAATTATCCAGTTCCTTAATAGCGGATTCCTAGCCGCCGATGTTCACCACAATGCCGTCGCGCCCGGCATTCGCCTGTGGCATGGCAGCCCAAGCGATGGACCGTTCGGAACCGAGCACCAGCTGGGCCAGGTAAGCGTTGGCATCCGTCGAGAAGATGACTGCTTGGGCGTCTTCGGAGACAGATTTCGGATCGAAGACGATATTCTGCCCGGCCTTGATCTGGAGTTTCTTCGGTTCCTCCAGCTTGCCGTCCTTATTGACCACCACGGCTTCCACCGCTGAGTCTGCAGCTACGGCGGCGATGGCGAATTTCCCAGTGCCATTAGCCGACAGCGGCATGGCCTGCGTACCGGCTAGCGCGTTGGAGCTCACCGCCCAGGCAGTGTCCGAGGAATCCTTCGGGTCCGCACCGCGAACCATCTTCACCGCTGCGGTGACCGGAGCATCGGACTCGACAACTACCGTGTAATAGCCACCAGCCAGCTGGGTCAGATCCACAATCTTCGTCGCGTCGGAGTCGACGGCGAGGTTATCGTCGAAGCTGGCGGCGACTTCGCCGTCTTCGCCCAGGACCTTCACCTTGAATCCAGCGCCCGAGGAACCGGTTGCCGCAACGTGCAGCTGTGGAACCAAGGACTTGTTGTCCTTGCTGAGCTTGGAAATATTCTCCTTGCTCTCGATCCATACTCCCGGAATCACCTGATTGTTGGAAGCTGTCGCGTTGGCGCTGACCAGTTCAACACCCGACGGGGTCAAACCGCGCAGAGCGGCCTGCTGGACCGATGCAGTGATTTTTCCGCCGACGCTGGTGATTTCAGCCGAAACAGAATTCAGGTTCTGCGCGTAGCCGCCGAGCACGATGGCCCGGCTCTCCCCCGCTGCCAGGACAATGTTCTGCAGCGTCGAGGTGTCGATCAAGCCGTCTGGACCGCGAAGCCGCAGAGATACCTGGGCGGTGGTGTGCGTTGGGTTGGCCAAATGCATCACGCTGGTGGATCCGGTACTTGTCTGCAGGCCGGTGAATCGCCAGTTGGACGCCGGGGCCTGGCACGTTGCGGCAGCAAGCCCTGCCAGGTCGCCATCCTTGGCTTGGTAGCTGCGCACGGCGCTGCCCTTCGAAGCGAGTTCGCCCAGCGGCTGCAAGGTGTAGACCTGGGCGTCATCGATATCGTTGGCAGTTGAAATCTTGCTGGCGCGGCCGGTCAGGCCCTCATCATCAGCGCCACGGGCCTCGGCAGCTTCATCCTCAGCGATGCGTCCAGTCAGCTCATGCGCGCCGCTGCCATCGAGCTTGGTGAAGGAGGAGCCCGGAATGCGCTTGGCCAGATCCGAAACGGCAATGCTGCGCAGGTTGCTGGAAATGTCCTTGGCACCTGGGGCGAACTGCGCATCGGTGCCTTCCACGCCCTTGAGCAGCTGCGGGGTTGCCGAGCAAACGCTGCTGGAGTCACCTGCGGGCAGGTTCGTCACGGCAGCTGGCAACGACTTCTCGGCCGGTGCCGGGGCAAAAATTGATCCGGCACCCACTGCAGCGCCGGCAGCCGCAACGGCTACCAGGCTGAGCAGAACCGCGCCGGTCTTCTTGCGCGTCGGCGCGGCAGCCGCATCCTTGGAGGCCGCGGCGCGGGCCTTGTCCAGCTTCTGGCGACGCTTCGATACGTTGCCGTCCACCGATTCCGCCTGCGGCCTGGCTGCAGGCGCAGCCAGCGCACTGGCAGCGGCAAGTTCTTCCTTCGCGGCGTTCCGCGCGCGAACCTTCTCCAGCCGATGGCGGCGCTTGGCAGCCTTCGGATCTTCC
The DNA here is from genome assembly GCF_053543575.1 of Glutamicibacter sp. AGC84. Classification (NCBI taxonomy): domain Bacteria; kingdom Bacillati; phylum Actinomycetota; class Actinomycetes; order Micrococcales; family Micrococcaceae; genus Glutamicibacter; species Glutamicibacter sp. AGC84. The sequence continues at coordinate 410,490 of NZ_JBLVOC010000027.1, forward strand.
GGTTCTGATGCCTTCGCGGCTTCTTCTCCAGGCTCCGGGCCGGCCGGCTGGTTCTTCTCAGCCCCGGTGGAACCAGCGCCAGCTGCGGCACCAGTGGCTGCCACGCCGGCAACTTGCGCAGCTGCGCCTTGCTGCTCCGCGGAGTCCCCGGCATCGTTCTGCTTCTTGGAAGACCCAGCCTCTTCTGCAGCTGGCGGCTTGACTGGTTCGGGAACAACTACCGGGTCCTGGGCTGCAGGCTTCTTCGGTCCAGCGTCCTGGGCGGCAACAGGTCCCGTCTTGCTTCCAGCCGCGGCTGGGCCGGCGTCCTTGGCAGGCTCGGCGTCCTGGGCGTGTTCCGGCTGCGCAGCTGCATCAGGGGTGCCCGCGGCGCCTGCATCAGCTGCAGGCAGTTTGGCGTGCGCAGCCTCGGGCTGCACCGATCCTGCTTGAACGGAGTCCGGCTTGGGAGCCGGCTTCTGTTCCGCCGATTCGCCTTGAGCCTTCGCCTGGGCAGCCTGCGCGGTGGGCACGGCTGCCGTGGCATCCTTGTTCCCTGACTTCGCCTCGGGCTGTGGCTTTGCTTTAGGTTCTTCCCGCTGAGCGGCCTTGGCTTCAGCCTTCGCCGCTTTCTCGGCGTTCTTCGCTTCGGCCTTGGACCGGGCTTGGGCTTCCTTGGCGCGGGCCTTGTCCAATTTGGCATCGACCTTGGCCCGGGCCTTGGCAGCCTTTGTCTCAGCACGCGATAGCGTCGCCGACACTGGGGTGGTGTCCTTGGCTTCTGGTTGCGCGGAGGCCGGTTTCGGGGCCGGGGTCTGTTCAGCTGGCTTGTCAGCAGAATCCGCTGAGTTCACGTTCTTCTCGTCGCTCACTACTTCTTCTCCTGCTCGGCATCGGCGTCCGAAATCCGGTCGCTGAGCTTCGGGGTCAAGTTCTCACGCATCTCGCTGGCGCGTTCGCGTGCCTCGCGGCGGCTCAGTGGCATGGTGCCGGTAGCCGGGCTCTGGACTTCGGCGGCCGCCAAAACGGCCGAGCCGTCGGCGAGTTCTTCATTTTCGCCGCGTGGTTCACGGAAGCGGTATTCGTTGTTGCGGTAGTTGGCGAATCGCCGCGAGCTTGGCACTGGAATGGCCAGGAGGACGGTAATCAGCAGAACTATCGCGCTGAGCACCAGAACCGGTATGGCCGTGGAGTCCTTGTGCGACAACGTCAGCTTGCCGCCCTCGGCAGGAAGCTCGTAAGCCTGGGCCCATCGAGTTTCCGAATCCTCGGGATAGGACACCGAACGCAAGGATTCGCCATCAACGCTGGCCCGCAGCTTCGGATCCGACGCGGTTGCAAGGACCAGGGTCCGCTTGGCATCAGAAGCCGGAATTTCCAGATTGGCGATCTTGCCACGCTGGGTCGGCAATACGCTCACGTCACCGTTTTCAGCGACAACGCGGGCAAATCCAGCGCCCTGATTCTCTTCATCGGCTTCATAATCCACTCGCCACAACCAGCCGCTGTCGGTCTGGCCGACCGATGCCAGCCCAGTTGCCGCATCCAGGATGCGCACGGTCGCTGGGACAGATTCACCAGTCTCGTTGAGCACGACAAAGCCCACGCCCAAGTCGCGCAACGATTCGCGCGAATCCAATGCAGACTCGGAGAGCAGCATCGCTACGGCTTTGCTCTGAACCTGCGCGGTGGCAGAAGCTTCATTGCGTTCAGGTTCCAGCAGCGGTCCGGCCAGCTGCTTGACCTGCGAGTAGCGGCTGATGCTGTCCAGGGTTTCACCGGAGCCCGAAACCAACTGGCTGTCGATTTCACCGGAGGAACGCGGGCTGAGCACCAAGGTGCGCTTCTGGAATTCGGAGCGGCCCGCATCGGCTGCCGTGGCAGGCAGGGTGCGAGGCTGGGAGCTGTGGACCTGCTGAGCCGAATTCAGGGACGTCAGCGTTTCGGACTCCGCGGCCGGATTCAGCTGGGCACCAAGCAGCACGGCGCCGGAAGCGAGAACCGCGAGCACGCTGAATGCGGCCATCAGGCTCATCGCCGGACGAGAACCCTGCATCCGCATCGAGCGCGGCTGATCTTCATGGCGCAGGGCAGCTAGCGCGTTGGCGGCAGCTGCAAGCAATGCAAACATGGCAAAGGAGACGAACGGACCGGTGTAGGCGCTCACCGCGGTGTGCGAGTCCAAGGTGAACGGGACAAAACCGACGGCCCATCCCGCTGCCAGCGACAGGACTGCGCCCCACAGCAGGCGGCGGGAGTTCCGGCGCATGCTGGAACTGTGGCTGAGCGAAGAACTCAAGGTCCCGAAAACAGCCAGCAAGATGATTGGAGCACCGACCAGCAGTGCGGCGACCAAGGCCCACGGACCGGCGGGCAGGAAGTCCCAACCCACCAGCGAGGCGTTGGCGTTGAAGGATTCCGGGAAGCCCAGCAGCATCTGCCATGGGGCAGCTGGCGAGAACGCGCGCGCCGCACCGGGCTCGGTGAACAGCAGCCGCAGATCGCCCAGGCCGGCAAACAGCAGCGGAAGATTCCACACGATTGCAGGCAGCGGGATCCACCACAGGCTGCGTGCGCGGCGCACCGAGAAGATGGCCAAAACGTAAATCAGGATGCTGGCGGTCAGGAAGAATGAAACGGAGCCCGCGGAAATCACCCAGAGCAGCAAAGCCGCACTAGCCGAAGCGGTCCATGCGGACACGGATTGCTGCTTCGGGTTCTTGGGCTTCGCGCCTTCGATGGCCACATGGGCATTCATGGCACGGATAATTGCCAGGAAGAACAGCGGCAGCAAGATATGGATCAAAACCGAGCCGACTCGTCCCGAGGCCAGCGAAGAGACCAATGAAGGCAATAGGGCCCAGATCAATGCGGCGAAGAACCGGACAGCACGCGAACGGCTCACCGCGCCAATGCCCCACCACGCGGTCAGGGCGGCCAACGGCATCGCGGCGAAGAAGAGATAGATCGAAGCTTCGTTGGCATGGTTGAAAGTCACCAGCGAGAAAAGCCAGAACAGCACATCGGAGTTATCCGGCGGAGCGCTCAATCCGGTGGTGATGTTCTGCCACCACGATAGGGCGTTGGCGCCGATTTCCTGGTTGCTGTTGGACAGCGGGCGCAGCGCGCCGCCGGACAAAGCAGTGGATCCAAGCAGGCTGCGCCAAGCAACCAGCGAAGCGGCCCCGGAGAGCAAGAGCGCCAGAATCAGCGAGAGTACCGCGGTGGTGCGCGGCGGACGGGCGATTCGCACGAAGTCGGAGAAGTTGTCACCGCTAGGTTCAACCATCGCGTCGGCACCACTGCCATCCCCGTAGTCCTCGCCATCGGCACGCCCGGTATTCACATTGCGGCGGTATTCGCGCACCTGTGCGCCGGAGACCATCAGCTTGCGGACCTGGCGGCGTGGAATTTCGCGGATCTGGGCGACGTTGCGACGCGAAGCGGCCAGCTTGCCCGGGGAGAACAGTCCGCGCAGGACCGAAGCCAGGTGGCTGAAGCCATGCCCCGGGTCCTTGGCCAGCAATGCTACGAGGAAGTGGCCGATGCCGCCGAGCAGCAATCCAATCCACAAGAACGGCAGTTCCAAAGGCGAAGCGAACTTCAAGCGCTGGAAGACTTCCGAGCGCTTGGCTTCGCGTGGGCCTGCCAGCGAGTCGACGACCTCGACCTGGTGGTACATCTTGGCACTTGGCACCACGACCACGCGGTGGCCGGCTAGGCGGTTGCGCCAGCAGAGGTCCACGTCGTCGCCACGGCCCGGAATTGCCGGGTCGAATCCGCCCAGCTGCTCAAAGACCTCGCGCCGGATAAACATGCCGGCCGAGGACACGGCAAAGTAATCGCTTCGTCCGTCGTACTGGCCCTGGTCGACTTCGTCGATATCGATCATGGTCAGGCGCTGGGCCTTGCGGTCCACGCTCAGCCCCACCTCGACCAGGTGGCGCGGGTTATCGATGTCCAGCAGCTTGCAACCGGCAATGGATACCGATTCGGAGGCCTCAACGGTCCGCGTCAGCTGTTCCAGCGCGTCGGGAGCAGGCATGGAGTCATCATGGATAATCCATAGCCATTCATCACGGTCCGAACGCGCTTCGGGAAGTTGCGAAACCGCTACTTCCAGCGACAGCCCCAGGGATCCTTCATCGGCCACCAGCAAGGCGGAGTTGGAAGGCAGGTTCGCCCGCAGGACCTCTAGCGATGCGTCAGAGGACGAAGCGTCAACTCCGACGAAGCGTTCGATAGGCCGGGACTGGTTTCGCAGTGCGGCCAAAGTGCGTGGTAAAAAGTCAGCGCCATCGTGCGAAGCAACGATGGCGGTGACGTGAATTGGCGGACGAATTAGATTGCTCGTTTCCGTAGACGGCGACGTTCGCGCTCTGAGAGCCCTCCCCAGATTCCGAAGCGCTCGTCATTGCTCAAGGCATATTCTAGACATTCCGAACGGACAACACATGCGCCGCAGACACGTTTCGCGTCGCGAGTCGATCCGCCCTTTTCAGGGAAGAACGCTTCAGGGTCAGTCTGTGCGCACAGAGCACGGGCCTGCCAGCCCAGCTCGCCCTCGTCAACTTCGCCGCCAACACCAAGCCAAACTGCCTTGATGGTTTCGCGCACTTCGTCATCCTCGTCGAGCTCAGGAGCCCACGAGCCAACCGAGGAGATTTCTTCGGTGTCGGATAACGTGTCGTGCTCTTTCAGGAAGCTGTCGGCCGCGGTCTCCAGATCGGCTGCAACTGCAACCCGTGCGGACTCACCGGCTTGAGGATCGACAAACCAGTCGGATGGTGCGTCCTCCAGCCCGTATTGAGCCGACGCAACAGCCGAGGTCGGAAATTCGGAGTACCCCTGCTCCAGATTCGCCATGGTGATGTTGACCTTTCGATTGGTTTGAGGAGATCGGGCCGTCATTGCTCCCGATCCATCCGGCAGCATTTATTCCATCGAACTAGCGAAAAGTGATGAACCTGCCCGGACTCACCATCTAATTACAGCCGTGTAACTCCGCTAGAGTCAAGCGGGGAGGTCATTCTAAGAAGAGTTCTCAGGAAACTCCCGGCACAACACGCCGTCAAAAGACGCACATGAGGTGGGCGAGTCCCGTCTTGGCTGAATTCTCGGTGAATTCTCAGTAATTAAATTTAAGGACATCCAATGAGCAATAGCCTACAATCACGAACATTTGTCGAGAATCTCCTCGCGCCGCGACGCAGTTCAGCCTCCCCATGGCTCACCTGGTACTCCGTCAGCGGGGAACGCATCGAGCTGTCCGGACGGGTATTTGACAATTGGGTCGCGAAAAGCGCCAATCTCTTGGGCGAGGTTTTCGACCTCGATGAAGACTCGATCGTGGTGCTCGATTTGCCGGCGCATTGGAAGTCCCTGGTCGTGGCCCTGGCCGCGCTGCACCATGGCGCCACGCTGGTCGATGCTGGGCATGATGATGCACAGCAGGCATCGGTGTGGGTGACAGCCCAACCGGATGATGAGCGCATCCCCAGCAGCTCTGAAATCCTTGCCGTGAACCCGGCAGCTCTCGCGCTGTCCTTCGGCTCGGATCTCGGCCCTGTCGCAGAAGACTTCAATGCCTCCGTGCGTACCTACGGGGATCAGTTCTATCCCTCGCCAGTAACTGGTGATGCCTCAGCCATCGCAACCAATGGTGACGCCCCGGTCAGCCTTGCTGCGTTATTCGATACCGAAGCTAAGGCGCAAGGAACAATTCTAGTGCGTGCTCAGCAACCCGTGCTCTCCTTGCTGCCCTTCGCCATTGGCCAGTGGGCAGCGGGTGATGGAATTGTGCTAGTAGAAGACGGGATGGAAGTGACCCAGCGCCTGCGCGACGGCGAACGCATCAACTTCGACTACCAACCAGCGGATTAGCGAGCCACCGTCGGTACCGTGCCGGTATCGGCCTGGCCAGCGGAGTGCGCTGCGTCAGCGCCGGTATCGGCCTTGTGATTGCCCAGAACTTCGTGGTCGTGGGCGAATTCTTCCTCCGCATCCATTGCGCTGCCGAAGACCCAGAAACGGTAGGCGAAGAATCGGAAGATGGTGCCTAGCACCAAGCCGACTACCGAACCGGCAATGAACACCGAGGTCGGATCGGTCAAGCCCAGCCAGTATTTGGTGACCCATACGCAGGCCGCGGCAATGCCCAATCCGATGGCATTCATGATGATGAACATCACGAGCTCGCGCACCACATTGGCCTGGCGGCGGTGGCGGAAGGTCCAGTAGCGGTTGGCCACCCAAGAGAACATCGTCGCGACGACGCCAGCAATGATTTTCGCTTTAACCTGGGAATCGCTCATGGAACCGTGCAGGAGCCAGACGTAGATCCCCGAGTCGATGATGAACGCAACGCCACCGACGACGCCGAACTTCGCCACCTCGCGCCACAGCAACGAGATGAGTCCGGCTATTTTGAGTTTGATGCGCTCGAGCAATTGTCCTCCAGGGAATATTGTTCCCGTCTGGCTAGCAGTAACAAGGCGCGCTAAGCACTACGAGAAGCGCGCGATCTTGCTATTTTATCGGCACTTTCTGGAAATTGACCGAATTGTGAGAGTAATCAGACAACGCGCATGCGATTCTCAACGTCGCTTTCGATACCCTTGTAATCGTGAGCTTTCCAAAAATTGGTGTGATTGGTGGCGGGCAGCTAGCCCGAATGATGGCCCCCGAGGCCCTGAACCTAGGTTTCGAACTGCATGTTCTTGCCGAAGGTCCTGATGTTTCGGCTGCGCGAAGCGTTCCCGACGCTCCTGTAGGCGACTACAAGGACCTCGAAACCCTGCGAGAATTCGCCAAGGGCAAGGACGTTGTCACCTTCGACCACGAGCACGTGCCCAACGAATTCTTGACCACCCTGATCAATGAGGGCGTCAACATCCAGCCCCGTCCAGCTGCGCTGATCCATGCCCAGGACAAGCTGGTCATGCGCGAGGCCATCGAACGCCTCGGACTTCCGAACCCTGCGTGGGCCAAGGTTGACGATGTCGATGCCCTGATCGCTTTCGGTGAGCAGACCGGCTGGCCCATTGTGCTCAAGACCCCGCGCGGCGGCTACGACGGCAAGGGCGTGCGGATGCTGGACAATGCCCAAGACGCCAGGGATTCCGCCGACTGGTTCGCCCATGGCCCGCTGCTGGCCGAGGACAAGGTCGAGTTCTCCCGCGAACTTTCCGCGTTGGTAGCCCGCACCCCTTCAGGCGAGGCCAAGGCTTGGCCCGTGGTCCACACCATCCAGGTTGATGGTGTCTGCGATGAAGTGATCGCGCCTGCCCAGGATATTGACGAAGCCACCGCGGCCACCGCAGCCGATGCGGCTTTGCGCATCGCCGAAGAATTCGGCGTCACCGGAGTCATGGCCGCAGAGCTCTTTGAAACCCCGGGTTCAGGAGCCGGTTTCGTCATCAACGAATTGGCCATGCGCCCGCACAACACCGGCCACTGGACCATGAACGGTTCGGTCACCAGCCAATTCGAGCAGCACCTGCGTGCGGTTCTGGATCTGCCGCTGGGCGAAACCCGCGAGCTGGGCGTGACTGTGATGAAGAACTACCTCGGCGGCGCCAACCAGGACCTCTACTCGGCTTTCCAAGCCGCCTTGGCCGCAGCGCCAGAAGTCAAAGTCCATGCCTACGGCAAGTCCGTGCGCCCGGGCCGCAAGATCGGCCACGTCAACGTTGTGGCTAACGCCGGGCAAAGCGTAGATGAACTTCGTTCGCAGGCCAATAAGGTTGCCGCGCTCATCCGTGACGGCATCGAAGCCGCCGTCTAGACTTTATTTTGATCAAGAGCCGCTGCCGCGTACCGGGCAGCGGCTCTTACTAGAACACCGCAAGGAAATATCTCATGTCTGAAGCACCACTGGTCGGCCTCGTAATGGGTTCTGATTCCGATTGGCCGGTCATGCGCCTGGCCGCACAGGCACTGGCCGAATTCGGAATCCCTTTTGAAGCGGACGTCGTTTCGGCGCACCGCATGCCAGAAGAAATGATCGATTACGGCAAGAAAGCCCACGAACGCGGACTGCGCGCAATCATCGCCGGCGCAGGCGGTGCAGCGCATCTTCCGGGCATGCTTGCAGCTGTTACACCGCTGCCGGTGATCGGAGTTCCAGTTCCACTGGCTAAACTAGATGGAATGGACTCCCTGCTCTCCATCGTCCAGATGCCTGCAGGAGTCCCCGTAGCAACTGTTTCCATTGGCGGAGCACGCAATGCCGGCCTGCTGGCTGTGCGCATGCTCGCAGCGGGAACCGATGAGCTAGCCGAATCGTTACAGGTAAAGTTGCTTCAGTTTGCAGATTCACTGCGCGAGCAAGCCCATGCCAAGGGTTCGGCTTTGCGCGCTGAAGTTGCCAACGAGAATTTCGCTTCCTAGGGAAAGTCCAAAAGTACATGGGTTCTGCCAGTCACCGCGCACCAAGTCCGTTGCGCCAGCCGGAGACCATCAGCTCTCCGCAGCGCAGCAAGCGGGCTCTGATCCTGGTCCTGCTGACCATTTTCTTCCCCGGCGGCGCTCAGCTGGTCGCGGGAAATCGCAAGCTTGGACGGATCGCAGTGTCCATCACCATGGCCTGCTGGCTGGCCATTCTTGCGCTGGTTGCCCTGTACTTCATTGATCGCTCGATCATTCTCGGCTGGGTTGCCCACCCGAACTTCCAGCTGTTCTTGATCATCGTGCTCGGCACGCTGGCCCTGGGCTGGCTGATCATGTTCACCAACACCTTGGTGATTATCCGGCCCAAGCTGCTGGCCCCTGGCATGCGTGCCATCGTTACCATCTTCACCCTGGCAGCCGTGGTGGCCACCAGCGGTGTCTTCATCTACGGCGCCTCGCTGTTGAATACCGGACGCGAAACCATTGTGGCCGTATTCGATGAAGGACCCGCCTTCGAGCCAGTCGACGGGCGCTACAACATCGCAGTGTTCGGTGCCGACTCCGGTGCCAACCGCGAAGGCGTCCGCACCGACGTTGCGGCTCTGCTTTCTGTTGATGCCAAAACCGGCAAGAGCCTGCTGATCTCGGTGCCACGCAACTTCCAGAGCGCGCGCTTTGCCCCGGGCTCTCCCATGGAGAAGATCTGGCCCGAAGGCTATAACTGCGGCGACGAATGCATCTTCAACGCCATCTACCGCAATGCCGAAACCGAGCACGCCGATGCTTTCCCCGAGTCCGTGAAGAACGTCGGCGCGCAAGCTGCCATGGACGCGCTGGAAGGCACCACGGGGCTCCCTGTCCAGGGCTACGTCATGATCAACATGGCCGGGTTCGAGCAGTTTGTCGACGCATTGGGCGGGGTCACCATCGACTCCGGCGGATGGGTTCCCTACAACGGGAAATACCACGAAAACAGCACCGTGCGCACGCACTGGTTCGCACCGGGCACCCACGAATTCACCGGCAAGCAGGCATTGTGGTTTGCTCGCTCACGCGACTTCACCGATGACTACCACCGCATCAAGCGCCAGCAGTGCTTGCAGCAGGGAATCATCAAGCAGTTCACGCCGCAAACGATCCTGAGCAATTTCACTTCGATCATGTCCGCCGGTGAAGAGCTCGTTGAAACCGACATTCCAGCAGGTCAGCTCGGTTCCTTCGTATCCCTGGCCGAGAAGGTCTCCAAGGAGCCGATGGCCCGCTTGACCCTCGGTGCGCCGGACTTCGAACGCAGCTTCTCCACCTACCCCGACTTCGGCAAGCTGCAAGAGCGTATCCAGACGTTGATCGCAAAGCAGAACGAACCGGAGAAGAAGAAGGAAAAGAAGAAGGACAATCCTGAAAAGAGCGAGGACACCTCCAAGTCCTCTGCTCCGGAAGAAACAACCCAGGCTTCCGAAGAAGCGCCGGAAACCACTGACGTGAACAATGCTCCGAAGCTGTCGAAAGAGGACAGCCCGGAATTCACCCAGCCAGATGGCAGCCCGATCACCGAAGAGTACTTGGTGCAATTGGAAATGGCCGGCTACCGCACGTTGATTTCAGAGATCGCGGCCAATAACGACGAATGCTCGGTTCCGTAAACGGTTAAGACCCCCCGACCGCCATGCGACCCAACTACCGCTCCTGAAAGGCTATGGTCAAAAGACGTGTTCGAGTTGAAAAACGCGATTAGGGACTACCACTGGGGATCTGCTTCGCAGATTTCCGATCTGCTCGATCTGCCCGCGGAAACCACCCCGCAGGCCGAGATGTGGCTCGGTGCCCATCCCGGGTGCCCGAGCCGGATCTCCGATAGCGGGACAGCGCTCAATGATTTCATCGCCCAGGATCCAGAGCACATACTGGGTTCAGCAGTCGCCCAGCGCTACGGACGTCTGCCCTACCTGTTCAAGGTGCTCTCGGCGACCCAGCCGCTGTCGATCCAGACGCACCCCACGCTGAAGCAGGCGCAAGAGCGTTTCGCCCAGGAAAACGCGGACGGCAAGCCGTTGGATGCTGCTGACCGCAACTACCGCGATGACAACCACAAGCCGGAGATGCTCTTTGCCCTGACCGACTTCGTGGCGCTATCGGGCTTCCGCCAACCAGCGCAGATTGTTGAAGACCTGCAGATCCTGGCCGCGCAGCTGCCGGACTCGGCGCATGCACCGATAGGCCAGCTGCTCGACCTGCTGCAGGGCACCGATCCGCTGGCCCGGACTTTCAAGCATGTGCTGACCGCGGGGGAGGAAATTTCCCAGCTGGTAGCGCAGATCAGCGAAGCAGTGGAAGGCAGCCCCGAATTGCACGGCAATGCCCATTTCGCCGAGCTAGCCTCGATCAACAAGATCTATCCTGGCGATCCGGGGGTCTTGGTCGCACTGCTGCTGAATTTGATCTTCCTGGAGCCTGGCCAGGCCATCAGCCTGGGCGCCGGCAACGTCCACGCCTACCTGCGCGGTTTGGGAATCGAGGTCATGGCCAATTCGGATAATGTGCTGCGTGGAGGCCTGACCAGCAAGCATATCGATGTTCCCGAACTGCTGGACGTCACCATTGCTGCCCCCTCCCCTGCCCCGATCCTGGAGCCGGTGGCCCTTGATACCCATGACCGCTTGTACAAGCCCGACTTCGAAGAGTTCCAGCTGCAGGTACTCGATCCCATAGAGCCGGGCCTTGCCGCTGATCTGCAGCTGCACGGTGCCGCTGTGCTGCTGTGCACCGCCGGTGAGTTCCTGGTCACCACCCGCGAAGGCGAACGCAGCATCAGCCGCGGGCAGTCGTTGTTCCTCACCGCGGCCGAACTGCCAGCCACCGCCATCTTGCAGGGCACCGTTCCGGGCCAGCTCTTCGCAGCCAGCGCCCAGATCGACTAGCTGCACTGCACTGAGGCCCTTCATGGCACTATAGGGGCCAAACGCAAAACTGCGAGCCATGG
>NZ_JBLVOC010000027.1:421859-437101 GCF_053543575.1 Glutamicibacter sp. AGC84
CGAGCCATGGACTTGAATCAAGTCCATGGCTCGCAGTTTTGCAATCAGATGCGGATTAGCGGGTGTAGGCTTCCCACTTATCCTGGTGGTGCTCACCCTCGACGAAGCGGATGGTGCCGGACTTGGCACGCATGACGATCGACTGGGTGTGGATGCGGTTGTCCTTGTAGCGGACACCGCGCAGCAGGTCGCCGTCGGTGATGCCGGTCGCTGCGAAGTAGCAGTTATCCGAGGTCACCAAGTCGTTAGTGGTCAGCACGCGGCCCAATTCGTGGCCGGCGTCGATGGCCTTCTGTTTCTCGTCGTCATCAGTTGGCCACAGGCGGCCCTGGATCACGCCGCCCAGCGCCTTGATAGCGCAGGCGGTCACGATGCCTTCAGGGGTGCCGCCGACACCCATCAGCGCGTCAACGCCAGTGCCTTCGCGGGTTGCGGCGATGGCGCCGGCAACGTCACCGTCCATAATCAGCTTGGTGCGGGCACCAGCCGCGCGGATCTCCTCGATCAGGCCAGCGTGGCGTGGGCGATCCAGGATGGTCACAGTCACCTGGCTGACCTTCTTGCCCTTGGCCTTGGCTATCAGATGCAGGTTCTGCTTCACTGGCAGGCGGAGGTCAACGAGCTCTGCTGCTTCTGGCCCGGTGACCAGCTTCTCCATGTAGAACACGGCGGAGGGGTCGAACATCGAACCGCGGTCGGCAACGGCCAACACGGACAGGGCGTTGTTCAGGCCCAGCGCGGTCAGACGGGTTCCGTCAATCGGGTCGACTGCGACGTCGCATTCGGCGCCGGTGCCGCTGCCAACCTGTTCTCCGTTGAACAGCATTGGAGCTTCGTCTTTTTCACCTTCGCCAATCACGACAACGCCGTTGAAGTTCACGGTGGACAGCAGGCCGCGCATGGCGTCGACTGCGGCACCGTCTGCGGCATTCTTGTCACCGAATCCGACCCACGGCGAGGAAGCGATGGCTGCCGCTTCGGTTGCACGCACCAGCTCCAGTGCTAGGTTGCGGTCCGGCTCCGCGTCGGAAACCGACAGTCGCGGAGAAAGGTGGGCATAATTGTTCTTTTCGGTCACGAAAGATCCCATCACTGAGTCGTAGTCATTGCGCCTATGCAAACAAGGACATTCTATCCTCTAGAGTTTTCGCTTTACAGTTCGTGTCGGGAGTGCCTGCTCATAATTCGACGTGCGTTTGGGCACTCTGGTTCGAATTCCACAGAATCTTCGGGGAGAATGGAAGGCGTGCAACCTGAGAAGAACACCGAGAACAGCGTCCCGGCTACCGGCAACACGGCCAACGGTACCCAGACGCCTGCTGCGTCCCCTCGAAGCCTCGACGATCCGAATGCCACCTTCGAGGATCTGCCGTACAAGCCGCAGCTCACCGAGAAGCAGGCCAAGCGCGCGAACCAGACCTTCAAGGGCATGGTGCTGTCCATCGGCTTCACGGTTGCCATACTCATTCCGGTGCTCATGCTCAACCCGCCGCCCAAGGACGACGCGTTTGAAAGCGACGTCAACCTGCAGGCCACCGCGGAACAGACGGAACAGATTTCTGGCTTTGAGATCTTCGCCCCGGAACTGGGCGACAAGGAATACGCGAACTTCGCTCGCTGGCAGGCTAACACTGCACAGGGAGTCCCCTATTGGGAATGCGGCTTAGTCTTCGAAGACAAGAACTTCGTGTGGGTTCGCCAGGCTGCTGACGCCAACCCGACATGGATTGCCCTGATCACCGATGCGGCGACGCCCACCGAAACTCGCACCATCGGCGGAGCGCAGTGGGAAGTGCGCATCAAGGACCAGAGCACGTACCTGATCTCCGAGTTCAAGGACTCCACCGTCGTACTTTCCAGTGACACCTCGGCCGAACAGCTGAACAGTGTTGCCGAACAGGTCGCTAGCGAGCTGGATTAAGTCACGTTCACGGGAAAAGCCAGTCATATATTCGATATTCGAACAGCATCCCGTAGAATCTGAGTCATGCTCTCTGAATCAACACAACCGACCCTGACGCCTAAAGAGGCTTGGGAAAAGCTCAGCGCCGGCAATTTCCGTTTCGTCAACGAAGATACCCAGCACCCCAACCAGGACAGTGCTCGGCGGCAGAAGTTGATCTCCGGCCAGGAACCTTTCGCTGTCATCTTCGGCTGCTCTGATTCCCGCCTTGCGGCAGAGATCATTTTCGATGTGGGTTTGGGCGACATGTTCGTGGTGCGTACCGCAGGCCATGTCCTGGATCCAGCAAGCCTCGGTTCATTGGAATTCGCCGTTGACGCCCTGAACGTGCCGTTGCTCGTCATCCTCGGGCATAACTCCTGCGGTGCGATTACCAGCGCCATCCAAGCCAAGGAAACTGGCAACATGCCCAAGGGCTTCGTTCGCGACCTGGTCGAGCACATCACCCCTTCAGTCCATGCCGCCGAACGCAAGGGCATCACCGACGTGAACGGCACCGTTGTCGAGCACGTCAAGCAGACCACCGACCGTCTCGTCGACCTGTCCAGCATCATCGCGCTGGCCATCGAAGAGGGCCGCACCGCGGTCGCCGGCGTTGCCTACCACCTGCACGATGGCCGTGCCCAGCTGGTCTCCAGCCTGGGCCTCGACTAGAAGCTCCAAGCTTCAGGAAAAGCCTTGTAAAACGGCTTTTATTCCCAAATCGGTGAAGCGTCACTGTTGGTTGTGATGTTTACGTCAGAGACCTGTCATTCGATGACGGTTCGGGCGTACTCTGGGCTCATGACTAACAGTGACGATTTCCGTATCGAACATGACACCATGGGCGAAGTCCGAGTTCCGGCTCAGGCCCTGTACCGCGCGCAAACCCAGCGTGCCGTCGATAATTTCCCGATCTCGGGCAAGACCTTGGAATCCTCGCATATCAAGGCCCTGGCCCAGGTCAAGAAGGCCGGCGCACGAGCCAACCTGGCGCTCGGCGTTCTCGACGAAGAACGCGCTGAGGCCATTGTGGCCGCAGCCGATCAGGTCGCTACCGGGCAGTACGACGAGCACTTCCCCATCGACGTATTCCAGACCGGTTCCGGAACCAGCTCGAATATGAACACCAACGAAGTTCTCGCCGAATTGGCCACCCGTGCCTTGAAGGCCCGGGACAGCGGCACCGAGGTCCACCCGAACGACCACGTGAACGCCTCGCAATCTTCCAACGACGTCTTCCCGACGTCCGTGCATGTTGCCGCCACCGGAGCTCTGCTCAATGACCTGGTCCCGGCCCTCGGAACCTTGGCTTCCTCGCTGGAGGCGAAGTCCGCCGAGTTCAAGGATGTGGTCAAATCCGGCCGCACCCACCTGATGGATGCCACCCCAGTCACCCTTGGCCAGGAATTTGGCGGCTACGCAGCACAGGTACGCTACGGCATTGAACGCATCGAAGCGGCCCTGCCACGCGTTGCCGAAGTTCCCCTGGGCGGCACCGCGGTAGGCACCGGCATCAACACCCCAGACGGCTTCCCGCAGCAGGTCATCGAGTTCCTGCGCGAAGACACCGGCCTGCCCATCACCGAGGCGCGCAACCATTTCGAAGCACAGGCCAACCGCGACGGACTGGTCGAGGCCTCCGCAGCTTTGCGCACCATCGCTATCTCGCTGATCAAGATCGCCAATGACCTGCGGTGGATGGGCTCCGGCCCCAACACCGGCTTGGGAGAAATTGCGATCCCTGATCTGCAGCCAGGATCCTCCATCATGCCCGGCAAGGTCAACCCGGTCATTTCGGAGGCAACCATCCAGGTAGCAGCCCAGGTCATCGGCAACGACACCGCCATCGCTTGGGCCGGAACCAACGGCGCCTTCGAGCTGAACGTGGGCATCCCGGTCATGGCCTCCAACCTGCTCGAATCCATTCGCCTGCTGTCCAGCACCTCAACGGTGATGGCCGAAAAGATGATCGACGGCATCAAGGCCAATGTGGAACGCGCGCGCTTCCTGGCCGAGGCTTCCCCATCGATTGTCACCCCGCTGAATAAGCTGATCGGCTATGAAAACGCAGCCAAGATCGCCAAGAAGGCTGTTGCCGAGGGGCTGACCGTACGCGAAGCAACCATCGCTTTGGGCTTCGTTGAACGCGGTGAAGTCACCGAGGAACAGCTCGATCAGCTTCTGGATGTTTCCACCATGGTGGGCAAGCACTAATTCCCTGCTGCTCCACCCCTGCTGCTACCGCGGTTCGATGCTCACCATCGGGTCGCGGTAGCGCACTTTAACCCGGAAAAACAGACTCCTACTTACCGGTAACATCTGCTAGCCTCCACCTATGACCCGCACCACATCTCGCTCTTTTAAACGTCTTGGCCTCTGGATTTCCGGCACGCTGGTAGTCCTCTTGGCCGCATTCTTCGCTTTTGCTCCCGGCATCGTGGAAAACACCCGCAATAAGATCGAGGCCGCGGGTCTGCCAGCGGTCGGCGACGACGCCGCGAACCTGCATTCGCGCTTGCAGATTGCCGACATGCATGCCGACACCTTGATGTGGGACCGTTCGCTGCTCAAGCGCTCGGACCGCGGCCATGTCGACCTGCCGCGCATGGAAGAAGGCAATGTCGCCCTGCAGGTCTTCTCCTCGGTTTCCAAGTCGCCCGTCGGCCAGAATTACGACTCCAATAGCGCCGAATCGGATAACATCACGCTGCTGGGCATTGTCCAGCTGCAACCGCCTCAGACCTGGTTCTCGCTCCTGGAGCGTTCGCGCTACCAGGCCAAGAAACTGCGCGACGACGCCGCCGCTTCGCAAGGCACCCTGCGCACCATCACCACCACCGCCGAGCTCGACCAGCTGTTCAAGGACCGCAAGAGCGGCCAGCAGGTCACCGGGGGCCTCTTCTCGGTAGAGGGCCTGCATAATCTTGAGGGCGACGTCAGGAACGTGGATGTCCTGTTCAACGATGGCATGCGCATGGCCGGGTTCACGCACTTCTTCGACAACTCGGTGGCCGGCTCCAAACACGGGGTCGAGAAATCAGGGCTCACCGACCTTGGCCGTGCTGCACTCAAGCGCATGGAAGAGCTGGGGGTCATCGTCGACCTGGCGCATTCCAGCGACGCGGCTTTCAATGAAGTCCTCTCCCTGGCTACTGAACCGGTGGTTTTCAGCCACGGCGGTGTCCAAGCCACCTGCGATGTGAACCGGAACCTCACTGACGATCAGATCCAGGCCATAGCCGAGACCGGCGGCGTTATCGGAATTGGCTACTGGGACGCTGCGGTCTGCACCCTGGATGTGGATTCGGTGGTGGACGCGATGGAGCATGTCATCAAGGTCGCAGGAATCGAACACGTCGGTTTGGGCAGCGACTTCGACGGTGCAACTACCGTCGCATGGGATGCCAGCCAGATTGCTATCATCACCCAGGAACTGATGAATCGCGGCTATTCGGATACGGAAATCGCGGCCATCATGGGCGGAAATACGTTGCGCGTATTCCGCGAGGTGCTTCCAGCGAACTAGCTCAGTTCAATCCAATAGCGTCGCAGGTCCTCAGTGGAGCCGAAGCGGGGCCCGATTTCGGCAACCGGAGTGACGCGTTCGAGGACTCCGCCGCAAGCTTCGATGGTTCGCGCCGAAGCAGTATTGGAGTCGTTGCAGGTAAGCAGGACCCGCGGCAGGCCAAGGCTGCGGGCTTGTTCCAGGGATCCGGCGAGCGCGGTTCTGGCCAGGCGATTGCCACGGGCGCCCGGGCGTATGCCGTAGCCGATGTGCCCGCCGACTTCGCGAAGGAAATCATTGCCCAGCTCGTGACGCAAGCTGACCGCGCCCAAGTACTCATCGTCGTGCGCTAGCCACAGGGTGCTTTGCGCAACGAAGCCTTCCGGTGGCGTGAAGTGCGGCTTTTCCAGATCCTTGAGCAGCTGGACCCACTGCGCGAAGTCTTCTGCGTTGCGCAGATCCCAACCGTATTTGGCAGCGTAGAAGACCGAGGCCCCGTCCTGCTCCGCCCCCGCCCATTCGGTTGTGCTCCGCATGAAGGAAGCATGCAGTGCGGCAGAAGGTTCAATCAGTCCAATCCCGGTCATGGAGCAAGTCTAAGCTCATGCCGGTGGCATTCACGCATGCCACAGCGGATTTGAAGGCAGAAAACGTCAACTGGCGAAATAGCCACCGGGCCGAGGGTCCAGTGCCCATTGCAGCGCCCGTTCGTGCAGCGGCGGGAGTTCTGGCCGGTCAGCCAGTTCGAAGTACCCCACTTCCAAATTCTCGTCATCGTTGACCTTCGCCGTGCCGGAAAGGTGCCGAGCCTTGAAAACTACATCCAGGTACTGCGCGTGATCCCCATTGGGATACACCGTGGGAGCTGTCACCCCGACCCCCAACAGGTCCGTGATTTCGCATTCGACGCCGGTTTCTTCCAGCACTTCGCGGTGTGCTGTATGCGAAGGCTCTTCGCCTGGATCAATAATTCCTGCCGGCAGGGTCCATTTGCCATTGTCAGCACGTCGCACCAACAGCACCCGGCTGTCGTGGAGGACAACTATTTTCACCCCGGAGAGCCATAGCAGTTCATGACCGATGCGTTCTCGAAGATGGGTTACGAATTCTGGAGTTGCCATGATTTCATCGTGCCATAAGCAGCACTGCTAAAGACCCAATGAGCATGAAGGGACCGAAAGGGACCGCTGATTTCAGCGTCAATTTCCGCACCGCCACGCCCCCGATAACCCAGCCGGTGGCCAGCAGGAAGGCAAGCAAGGTCGCGAAGAACAAACTGGGCAAGGAATAGTATCCGAGATTCATCCCCAGCACGCCGGCCAGCTTCACATCGCCCATGCCCATTGCCCCAGCGGAAATCAGCGCGAGGAGCAGATAGCCTCCGCCAAGCAGCAGCAACCCCAAAAGGCTCATCAGCAGCCCATGCCCATCAGAACGGAAGATCCCCAGCGGCGCGATCACCACGATGCTGGCCGCCAACCAGTAAGCCAGTAGCCGGTTGGGCAAACGATGCGTTGCCATGTCTTCCTTGGACAGGAGGAACCCGAAACCAAGAAAGCAGGCTAGCTGGAGGAGAACCAGTGCTGCGGTGGTCGGGCTTTCCTGTGCCACGTTCCAAATTTCTGACATGCATAGAGCATAGGCACCTCATTGGATCTTCGGCAGAGGGGTCTTCCTCTTGTGAATAATTCAGCCGCTTCTACAATTGGAGTATGGACGTTCCAGCAGTTCCAGTTCTTTTCCCCGGGCAATCCGCCCCTGAGTCGGCGGCCCGTCGTCGTTTCCGTGCCTTGGCCCGGTCCGCCCCATGGCTGAGCACCTCCTTGCAGTTCCAGGTCCAGGTCCCGGAGCATTACGCCAAACCGGACGAAGGCCTGGAAGGCCAGCTGACCGCCATCCTCCGCCAGCGAGAAGCCATAGCCGTGCGCTCGGCCGAGGGGCAACTGGTGTACCAAAAGGAGAAGTTCACCGCAGACCGGAGCCGAGGCTACGTCGCAGCCACCAATTCCTCATGGAAGCTGCCGGCCTCGCTGACCTCCCCGGTTTATACCTCAGACCACCTGATCTTGCGCCGTCCACAAATTTCTGGCTTCAATGGGTTGCTGCCCTTGGAGCATTGGGAACCAATGCTCGATCCGGTGGAACTTGCCGGCACCGAGCCTGCCGCCCATGATCTCGCTTTCGACCACCCCACCTACATTCACGAGCTCGCAGAGATCACCCATGGCAACCGGCCTGCTCTAGCCGCCGTTCTCACTGCGGGACACAACTACCAGCCCGCACTGGCCAACTGTCCTCTCGTTCCCGCCGGGACACGAACCCTCGTGGTACTGGATCTGGCAACAGGCGTCTGCCTGAGCCGCCGGGTGCTCTCCGCCCAGGCCGGGATGCCTGTGGCCCCGGAGCTGTCGCTTCAGGTCCTGGCCCAGAACGAGTACTACATCGATTCCTTGTTCACCGCCCCAGCTCCCACGCTTACCGACGTGCGGGCGCCGATTCCGTGGGAGCTGCGCAGCGAGCGCCAATCCTAGGACAAGGTGGGCGAATCGAGCAGGTTGGTGACTAGCGCGGCGATAGCAGAGCGCTCGGAACGGGTCAGGGTCACATGCCCGAAGAGGGCATGTCCCTTGAGCTGTTCCACGACCGCGGCGACGCCGTCGTAGCGGCCTACATGCAAGTTATCGCGCTGAGCCACGTCATGGGTGAGCACCACCTTGGAATTCTGCCCGATGCGCGATAGCACCGTGAGCAGAACATTGCGTTCCAGCGACTGGGCTTCATCAACAATGACGAAGGAATCATGCAGCGAACGCCCGCGGATGTGGGTCAGCGGCAGGACTTCAAGCATCCCGCGTTCGACGACTTCATCAATGGCATTCTTCGACACGATCGAGCCGAGGGTATCGAAGACCGCTTGGGCCCAAGGTCCCATCTTTTCGCCCTCGGAGCCCGGCAGGTAGCCTAGTTCCTGGCCGCCCACGGCATAGAGCGGACGGAACACGGTGATCTTGCGGTGTTCCCTGCGTTCAAGCACTGCTTCCATTCCGGCGCACAGGGCCAACGCCGATTTACCGGTTCCGGCGTTGCCGCCCAGGGAGACGATGCCCACGGATGGATCCATCAGCAGATCCAAGGCGATGCGCTGCTCTGCACTGCGTCCATGCAATCCGAAGGCCTGCTGGTCGCCGCGCACCAGCTTCAAGGTGTTCGCATCAACCTTGCGGCCCAGGGCGCTTCCGCGCGGGGATGTGATGACGAATCCGGTGTTGATCGGTTCATCGGCGACCGCAGGGTGGTTCAGAAGCTGTTCATGTTCGTAGAGCTTGGCCATGGTCTCTTCGCCCAGTTCCAGCTGCTGTATGCCGGTCCACCCGGTCGAGGCGATCAGCTCATTGCGGTACACCTCGGCATGGATGCCCATGGCAGAGGCCTTGATGCGCATCGGCAGGTCCTTGGTGACCAGCGCAACGTCGAGGCCAGCATCCAGCAGGTGCTTGGCGACAGCCAGGATGCGTGAATCGTTATCGCCTGAGCGCATGCCTACCGGCAGGACTTCCGGGGCGATGTTGTTCAGTTCAATGCGCAGTGTTCCACCAGTTTTGGACACGGGCACCGCTTGGGCTAATCCCCCATGGCTGGCAATCAGCTCGTCAAGCACACGCAAGGCATGGCGTGCGAAGAAGCCCAGATCAGGATCCTTGCGCTTATGTTCCAGCTCGGTGACGACAGTCAGCGGGATCACGACATGGTGCTCATCGAAGTGGAACATGGCTTTCGGGTCAGAAAGCAAGACCGAAGTATCAATGACGTAGGTTCGTACACCCTGTTCGGCTGTTCGTGTCATGGCAGCGCACCCATTCTCGAATCCGGCGTGGGGACTCTCCCCACGCGTAAGTGGGGAATCCCGACACCGGATGTCCAAGGCGATTCCGGCAATTGCTCCGGCTGGCGCTGCATTTGGTCATCTAGTGAGGAACCCTTCGATCAGCTGGGTCTTGTTGCCCCGGCCTTATGATCACCATAGACCTTGAAGCGCTACCGGGGGACTACGTTCAGGTAACGATTAGCTGAACAGCTGAGCCGGGTGCACGATTCGGGGCTCAGGTGCCGAAGCGGCGCTGGCGATCAGCGAAGTCGCGCAACGCACGCAGGAAATCCACGCGGCGGAAATCCGGCCACAATGCCTCGCAGAAGTAGAACTCCGAGTAGGCGCTTTGCCAGGTCAAGAAGCCGGAGAGACGCTGTTCCCCGCTGGTGCGGATCACCAAATCCGGGTCTGGCTGGCCCTTGGTGTACAGTGCCGATTCGATGTCTTCAGTGGACAGTCCGGCGGCAAGTTCCTCGACCGTGCGTCCATCCTCGGCGGCCTTGCAAAGCAGTGACTTGAAAGCATCAAGGATTTCACGGCGTCCGCCGTAGCCGATGGCCACATTCACATGAACGCCGGTGCGGTTGGCGGTAACGGTTTCCAGCGCGGCAAGCTTCTGCGCCAGGTCTTCAGGCAGCAGGTCCTTGGCTCCCACCTGCTGGACCTTGACCCGGTTGGTCTCTCCCAGACGGTCCAGGGTCGTGCCGATAACTTCCAAGAGGTCGCGCAACTCGCTGGCTTCTCGATTGAGGTTGTCGGTGGAGAGCATGTACAAGGTAACCATCTGGATGTTCAGGTCCTCGCACCAATCGAGGAACTCCAGGATCTTGTCCGCACCGGCCTGGTGGCCTGCCATGGTCGGGGTGCCGGCCAGCTTGGCCCACCGGCGGTTGCCATCGACCATCACGCCAATATGGTGCGGAAGCTTGTCGGCAGGGAGGGACTTCGCCAAGCGCCGTTCGTAGTAACGGTACGCAAGGTTCGGAAGCTGCACCTTGTCCCTGCCTTTCGATAGATTCCAAAAACTCTAGGTTCTAAATCTACCGCTATTTATCGCCCAGCATGGGTATCTGCCCGCTTCACCGCGTCCACGATGGACACATTCTCCCGGGCTCAGGCACCCTTTCCGGAAGCGAACAGCGAGAACAATCCGTCCATCCCGGCTACAGGCATCTGGCAAAGCTCTTCGCGGCAAGGCTGGATCTGGACGGTCTGGGCCGCACCAGGTAGCGACGGATCGTGGCGCACATTCAATCCGAGGCTCAACGCCACCGAACGCACGCGCTTGGCTTCTGCCGAATCCCACTGCGACAGCGCAAGATACTGGACCGGGCTGGAAACTATGCACTGCACTTCCAAGGCGGTCGCTACCTGTGTTGGCGCGTCGCTGGCCAAAGCCAGGGCGTGGGCAGAAAGTACGCGGGCGCTTTCCAAGTCCGCCGCATCTGCTTCGGTGTAGTCTCCCGCCGCCATGGACTGCAGGGCATGCATCGCCAGCGCCTTGGCGTAGAGCGCACCCGAGGCCGGCAACGCATCATCAAGCACCGTGACGGCAGCAATGTTGCTGCGCTGGGCTGCGATGCGCGCATCGGCTTGGACCGCGTCACGCGGCACCCCGGTTTCCGGGTCTACGAAGTCGGCAGCGCGTCCCAGTAAGCGACTGGCACGCTCAGCCCACTGCTTGTGCCCGCTGGCTTGGCCCAACGCCAAGAATCCCAGGGCCAGGGCGGCATAGTCCTGCAAGGTGCCTTCATTGCCGTGCTCAGCACGATTGGCGAAGCTCACGCGAGCCAGCCGTCCGGCATTCTCATCCCACTGCATCGTCCACACCGAGGTTGCTGCCTTCTCGGCGAGCGCCAAGGCTTCTGGCTGGTCCAGGAGCAGCGCGGCTTCAGACAAGGCTTCGATGGCCAGCCCGTTCCAACCGGCGATCGCCTTCTCATCGCGGACCGGCATAATTCGCGAGCGGCGCAGCGTGCGCATTGCATCCCGCAGTTCATGGAGAACACCGATTTCGTTCGTTTCAGGAACCCTCAACAGCGAGAAGCAGAAGTTCTGCGGGTCCTCGGCCACCGGCGCGAAACGCAACAACCCCTTGGGCAGCCGCTGAATCAAAGGGTCGGTGACCAGTGCGATTTCCTCGCGGCTAAAGGTGTAGTACGCGCCCTCGATCTGCTGGCCATCACGGGATGAATCGGCATCCAGGGAAGCCGCGAAGGCTGGAGCGTCCGAAGATGCGGTGAGCAGTTCCTCGCTGAGGAAGTCGATAATGCCTTGGGCGCTGCGCTGGGCGAGCCAGGCGAGATTCTGCGCGCGCTGGGCTATCTCCCCTTCGGACTTGCGGGCGAATTCCGCCGCCAGGACACTGGTGCGAGCCGCCAGTGAAAGCAGGCCGGCATTGTCGTAGAGCATCTTCTCGAAGTGCGGGACCGACCAGTTCTCATCAACGCAGTAACGGGCGAAACCACCATCAACATGATCCTGCAGGCCGCCAAGGAACATCGCTTCGAGATGGGTGGCCGCTGCGGCGAAGGCCTCGGCAGCGCGGTCCGGGGTGGTGACCACTGCACGCCACAGTGTCTTCAGAGCCCAGGTCGGCGGGAATTTAGGCGCCGGGGTGAAGCCGCCTTCCGGTTTGGTGGCGGCAACCCATCGATCAAGTGCTGCGCCGAAGGCCTGCTCTGCTGGCTGCTGCGACTGCAGCGACAACAGCGAGCTCTGGCGGCTTCCGAGTTCTGCCAAATGCGCGGCGAGCATCTGGGCCTGCTCTTCCAGCGAATCGCGCTTGGTATCCCAGGCCTCGTGGACGGCGTTGAGCACTTGGCGGAAGCTCGGAGTCTTGCCACGGGGCGTCTTCGGATAGTACGTGCCGGCATGCACGGTACGCCCGTCAGGAAGGGCGAAAATCGTCATCGGCCAACCACCGGCACCGGTGAGCGCCTGGGTAGCCAGCATGTAGGTGTCGTCCACGAGCGGATGCTCTTCGCGGTCCACTTTGATAGCTACGAAGTTTTCGTTCAGCAGCGCCGCGATTTCAGGATCGTCGAAAGACTCGTGGCTCATCACGTGGCACCAATGGCAGGCAGCGTAGCCGATGGAAAGCATGACCGGTACGTCGCGCAACCGGGCCTGTTCGAAGGCTTCGTCCCCATAGGGGAACCAGTCGACAAGTTGGTGCGAATGCTGTCTGAGGTATTGGCTGGATGAGCCAGCGAGTCGTTGAGCCACGCAATCATGCTATCGCGCAGCTCACAAAGCGCCTACTGCTGTTCGTCGGTCTTCGGGTCGTGCGGCTCTTCGGATTCCTGAAGCTTGCGCTCTTCTCCCTTGGCCACCATTTCCTGCTGCTTTGCCTCGGCTTCCGAGGTGTAGCGCACGCGGCGCACTCGACGGACCATGTCGCGAATCAGGAAGATCACGGCAACCACCAAGGCTGCGGTGAAAATGAACCCAAGGAATCCTGGACCGTATTCGCTGCTGGTCTCCGTACCGACACCGAGGGTCGAGGAAGTCAGAGCTAGGGATTCGAAGATCGTATTCACGATGTAAAGACAACTCTTTTCTAGTACTGGAAAGCGCTTAGTACTATCTTAGTCCGGCAAACAGGTCGGTCTCGGGCAACTCGGTAGCTACCTTGGAGGAAATCAGCGTGTAGTCTTCCCACGGCCAGTGCTCCGCGTAGACGTGTTCCGGTACGGCGAAGAAGAAACCTTCCGGGTCGATCTGGGTTCTGTGGGCCAGCAACGCCTGATCGCGCTGCGAGAAGAAATCCGCGCAGTTGATCTGGGTGGTCGTGGTGTGTGGGGAAACCCACTTGAACATCTGGTTTTCCTCGTCCGCTTCCCACAGCGCAACGCGCTCGGTGTAGGGGGACTCGTAGCCTGCTTCCAGCATCGCGTAGTGCAAGGTGCGGAAACGATCCGGTGCGAAAGCACGGTCGTAGTACAACTTGCTCACCGACCACGGCGCACCCAGTTCCGGGTACATCTGCGGATTAGCCGCGTGCTCAAAGGCAAAGGTTGAAACCTTATGGCAGTGGATGTGGTCCGGGTGGGGGTATCCGCCGTTTTCGTCATAGGTCGTGATGACGTGGGGACGGAATTCACGGATCAGCTTGATGATGCCGGCAGCAGCGATTTCTACTGGCTGCAAGGCGAAGGCGCCAAAGGGCAGCTCCGGCAGCGGATCCCCTTCCGGCAAGCCGGAGTCCACATAGCCCAGCCAGCGGTGCTTGACGCCCAGCACTGCAGCGGCCTCGGCCATCTCGGTGCGCCGGACGCCCGCCAGGTCGCGGTGCGCATGGGCGAGTTCGCCGGCGGCGGCGTTGAGGATATCCCCGCGCTCACCGCCGGTGCAGGAAACGACCATCACTTCGGCGCCAGCATCAACATAGGCAGCCATCGTTGCAGCACCCTTTGAAGATTCGTCGTCCGGGTGCGCGTGAATAGCCATGAGCCGCAGACCCTGCGAAGGAGCAATTTTCTTCACGTCGTGAATCTCCACTTATCTTCTTTCCTTATGCCACGTTTTTGGACGGCCCGAAGCTTCGAATCTGTCCGTCATCCATAACAACTCACAGCCGACCACCGGTTATTCCCCCATGCTGAAAGACGGTAAACTTGAGTAAGGAACCAACGTACGGCATTCCCAGTTCAAATGCCGCCAGGCAAGAGAGTGGTGCAAGGCAAATAATGTCTGATCCAAGCTTAACGGCTCGCTACAACAACCCCAAGAAACGCAGTCTTCCCAGGAAAACGCGTA
This sequence comes from Glutamicibacter sp. AGC84, assembly GCF_053543575.1. Classification (NCBI taxonomy): domain Bacteria; kingdom Bacillati; phylum Actinomycetota; class Actinomycetes; order Micrococcales; family Micrococcaceae; genus Glutamicibacter; species Glutamicibacter sp. AGC84. The sequence goes on from NZ_JBLVOC010000027.1 coordinate 435,939, forward strand.
ACTGGCTAATTGCTGCCGCGCTCTCCGTCGGCGTTGCGGGGGCCGCCTATGTCGGCTTCAACAACTACAGCGCCATCAGCGCGCAGGACATCGAGTTCGAGGTCATTTCCGCAACGAAGGCCAAGGCCATTGTCGCAGTCGAATACAACACCAAGCACCGCGTGCAGTGCGATATTCGTGCGATGAATGAATCCAAGGCCATCGTCGGATACGACACCATTTTGCTTGATCCTGGAGAAGCTACCGGGCACATCACCCAACGCCTGGAGATTGACCTGCATACCGACAACCTGGCGACCACCGCTGGCGTGGAGTCCTGCTACGAGGTTCCGCAGGAATACAAGGGTTAATATTTCAGCTTCTTCATCCCCTAATAGCTGAATCTATTGGGCTTAAATCGTTTTGGCGACTACTATCGTTGAAAAGATACGTTTCGCCCCGCATCGGCGCATGGTTCTAGCTGAGTACTAGGACATGAGCCTGGCGGGGTCTTTGCTTGCATCGCCCATAACGTGCGAGCCCTCAGATCCGTACCGAATCCGACTTCGTCGACGCCACCGTTTCGGTGGCTTTCGGCTTTAGGACCACTTAGCGGTCCCAAGGCCAAGCGAAGTCCTAACTGACCAAAGGAAGTACAACGTGAGCACCAACAGCAACGAACCTGTCGTTTGGCTGACTCAGGAAGCCTACGATCGGCTCCAGGACGAACTGACTTTCCTCTCAGGCCCGGGACGTGCCGAGATCGTTGCCCGTATCGAGCAGGCACGTTCGGAAGGTGACCTGAAGGAGAACGGCGGTTACCACGCCGCCCGTGAAGAGCAGGGCAAGGCCGAAGCGCGCATCCTCTACCTGAAGGATCTGCTGCGCCGCGCCGACGTAGGCGATGCTCCTGCCGATGACGGTGTTGTTGAGCCAGGCATGCTGGTTGTCGCCAATATCGCTGGCGACGAGACCACCTTCCTGTTCGGCTCCCGCGAAGTTGCCGGCGACACCGACCTCGAGGTCTACTCCGAGCAGTCCCCTATTGGCGTTGCCGTGCACGGCGCAAAGGTCGGCGACAAGCTGTCGTACTTGGCTCCAAACGGCCGCGACATCAAGGTTGAGATCATCTCTGCAAAGCCTTACCAGTCCTAGCTAATAGGCTGCAATGCAAAGTCCGAAGG
>NZ_JBLVOC010000027.1:437145-460772 GCF_053543575.1 Glutamicibacter sp. AGC84
GCCTTCGGACTTTGCTGCTTATGCGCTAGGCGACTGAACCGCCGGCAGTATTGGTGATCTGCGGGTCGAAGCCTTCGGCGCGCAGGTTATTGAGCACCGTCTTGGAATGCTCATGGCCCTTGGTTTCCAGGTCGATGGTGATCGCGACATCGCCCATGGACAGCGAACCACCGATACGGGTGTGGTCCAGACGGGTGACATTCGCATCCGATTCGGCGATGATGTTGGAGATCTGCGCGAGCGAGCCGGGGCGGTCTGGAAGCATCATGCGTATGGTCAAGAAGCGGCCGGCCGCAGACAGGCCACGCTGGATCACCTTGAGCATCAGCAGCGGATCGATGTTGCCGCCAGAAAGGATTACCGCGGTGGTTGCCGGGTTGATCCCGTGCGCTTCCAGCTTGTTCTCCAGCAGTGCCGCGACGCCCACCGCACCGGCTGGTTCCACCACGAGCTTGTTGCGCTCCAGGAGCACCACCAGAGCTCGTGCGAGCGTATCTTCCGATACCGTCACCACGTCATCAACCAATTCCTTGATGATCGCGAAAGGCAGCTGCCCCGGCTTGCCTACAGCGATGCCGTCGGCAATGGTGTGCACGTTATCCAGCGGGACCAACGCGTCAGCGGCCAGGGATGGAGGGTAGGCCGCGGCGTTCTCCGCCTGGACACCCACCACCTTGATCTCGCGGCCCAGTTCGCGGGCCTTGGCTTTCAGCGCGATGGCAACGCCGGCCAGCAGTCCACCGCCGCCAACACCCATCAGCACGGTGTCGACTTCAGGAAGCTGTTCGAGCAGTTCCAAGCCGATGGTGCCTTGGCCGGCAATGATGTCCGGGTGGTCGAAAGGATGCACGAAGACTGCCCCGGACTCGTCGGCAAAACGCTGCGCCTCGGCCAGCGCTTCATCCACGGTGTCACCGAAAAGCACGACTTCTGCACCATGATCACGCGTCGCGGTCAGTTTCGGCAAGGCGACGCCCCGGGGCATGTAGATGCGCGCCTTGATTCCGAGGTGGCTGGCGGCCTGGGCAACGCCCTGCGCGTGGTTGCCTGCCGACGCGGCGACCACGCCTCGGGCCTTCTCGTCGTCGCTGAGCTTGGACATGCGTACATAGGCACCGCGGACCTTGAAGGATCCGGCGCGCTGCATGTTCTCGCATTTGAGGAAAACTTCGGCGCCAACATGCTGGGACAAAACACGGGAATGCTCCACCGGGGTGCGGGCAATAACCGGTTTGAGTACTTCAGCGGCGGCTTCGATATCAGCCAGCGTAACCGGCAAAGTAGGTTCGGTGCTCATGGATTATTCCTCATCTGCTGTGGACTCAGGGTGCCGGGTTTCCGGCGAAGCTGTTGGTGCGGCGGCAGGTCCTGCAGCTGCAGCCGGCGGGTCGGCCTTCGCTGGGTCGCTCGCCTTAGGGCTCTGCGCCACTACTTGGTTTCCGTAGTGCTCAATCACGAATTGGTCGGTTTCCCAGGTTCGGCCCGACAGGTATTTCACGACCGCGTTGACCACCGCCAGCAGCGGTACGGCGAATAGCGCACCCGGAATGCCTGCAAGCATGGTGCCGCCGGCTACTGACAGGACCACTGCCAGCGGATGCAGGCTTACTGCCTTGCCCATAATCAGTGGCTGCAGGATGTTGGACTCCGCCTGCTGGACCAGCAGCACTACGGCCAGCATGATCAATGCGTTGACCCAGCCATTGGCTACCAAAGCGAGCAAAACTGCCAGGGCACCGGTAAACAGTGCACCGACGATCGGGATGAAGGAGCCGATGAAGACCAGGACGCCCAGTGGCATGGCAAGTGGCACGCCCAGGAAGAATGCACCGAATCCGATGCCGATGGCGTCGATCAGCGCAACGATCATCTGGACTCGCACGTAGGTGACCAGCGAGGCCCAGCCCCGGGTCAAGGCTCCGTCCATCGCCGGGCGGGCGCGGCGCGGCAAGAGGTTCACCAGGAACAAACCGATTTTGCGCCCGTCAAGCAGCAGGAATATCAAGGCGAAGACGGCCAGCAATGTGCCTGTCAGGATCTGCCCGATCGCGGAGGTCCAGCTGATTGCTTCACTCAGGATGTTGGTGGCATTGCCGCGAAGCTGGACGAGGGTATCGTCCAGCACCTTCTGCAGGTCGTCGTTGGTCAGCTTGAGCGGGCCATTGAACAGCCAGTTCTGGACCTGCTCGATGCCCGAAAGCGCTTGGGTCCACAGGGCGGTAAAACCGGCTGACAGTTTTTGCCCTGCTACCGATAGTCCTGCGGTGACCAGTGCAAGGAAACCGATGAGAGTAATGCCGACGGCCAACCCGCGAGGTACCGCAAGCTTGGAGTTCATCGTATTGACAACCGGTGAGAGCAACCCCGCCAGCAGCGCTGCGATGAAAACCGGGATGACCAGCAAGGAGACTTTTGACAGCGCCCACACCAGCACGCCCACGGCTGCGATGATGATCAGGAAACGCCAAGCCCACGCCGCTGCCATGCGCATGGCATACGGCATATCCTCGGCACTTTTGAAATCCGTCAAATCTGGCCTTGGCGTGGCGGGAATTTCCGCCGGCTGACTCGGAAGTGAAACACGAAAACGTCGTAGACGTTCCAACCGGCTGCTCTTCATGGAACCACGCTATCGCGTTTGCCAGACAGCTTCTTGATCCATGTCTCAATTGTGACAAAAACCTAGGACCAGTGCCCGATATGGGCACTGGTCCTAGAAATCTAATTCAATATGTTTATTTGCCCCTGTCGCGGGTAACCAGATTGCACAGGCTGCATCTTATTGCTCATGCCACCTTGAAAGCCAAAGCTCATCAGGCGCTTCGCGCGTGCTATCTCCGGCGGCGCATGATCGCTTCAAGGACCCTCTCCTCAGCGTCTTCACCGGGCTTGATGCCTGCGGGTACCTTGAAGAAGAAAATTGCGCCCAATGCCCACCAAATGGCGAAGATGGCCCACGGTTCCCAGCTCAGAGATGCCGGCATGCCAGGCATGTAGAGGCTGAAGAGCGCGGCGGTAAGAAGGACTGAAGTCCAGCCGATGACAGTTCCAGCAATTCCGTTGCCGCCAACGCGCAGCGGCCGATCCATCATGGGTTCGCGCTTGCGCAGCACGAGGAAGGTGACCGAGACCAGGAAGTAGGCCACGATGATGCTTGGCGCTCCCGAATCCACAAGCCACCCCAGCATCTCAGCTCCGAAGAATGGGGCCAGCATGGAGATTCCGCCGATGAAGACCAGGGCGTTGGCTGGAGTGCGGTATTTGGGATGCAATGTGCCAAACCAGGAAGGAAGCATGCCGCTTCGAGCCAGCGAGTAGACCAATCGCGAAGCTCCCAGCAATAGAGAGTTCCATGAGGTCAAGATGCCGGCGATGCCACCAGCAATCAGCACCTTGGCCATCAGCTCCGAACCGAACATGGCCCCGAAGGCATCCGCCGTTGCAATGTCAGCTCCAGCTAGTTGCGATGCAGGCATGGCCGACGATGTGGTCAGGACAACCATGACGTACCAAATGGTGGCCAAGACTACGGAGACGACTACGAGCTTGCCAATTTGCTTGGCCGGAATATTCACTTCTTCCGCGGACTGCGGAATCACGTCGAAACCGATGAACAAGAATGGCACTGCCACCAGCACGGCGAAGAAGCCGCTGGTCCCTGGGGTGAAGAACGGTTCCATGTTCTTGGCTTCGCCGCCGGCAAAGGCTCCCACGATCATCAAGACGCCGATAACCATCAGGAAGAGCACCACGAACGTCTGCAATACGCCAGCTTGCTTCACGCCGCGAATGTTGATCCAGGTGATCACCACCGCTGAAAGCACGCCTACCAACGCCCAGGTCAGGTTTACTTCGAAACCGGCAACAGTCCACAGGGGAATCTGGCTCATGCCCGGGAAGATGTATTCCACGGTCCGCGGCAAAGCGACCGCTTCGAAAGCCACGATAGTCACATAGCCGCCGGTAATTGCCCAGGATCCAATAAACGAAGGCCGGGCTCCCAAGGCGCGCAGGATGAAGTTGTGCTCGCCCCCGGCTTTTGGCATGGCCGCGGTCAGTTCGGCATAGGTCAGGCCAACGACGGCCATGATGCCACCGCCAACGAGCATGGCCAGGACCGCCCCCATGGTGCCCGCGTTATCCAGCCACCCACCGGTGAGCACTACCCAGCCGAAGCCGATCATGGCACCGAACCCTAGGGCCAGGGCATCCAAGTTGCCCAGGGATTTCACCAAGCCCGGCGGCTTTCCTGATGTTTGATCGACTCTCATTGCGTTCTTCCTGCCAAACTTGTTGTGAGTTGAGTAACTGAATCTCTACAGGAGAATCTAACCAAAGTTTCGCATGACTGCCCAATAAGCTGTCATTTTCCACGGCAACCGCGGTGCGGCCGATCATAAAAATTCATATTTGGACAGGTGATTAACGCACAAGGACCAGTGCCCGAAATGGGCACTGGTCCTTGCGAGCTATGCTATTGTGGCTAGTCGTCGCCACGCAGGATCGCAAGAATACGCAGGATCTCGGTGTACAGCCAGATCAGGGTCATGGTCAGGCCGAAGGCACCGCGCCATGCCATGATGGCTGGAGCGCCCTGGTTGGACAGTTCCTCGATCATGGTGAAGTCGGCAACCAGTGCGTAGGTTGCCAGCAATACAGCAACTACACCGATAACCAGGCCGAGGACGCCGTGGCGCATGCCGAACATGCCATCGATGACGCCAGTGAGCATCAGAACCATGTTGAGCAGCGAGAAGACGATCAGACCGACCATGCCGATCATGAACATCTTGTTCAGTTTGGGAGTCATGCGGTACTTGCCCGAGCGGTACAGCGCCAAGGTTACGCCGGCAACACACAGGGTAGCCAGTACAGCCTGGATAGCGATTCCCTGCATACCTTGACGGCTTTCAAGGAATCCGGAGAGACCGCCAAGGAACAGGCCCTGGGCTGCGGCATACAGCAAGATGAGCACAGGCGATGGGCGCTTCTTGAAAGCGTTAACCAGACCGAGGACAAAGCCAACCAAGGCACCTGGCAACATGAGGGCCGGCATGCCCCAGCCAATCGCGGCGCCAACAACAACCAAGGCCAGGCAGAGCACGGTCTTGTTGATCGTGGTTCCGATGGTCATGCGGCCGGTGTCGGCGCTGGTTGCAGCAGGCTGCTGGTACATCTGCTGCAGCTGGTCTGCGCTCATATTTGCGGTGTCACGGAATCCAACAGCACTTCCAGGCTTGGTTCCCCAAGCATCAGAGCGGCTGCTGGAACCAAAAATTGGATTGCCCAATGTCATTCCCCCATAGATTGCGATTGCGCCGGCACGTGGCTAGCTGAAGATCTTTTGCTTAATCCTATTGAGCATTGCTGTGAAATCACTCAGTCGGAAGGATGATATAGGGCATTTTTCCGAAGAAAAACTACTCTGTCAGCGATATTCTTGAAAGTTCTACCATCAAGGTTGCCTTGGCAGCCGATTTTGGTGGAATGCACGATGCCTGGGGTTGAACGATGGATGCGCTCCCACTTTTGGCAAAAGAAAAGACCGCTGCTGACCGGAAAATCCGGAACAGCAACGGCCTTATTCTGTACCCCCAGTGGGACTCGAACCCACAAGCCTTTCGGCAGCTGATTTTAAGTCAGCCGTGTATGCCAATTCCACCATAGGGGCAAGACTCTCAAATTTTACGTGATCGGCGAAGCAAATAGAAAATCCTTCTTTGCTGACGTACGCGAGGGGCCAATTGCTTGGCCCCTCGCATCATCGTCGATCAACTACGGCTCAAGCCTACTTCTTCGGCTTGGCCGACTCTTCGAAAGCAGTGCGTGGTGCTTCGAGGTTGTTCAGCTGCAGGGCATCGCGCTTGAAGACCAGTGCAACCAGCCAGTCGCCAACGACGCGGAACTTGCGCTCGAAGGTCGGCATGGCCATGCCGTGGTAGCCGCGGTGTGCCATCCATGCTGGCCAGCCCTTGAGCTTGATGCCAACAACCTTGGCAACGCCCTTGTTGCGGCCGAAGCCGGCAACTGCGCCCAGGTTGGAGTGCTTGTATTCCTTGATGGTGCCAACACCGTAGCGCGCAGCGTACAGGTTCTTGGCCAACAGCTTGGCCTGGCGCACTGCGTGCTGTGCGTTGGGAACGCAGGTGCCGTCCGGCAGGCCGCCGGTGACGTCCTTGACTGCCGAGATATCGCCGGCTGCCCAGGCGCCTTCCAGAGGTTCGCCGTTGGCATCCTTGATACGAAGGTCCGTGCGGGTCTCGATGCGGCCGCGCTGCTCGATTGGGAAATCGGTGGAGCGAACCATCGGGTTGGCCATGACGCCAGCAGTCCAGATCAAGGTGTCGGAACCGAACTCGCCCGCTGGGGACTTGTCGGCCATGTTGATCAGTTCCAGGTTGCCTTCTTCGGCATTGTTCAGCGAAGTGTTCAGCAAGACCTCGATGCCGCGGCTGCGCAGGTGATCGACAACCCACTCCGCCTGCTCGGCGGTGACTTCTGGCATGATGCGGCCCATGGCCTCGATCAGGACGAAGCGTGCTTCCTTCGCATCGATGCGGTCGTTGAGGCCGATCAAGTGACGGGCCATGTCTTCCAGCTCGGCGATGGTCTCGATGCCGGCGAAGCCGCCGCCGACAACCACGAAGGTCAGGGCGCGCTTGCGTGCAACTGGATCAGTCATGTTCGAAGCGGACTCGATGCGCTCGGCAACCTTGTTGCGCAGGGCGACGGCCTCTTCGATGGTCTTCAGGCCAATGCCGGTTTCAGCCAGGCCAGCGATGGGGAAGGTACGGGTGACCGCACCAGCGGACATCACGACATCGGTGTATTCCAGCTCGAACTGCTCGCCGTTGACCGGAGCAATGACAGCCTTCTTGTTGGCATGGTCGATGCTCAGCACGCGGCCGTTGACCAGCTCGGAGTGCTTCAGGTGCTGACGGTGCGAGACCACAACGTGGCGTGGTTCAATCTGGCCACCGGCAACTTCTGGCAGGAATGGCTGGTAAGTCATGTACGGGTTCGGGTCGACAACGGTGACGATGCCGCCGTGTGCCTTGACCTTCTTCTGCAACTTCATCGCGACGTACAGGCCTACGTAGCCACCGCCGACGATAAGAATGCGCGGACGCTTCTGGGAGGTTTCGATGATCGACATACTGTTGATTCTACGCGGATTTTTCGAGTTAGTGAAAACATTCACTAACTATTTCCGTTCGGTGTGTCACGTCGTCGCCAGGCATGGGCGTTTCCGACTGCCGAGGTTCGCACCAACCTGTCGAATTAAGCATCGGAAGGCGCGAAAAAGCGGGGTGGATCTTCACTTTCCACCCCGCTTTGTCCGCTATTTACTTCTCTTCTTCGGGAATCTCGTCGAACAGATCCCGGCCGCCAGCTTGATCCGGGACTTTCAATGAACTCAAGGAAGCCGAACCAAGCCGCGCCGCAGCCTTCTCGCGTCGACGACGCACCAGGGTCTGGGCGATGCCTGCAATGATCACCAGCAGCAAGAGCACTCCCCCGCCGACGATCAGCAACGGCTGAAGCGCCGGTGCCGAGTCATCGGGAAGAACCGGATCTGGCGCCGCGACCTGCTTGAGGTCCGATTTCTCCATCGAGACGCCCGGAGCTGGGGTATCAGCAGTCTTCTGGGTGTCGCGGCGGTGCACGCGAATCCACTCGCTGATCGTGCCCAGCGGGTTCTCGGATACCGAGGGGACGCTCGCCGTCACTGCCGCCTGCGCATCGATGATTCCGTAGCCGTAGAGGTTGTCCACGCCGGCTGTGCCGGTGTCCTTGGCGGTCTTCAGGATGCGGTTGATGACCTCAGGAGCTTTCATGTTCGGGTATTCCGAACGAATCAATGCGGCCACGCCCGCCACCAAAGGAGCCGCGCCGGAGGTACCGGACCAGCGCGCGTAGCCGTCATCTGGCAAGCCGCCGACCAACTGCTCGGCAGGGGCTGCAACGCCGATGGAAATGCCTTCGGTCGAGGAATCCTGCGAAGCCTTGCCGCTGGCATCAACGCCGGCCACGGTCAGCACTCCCGGAATGGTGGCCGGGGCGCCCACCTGGCTCATGCCGCCCGAACGGTTGCCTGCAGCGGCAACAATAACCACGTCATGGTCTTCTGCGTACTTGAAGGCGTCATCCCAGCTTTCCGGCCATGCCGGGCTGGTTGAACCGAGAGACATGTTGATGACCTTGGCCCCGGAATCCACGGCCCATTTCACGGCACGGGGGATCTGGGTTTCCACTGGAATCTTCGCCGGGTTGCCTTCGCCCATCCACAGCGACACAGACAGCAGGTCTGCTGCCGGAGCGACGCCGAGCACGCCGCCCTTGCCGCTCTTCAGCTTTGGCACCTTTTCGTACTCAGGTTCCTGGGGAATGTCCTCGTCTTCGTCTTCGGCGGTCTTCTTGGCCTTTTCCCACGCGGCCTTCAAGCGCTCGTTCTCGGATTTAACCCGCTTGATTTCGCCCTTGTTGTTGCCGCGCCCGCCGAGCAAGGTAGCCACCAAGGTGCCGTGCTCGCTCATGACGCCTATGGGCTTGTTGCCCTTGTCTCCGCCTGAGCCGGACATATCAGCACCGCCAACCACGGCACCCTTCAAGTCTGGATGCGCGGTATCAATGCCGGTATCGATGATCGCGACTTTGACGCCTTCGCCCTTTGTCGTCTTGTGCGCTTCGGCCACGCCCAACGACTTGAGCCAGTATTCGGACTCACGCATGTTGTCAGCGCGGGCAGGTACGCCCACGCTGAGCAGGGTGAAGGCCAACAGCGCTGCGACAAGCAGAGAGCCGAGCTTGAGGAAGCCCATTCTTTTCCTGGCACGCAAAGCTGAGCTCAAGACATCTCCTTGGGTCGGTGACTGGGTGACAGGTTCAGGCGGCGGCAGCTGAAGCCGCGATTCCGTCGAGAATATCGTGTTCGGAAGCAATCAGAACCATTTCGCGGTTCCCACTGGCCTTTTCAAGGTAATGAAGGATGCGTTGCACAATGGCTGCGCCAGCTTGGATCACATCAACTCGTCCCGGATGCATGAAGCCCAGTGCCGCGCGCTCTTCCCGGCTGTAGGAAAGCATGCTGGCGGTGGCTTGGCGCATCTGGGCGAAGCTCAGCTGCGCCCCATGGATCTTTTCCGACTCGTACTGCTTCAATCCCAGGGCCTGGGCGGTGAGCGTCGTGAAAGTGCCTGCAACCATGATCACCGCGTCGACCTGCGCAACGTCAACCGATCCGGCCAAGGATTCCAAGGTGCTGTCCATGAATTCCAAGGCCTGGTCCGAACGCAATCCCGCTTGGTGGAACCGTTCGGTAACGCGCACACAACCCATGTCCAGGCTCTTGGCTGCCAACGGGCCGGTGGCATCACCGAGAACGAATTCAGTGGATCCACCACCGAGGTCGATCACCAGGCTCTTGCCGCTTTGCCCGTCCCGAACCGAAGCCGCACCGGCAAAGGACAGGGAGGCTTCTTCTTCACCGCTGATCACTTCCGGGGCAACGCCCAGGATCTTGGTGATCCGCTCGGTGAAGACCTCGCGATTCGATGCATCGCGGGCCGCCGAGGTCGCTGCGAAACGGATGGCTTCCACCCCATGCTCATCGCACAGCTTCTTGTACTCCCGAGCAGCTTCAAAGGTGCGCTCCAAGGCCTCGGGAGCGAAAGCTCCGGTAGCGTCAACGCCCTGGCCCAAGCGCACGATGCGCATGGTGCGCAGCACGTCGATCAGCTGGCCATCGGCCCCGATGTCCGCGATCAGCAGACGGATGGAGTTGGTTCCGCAGTCAATACCGGCCACGCGCATTAGGCATCATCCTGGTCAGCGCCCTGTGCGGATTCACGCACGGCACGCTTCCGGGCGCGTTCTGCGCGCTTGGCCGCTGGGTCCTGCTGTTCCTGGGTCTTCACGTGGCGCGAGCGGTCACGGCTCGGGGCCTCGGATTCGGTATCCCAAGCACCCACGCAGTAGCACTTGTCCTTGGTCCACCACTGGGCAATCCCAGCCAGCGCTTCATCACCCAGCGGGTTCACGCCCTCGCCGGCAGCCAGCGAGTGCCCTACCAGCACGTGCAAGCACTTGACGCGGGTCGGCATGCCGCCAGCGGAGACACCAGCGATTTCCGGAACGGCCCCGGTCCCCGAGCGCTGGCCAATCGCATCGCGGTTGGCCAGGTACGACTCGTGGGCATCGATATATGCCTGCGCCAGCTGCGCGTCCTCGCCCAGGCGGTCATTCATCTCGTTCATCAACCCGGCAGCTTCCAACCGCGACACTGCCGCAGTGATCACCGGGTGCGCCAGGTAGTAGGTGGTGGGGAAGGGAATACCCGAGGAAAGGCGCGGTGCCGTGGTGGCTACCAGAGGGTTTCCGCAAACGCAGCGCGCACCGATCTCCACCACATCGCGCACCGGGCGGTTCAGCTGGCGGGACAGGGTGTCGAGGTCAGCTTCGCTGGGTACTCGTCCGGCGGCGTCAAGGGCTTCGCGGATTGGCTGTTCAGTCACGGTTATAAGTCTCTTCGTGTTTAAAGTGGTTAGTCAGTGGCAGAACGTCGAACGGAGTCGAGCAGAGCATCAACCCATGGAAGTTCCTGGCGCACCTCGAAGGTGCTTCCGTTGCCGTCGGCGGGCGTCTCTTCATCCTTAGGGCGTTCACCCACCACCATGTAGAGCTTTTCACCAGGCATGACCAAGTTTATCCGCTCGCGTGCTTGCTGCTTGATGTACAGCGGGTCATCCCAGCGCGCGATCTCTGCCTTGAGGTCATCGCGCTGCGTCTCCAGCGCTTCGATCGAGGCATTCAGCTCGTTCAGTTCCGCCATCTGCGTGCGGTAGAAATTCACCGTGGGCACGAGCATCACTGCGAAGAAGGCCAGGACTACGATCAAGGCGGCGATACGGCCGGAAAACCGGTGCGCAGCAACGGGTTCGCCCTCGGGGACGTGGTTCTGGCCAGACGGCTTCTGCCCCGGCTTGCGGCGTACGGCAGCAGAGAACTTCACCCGGTCATCGCGTCGGCGTTCGTTCTGCTTTTCCTTGGCACGTTCGCGCAGCGGCACCTTCGGCTTCGGCGCGTAATTTCCTGCAAATTTTTTCGGCTCACGTGACGCATCTGACGCTGGGCGTGCCGTCGATTTCGGCTGTGCTGCAACGCTTCTGGGCTTCTGCGCAGCGGGAGCGGCCTTCGGTGGGCGCGGCGTTGCAGGAGTTTGCCTGGCCTGCGCTTGTGGCCTGACGATGCGCAGAGCGTCGGTAGGCGGTTCAGCTTCGGAACCTGCGCCGTCATGTTTCGTCTGGTCAACCGGGGTTATTACGGCTTCTTCGGCCGGATCCGGAGTATTACGGCGAGGCATTCGCGGTGGTCGCTGAGCCATACTCCCCCAATTCCCGTGGTGCTTTTCTTGCGGTGTTGCCGTGGACTTGGCAAGATAATTCCATTAAATAACGAAAAGCCCGCCGGTATCCACTACCGACGAGCTTATTCGCTATTACTGAAAATTAGCTGTTGAAACGCGGGAACGCGTTACGGCCAGCGTAGACCGCCGAGGCGCCCAGGTCTTCTTCGATACGCAGCAGCTGGTTGTACTTGGCTACGCGCTCGGAGCGAGCTGGTGCACCGGTCTTGATCTGCCCGGCGTTGGTTGCCACGCAGATGTCAGCGATGGTGACATCTTCGGTTTCACCCGAACGGTGCGAGGTGATGGTGGTGTACCCGGCACGCTGCGCCATGGTCACTGCATCAATGGTTTCGGTCAGGGTACCGATCTGGTTGACCTTCACCAGCAGCGAGTTGGCGGTGCCCTTGGCGATGCCGTCGGCCAGGCGCTGCGGGTTGGTGACGAACAGGTCGTCGCCTACCAGCTGCACCTTATCGCCAATGGCGTCGGTCAGGGTCTTCCAGCCATCCCAGTCGTCTTCATCCAGTGGATCCTCGATGGAAACCAATGGGAAGTCGGCGACCAGGCCAGCGTAGTAGTCGCTCATTTCCTGGGCAGAAAGCGCCTTGCCCTCGAACTGGTAAGCGCCGTTCTCGTAGAACTCGGAGGAAGCGACATCCAGTGCCAGGGCGATGTCTTCGCCCGGGGTGTAGCCAGCGCGCTTGATCGCTTCGGTGATCAGTTCCAGAGCCGCGCGGTTGCTTGGCAGGTTCGGAGCGAAGCCGCCCTCGTCGCCCAGGCCGGTGGAGAGGTTCTTCTCCTTCAGCACGGACTTGAGGTTGTGGTAGACCTCGACGCCCCAGCGCAGGCCCTCGGAGAAGGTCGGCGCGCCGAGCGGGGCGATCATGAATTCCTGGATGTCCACGTCGGAGTCGGCGTGGGAGCCGCCGTTGAGGATGTTCATCAGTGGCACTGGCAGTACGTGCGCATTAGGGCCGCCCAGGTACTTGAACAGTGGCAGGTTGGCGCTCACTGCAGCGGCGTTGGCCACTGCCAGGGAGACGCCGAGGATGGCGTTTGCACCCAGCTTGGACTTGTTGGCAGTGCCGTCCAGCTCAATCATGGTGGCATCGATGGCGCGCTGGTCGGTGGCGTCAAGGCCCTCCAGCTCGTCGGCGATTTCGTCGATGACGGACTCTACAGCACCCAGTACGCCCTTGCCGAGGTACCGGTCTTTGTCGCCGTCGCGACGCTCAGCTGCTTCGAAAGCGCCGGTGGATGCACCGGAAGGAACAGCAGCACGGCCATGCGAGCCGTCGGATAGCAGGACCTCGACCTCGACGGTCGGATTGCCGCGGGAATCAAGGATTTCGCGCGCGTGAATGGCGTCAATCAATGCCATGAGTATGGACTCCTTGTAGAAAAGGGGTGGTCTTGGGGCAGGTCAACCAGCGGTCGCTGATAAGACCGTCGGCGCCATTGCCTGTCTCTAGCCTAGCGCTTCGAAGGTGATTTGGGCGATGTTGTTGCGCCAGTTTCCGCGCCGTATTGCTGGCCCAGGGCCGCGCGCAGCACAGATTCGGCATCCAGGCCCAGCTCCTCGGCCCTCGCTGACAGGGCCATCAATTCCTTGGCCAGGGAGAACTCGTCGACGATTCGCTCACGAACCTGCTCGGTGACTAGCCCGGCCGCGGGCTGTGCCGATCCTGCTCTGGCATGGCGATCAAGCAATTTCTGCGCGAGCGCCAGGGACGGCAGCCCAGCGGGCAGTCCCGCGTTCTTCCGCTTCTTCGGCTGGCCGGCGCGTTCGGCCTGCTTCGCCGCATCCCACACGCGGATAATCTCATCCACATCCGTGATGACGTCCTGGCGGACCTGGCCCTGCTCGTCGAAAATATGCCGGTTGCGGCGCAATAGCTTCGCATTCAGCGTTTCGGCGACATCGTCCAGGACGAAATGGTCTTGCTCCTCGGCGATCAGCGAATGCAGCAGGATCTGGAAGTACAAGTCCCCCAGCTCCTCCTTCAACAGATCCGGGTTCCGTTCAGCGATGGCGTCCAGCACCTCATAGCTTTCCTCGATGAGGTAGGTGCGCAGCGACTCGTGAGTCAGCGCGCCAGTCCAGGCGCATCTGCTGCGAAGGGTCCGTACGGTGGCGTTGAGCTGCTCTAGCTGCGTTCTGTTCTCCGGCATAGGAACATGCTATCGAAGCGGGCTTTCAGCCTGCGGCCAAGGAGCTGCCCATTGCTGCCCATTCGGGCTAGCATGGCCGTAGTTCATCCCGACGACGCGAAGGATTGCCAATGACCGTCCAAGACACCGCCCAGCTGGAATTCCTGGATCAGCTTCCAGCCAAACTCTTCATCGGCGGCCGGTGGGTTGAGGGGCGCTCCGAGCGCATCCTGCGCACTGCCAACCCTTTTGATGACTCGCTCCTGGCCGAGATCCGCCAGGCGTCGACCGACGACGTCGACGACGCCTATGGCGCTGCCGCCGCTGGGCAGCCAGGCTGGGCGGCGCTCTCCCCCGGCAAGCGCTCGAAGGTCTTGAACCAGGCCGCCGACTACCTGCAGTCGAACTTCGAGGGCATCCTGGCGCTGTTGACCGCCGAGTCCGGTTCCACGCAGTTGAAGGCGAACATCGAACTGGGCGGCACCATCGCTGCCATCCGCGAAGCAGCCACCTTCCCCACCCGCGTGCACGGCAAGATCCTGCCCTCCAATGCCGAGGGCAAGGAGAACCGGGTCTACCGCGAACCGGTCGGCGTGGTGGGCGTCATCAGCCCGTGGAACTTCCCGCTGCTGCTGTCGGCCCGGTCCGTAGCGCCGGCCCTGGCCCTGGGCAATGCGGTGGTGCTCAAACCCGCCTCGGATACCCCGCTGGTGGGAGCCTTGGTCCTGGCCAAGGCTTTCGCCGAGGCTGGCCTGCCAGATGGCGTGCTGAACGCAGTGGTTGGGTCCGGTTCGGAAATCGGCGATTACTTCGTGGCGCATCGGACCCCGTCGCTGGTTTCGTTCACCGGTTCGACTCCGGTGGGCAAGAACGTCGGGAAAATCGCGGTCAGCGGCGAGCACATGAAACGCGTGGCGCTGGAGCTTGGCGGCAACGCGCCATTCGTCGTGCTCGAAGACGCTGATCTTGACGAAGCAGCCAAGGCCGCGACCCTGGGCAAGTTCTTGCACCAGGGGCAGATCTGCATGGCCATCAACCGCATCATCGTCCAGGCTCCGGTCTATGAGGCCTTCATCGAGAAGTTCATCGAGCAGGTCGGCAAGCTCGGCTATGGCGATGCCGCCGATCCAGCCAACCTCGTGGGACCGATCATCAATGATGCGCAGTTGGCGTCGGTGAGCGGCAAGATCAAGACCGCACGTGGCCAGGGCGCCCGCGAAGTCCTGGCAGGTTCGATCACAGGCCGGGTGGTCTCTCCCCACGTCTTCGCAGATGTCACCAGCGGCATGGAACTGTTCCGCGAGGAGATCTTCGGCCCGGTCGTGGGCATCGCCAAGGCCGACTCCGAAGAGCATGCGCTGGAACTGGCCAACGACACCGAATTCGGCTTGTCCTCGGCCGTTTTCACGCAAAACCTGGAGAAGGGCGTCGCCTTTGCCCGCGGCATCAAGGCCGGGATGACTCACGTCAATGACATCACCGTCAATGATGAACCGCATGTGATGTTCGGTGGCGAGAAGAATTCGGGTCTGGGCCGTTTCAACGGCGAGTGGGCTATCGAGGAATTCACCACCGATCACTGGGTCGGCGTGCAGTCCACCAAGAAGCAGTACCCGTTCTAGGAACCACCTGCCCTTGGAACCAGCGAAGCCGCCCCTTGCTTGGGCAAGGGACGGCTTCGGTGGTTGCCTGGCGGCTGGGTCCTGGAACTAGTCGGCGACGTTTTCGTATTCGTCTTCTTCGTAGTCCTCGTCATCCAGCAGGTTGTCGTAGTAGTCGTTGATGTACTCAACGAGCAGCTCGCGCATTTCCAGCGGGACGAAAGCAGCTTCGGCGGCGTTCAGCGTCAGATCCAGCAGATCTTCCAAGTCGTAGTCGAAGGCTTCTACCAGCAATTCGAACTCATCGGACAAGGTGGTGCCGGACATCAGGCGGTTATCCGGCGAGATGGTGACATTGAAACCGGTCTGGACCAGCAGGTCGATCGGGTGGTTCCCGATGCCTTCGCCGAATTTGGAGGTAGCACCGGTCTGCAGGTTCGAGGACGGGCAGACTTCCAGCGGGATGCCGCGTTCGCGGACCCAGTTCGCTACCGGGCCCAGCGATACCAGGCCGGTATCGTCGCTGAGTTCTTCGCCGTTCTCGTCGATAGCTCCGAACTCGATCTCGATGTCCTCGGCTACGCGGACTCCGTGGCCCAGGCGCTGGGCGCGGCCGATCAGGATGGCTTCCTTGATGGAATCCAGGCCGGCTGCTTCGCCAGCGTGCACGGTGGTTGGGAAGAGGTTCTCGGCCAGCAGGTCGAAAGCTTCCTTCATCACCGAGGGCGGGAAGCCATCTTCAGCACCGGCGATATCGAAACCGACGACGCCACGACCACGGTGGCGCAGGGCCAGCTTGGCGATTTCCACGCCCTGGTCGCTGTGGCGCATGGCGGTAACGATCTGGCCGATCTGCATCGGGTGGCCCTCGGCGTTGAGCTGCTCGCAGGCCTGGTCCAGGCCTTCCTGGATGGCGTCGACGACGTCGTCCAGGCTCAAGCCTTCGCGGCGGTGCTGCTCTGGTGCATAGCGGACTTCGCCGTAGATGACACCGTCTTCAGCGAGGTCCTCTACGAATTCGCGGGCAACGCGGATCAGCGCATCTCGGGTCTGCATGACCGCGACGGTGTGCTCGAAGGTTTCCAGGTAGCGTGGCAGCGAGCCGGAGTCGGCTGATTCACGGAACCATTCGCCAAAAGCTTCTGCTTCGGTCTCTGGCAGCTCGTGTCCAATCTCGGCGGCCAGCTCGATGATCGTCTGAGGGCGCAAACCACCGTCGAGGTGGTCATGGAGCGAAACTTTAGGCAGATCCCGGAAATCGAATTCGGGATCGTAGTCAGTATGAATCATTTCTTCAGTCACACCACTGAGCCTAGTCGCATTTTCGTGGAACTGACAGCTCCAACGGGTAAAGATCTGCGAGCCACTATGTGACCCTGATCAATACGGGAGGTTAACCCTCGTCAGGGGTTGGCGGGACGGTCTGCCTGGCTGGTTGCACCGGGTGCCCTTCGCGCTTCGCCGCGCGCCGATGCAGGCGATCCAGCACCCAGCTGACGATCCGGTCGATGACGAATCCGAGCACTACGGCGATGACAATGGAAACTGCAATGCCCAGCAGCTTGTTGTCGTGCATCCAGTTGCCGGCCAGCGCACCGATGCTGACGGAGTAGGCGGCCCAGGTCAGCACGCCGATGGTGTCGAAGAGGGTGAAGCGCTTGTGGCTGAATCCGGTGGCGCCCGCGGTCAGGTTCACGGCCACTCGGCCAATCGGGATGTATCGGGCCGTGAAAATCAGCAGAGCGCCCGAGGTTTCAAGTTTCTTCTCGGCATAGTTCAGCACCCGCTGCGCGCGTTGCCCGCGCATCCACTTGAAGCCCCTGGATCCGATCTTGCGTCCGATGGCGTACGTGATCTGGTCGCCGAGCAAGGCACCGCCGGCACCGAGCAAGCCGATCAGGACAAGGTTGGGAACACCGGTGTGGACGCCGACCGCGGCCAGTGAAACCAAAAATGATTCACTCGGGACGAGGGGGAAAATCGCATCGATCATGCAGAACAGAAACAATAACGGCAGGATCCACCATGCGCTAGCGGCCTGCGTGATCGCCTCATTGACTAATTCCATGCGTGCCTACATCTACTTTCCCAAGGCGCTCCATGCGCTGAATGTCTCTCCATTTTCGCTCGAGAACTCACCTGCGCGCATCCTGCTTACGTTGCGTTGTGGACAATTCCCATCTGCTACCCAGGTAGGAGTTAACTGACTAACGTTTGACTACGCCGTTATTGTTCCCGGGAACTTTCTGGGAACTTCCACTGCGGCAGCTGGCCTGGGAACCACAAGGATTCCAGGTAATAGCTACCGCGACTTCGAAGACGAACGGACCTGCAGAGCCCTCCTGAAAAGAAAAGCCCAGCTGCTGCAGGCAGCGAGGCCGGGGAAGAGCACTCGCAGGGCGACCAGGCTCCCGATATTTCTGGAGCGGGGCACTGATTGCCAGCGGATCGGTCGCCGGCAAGCGAAAGAGCCGGGAAACACGGCAACGTGTTTCCCGGCTCTTTGAGCGCCCATCCGGATTCGGCTACTTGGCAGCGATGCGGTCCAGGATCAGGCGGGTGTCCGGACGGTCATCGGCCGAACCGATCATGATGGCGCGCTGGACCAGCTCGATGGCACGCTCCATCTTGGCCGGGGTGTCGGTCAGCAAGGTGGCAATCGGCTCGCCACGGCGAACCAAGGCACCTGGCTTCACGTGCATGCGCACGCCGGCGCCGGCCTGGACGCTGTCTTCCTTGCGGGCACGTCCTGCGCCCAGGGTCCAGGCGGCCAGGCCGATGTCCATCGCGTCGAGCTTGATCAGCACGCCCTCGGCGGGCGCCACCACGGTGTGCGATTCCTTGGCTACCGGCAGCTTGGCATCCGGATCGCCGCCCTGGGCCGCGATCATCTTGCGCCAGATGTCCATGGCCTTGCCGTTCTTCAGCGCACCGGGGACATCCGCATCCTTGATGCCTGCCCCGGCAAGCATCTCGGTGGCCAGGGCCACGGTCAGCTCCACGACGTCCTCTGGTCCGCCGCCGGCCAGGACCTCAACAGATTCCTCGACCTCGATGGCGTTGCCGGCGGTCAGGCCCAGCGGGGTTTCCATGTTGGTCAGCAGCGCCACGGTGTTCACCGACGCATCGGTGCCCAGGTTCACCATCGTCTCGGCCAGTTCGCGGGCCATGGCCTCGTCCTTCATGAACGCGCCGGAGCCGACCTTCACATCCAGCACCAGGGTGCCGGTGCCTTCGGCGATCTTCTTGCTCATGATCGAGGACGCGATCAGCGGGATGGCTTCCACAGTGGCGGTGACATCGCGCAGGGCGTAGAGCTTCTTGTCCGCTGGAGCCAGTCCGGTGCCGGCGGCGCAGATGACCGCGCCGACGTTGGACAGCTGGGAGAACAGCGCCTCGTTGGACAGGTCCGCCTTCCAGCCGGGAATGGCTTCGAGCTTGTCCAGGGTGCCGCCGGTGTGGCCCAGCCCGCGGCCCGAGAGCTGCGGGACGGCCACGCCGAAGCTGGCGACCAGCGGAGCCAGCGGCAAGGTGATCTTGTCCCCCACGCCGCCGGTGGAGTGCTTGTCGGTGGTGGCCAGCTTCTTGCCCGACGGGTCGGTGAGGGCAGAGAAGTCCATGCGTTCCCCGGAGTTGATCATCGCGGTGGTCCAGCGCGAGATCTCGTTGCGGTTCATGCCCTGGAAGTAGATGGCCATGTTCAGCGCGGACATCTGCTCTTCGGCGATGGCCCCGCGGGTGTAGGCGTCGATGGTCCAGTCGATCATCTCGTTGCTCAGTTCGCCGCCATCGCGCTTGGCGCGGATGACTTCGACGGCACTGAATTGCTCGGTAGCCATATCAGGCACCTTCCATTCTGCTGTTGGCCGGTGTGCTCCGGCGCTAGAAGTTGAGATTCTGCGGCCCGAACGCGTCAGGCAAGAGGTCGTCGATTCCCACGATGCCGCGGGCTGTCTTGATCAGCAGCTGCGCCCCGCGGTGCTCGAAAAGCAGCTGGCGGCACCGGCCGCACGGAGTGATCAGTTCGAGCTCGCCCTCGCGCAGCTGGCCGAAGCACAGGAAGTATTCCATGGTGCCCCCGCCGGTGGCGAAGAGCTGGCCCACCATGGCGCATTCAGCGCACAGGGTGACCCCGTAGGCGGCGTTCTCGATGTTGCACCCGGAAATCAGGCGGCCGTCGCTGGTCAGTGCCGCCGCACCTACCCGGAACTCGGAGTAGGGCGCGTAGGCCTGGGACAGCGCGGCCGCAGCCGCAGCTTCGAGCTGCGGCCACGGCGCGTTGTTGCTATTCATGGGAAATCGCTATTCCTTCACGTAGGGTTCGCCCGCAGCTGCCGGTCCGCGCGAACGCCCCACCAATCCGGCCACCGCGAAGATGGTCACCAGGTAAGGCATCATGGCCATGAACTGGCTCGGTACCGGGGTGCCGATGATCGTCAGGATCACCTGCAAGTTATCGGCGAAGCCGAAGAGCAGGGCGGCCAGAAAAGCGCCGATCGGGTTCCACCGGCCGAAGATGACTGCGGCCAGCGCGATGAAGCCGCGGCCGCCGGAGATTTCCTTGGTGAAGGAGTCGATGGCCACCAGGGTGAAGAAGGAACCGCCGATGCCGGCCACGATGCCGCCGAGGGTGACATTCCAGAAGCGGATCGCGTTGACCTTGATGCCCAGGGTATCGGCTGCCTTCGGATGCTCGCCCACGGCGCGCACGCGCAGGCCCCACTTGGTCTTGAACAGGCCGAACCAGACCAGGAAGACGGCCAGGTACATCAGGTAGCCGATCACCGACTGCTTGAACAGGATCGGGCCGATGACCGGGATCGAGGAGAGCAGCGGGATTTCAATGACCGGCAGGTGCGCTGGCGAGTTGAAGCGCTCCGGGTCTTCCTGCATCACGGTGGTGAACAGGAAGCCGGTGATGCCCGAAACCAGCACGTTCAGGACCACGCCGACGATGATCTGGTTGACCACGTACTTGATGGAGAAGACCGCCAGGACCAGCGAGACCATGGCGCCGGCCAGGCCGGCGGCAACCAGGCCCGCGAAGGCGCTCTGGGTCAGCGAGGCGACCAGTGCCGCGGTGAAAGCACCGCCCAGCAGCTGGCCCTCGATGGCGATGTTGACCACGCCGGCACGCTCGCACAGCACGCCCGAAAGCGAACCGAAGACCAGCGGCACGGCCAGCACCACGCCACCGGCCAGCAGGCTGGCCAGCGAAATGCTGTTGATGTTGGCGCCGGAAACCACCCAGATCAGGAAGCCCAGCACGAACAGGACCGCCGCGATGGCGACCATCCAGGTGGCCAGGATCCTGCCCTGCTTGCGCTGCATCCACGCGTAGGCGGCAAGGGCCAGCAGCAGCACGCCGAACACGATGTTGGTGATGCGGCCCGGGAAGACCAGTTCGGGCAGCTCGAAGGCGTCGCCGGCGCTGTTCAGCGTAAAGTGGGCGGCTTGGTCGTTGCCCAGCAGGCCGAAGCTGAAGAAGACGATCACTGCGATCACCGAGAGGATGATCGGGGTCTTCTTGCTCGGCAGGACGTTGATTGCCGGCTGCAAGGTGGAAGAGGTCACTTGGCACCTGCCTTAGTAGGTTCGAGCTTGGAGCTGCGCTTCTTCTTGCGGTTCATGCCGAAGATGGCCTTGACCAGCGGCGGAGCGGCGATGAACAGCACGATCAGCGACTGCACCACCGAAACGATGTCGATCGGGGTGCCGGTGGTGATCTGCATGTTCACCGCACCGGCCTGGAACGCTCCGAAGAGCAGGCCGGCGAAGAAGGTGCCCCACGGGGTGGAGCGGCCCAGCAACGCCACGGTGATCGCGTCGAAGCCCAGCGAACCGGCGATGCCGCCGGTGAGCACCTTTTCGGTGCCTGCCACCTGTGCCACGCCTGCGGCACCGGCCAACGCGCCAGCCAGCGCCATCGCGATGATGGTGGTGCGGGCCACGTTGATGCCGGCGGTCTGCGCGGCCTCCGGGTTGTGGCCCACGGCGCGGAATTCGAAGCCCACGGTGGAGCGCTTGAACATCCAGGACACGGCCAGCACCAGCAGCACCGCCATCACGAAGCCCAGGTGCAAACGCGATCCGGGGATCGCCGGGAAGATGGCCGAGCTGTCCAGGATGGGCGAGATCGGGTTCGTCTCGCCGGGACGGCGGAAGGCCTGGGTGTTCATCAGGAAGTCGATCAGGTACACGGCCACGTAGTTGAACATGATCGTGAGGATCACTTCGTGGGCGCCGGTCTTGGCCTTGAGCAGGCCGACCAGGCCGCCCCAGATTGCGCCGCCGAGCAGGCCGAAGACGATCACCAGCAGCAGATGCAGGCCGATTGGCAGGTGCCAGGCGAAGCCGATGTAGGCGGCCAGCACCGAACCGATGATGATCTGGCCCTGGGCACCGATGTTGAACAGGCCGGCGCGGAATGCCACGGCCACGCCCAAGCCGGCGCAGATCAGCGGGGTGGAGACGGTCAGGGTCTCCAGGAACGGCTTGAACCCCTGCGAGGAGTTGTAGATCGAGCCGTTGAACAGCGCCACATAGCTTTCGGTGGCCGCACGCCAGAATTCGCCGAAGAAGGCCGAAGGCTGGGCGAAGAGGTAGCCGGCCGTTTCGCCCACCTTCTCATCGGTGACCGCAATCAGCAGGCCGCCGATGACCAGTGCGACGATGACGCCGAGGACCGAGACCAGGCCTGGTCCCTGGGTGATTTGGCGCAAGAGGTCATTGCCCGGCTTGCCGGAGCCGGGAACCACAGGTGCTTTCTCGCTCACTGCGCTTCTCCTTCCTGGTTGTCATGCTCGCTAGCTGGCTGGGCTTCAACCGGCTCGTTCTCCGCCTTCGCGAATTCGGCCTGGGCCAGGGCTTCTTCCTGCGAAACACCGGCCATCATCAGGCCCAGCACCTCGCGGGAGGTGTCGCCCGGCACGATGCCGTTGATCCTGCCCTTGTAGAGCACGGCAATGCGGTCGGCCAATTCCATGACCTCGTCCAGCTCGGTGGAAACGATCATCACCGGGGTGCCCTTGTCGCGTTCGGCCACGATGCGGCGGTGCAGGAACTCGATGGAGCCCACATCCACGCCGCGGGTCGGCTGCGAAGCGATGAACAGCTTCAAATCGCGGCTCAACTCGCGGGCCATGACGACCTTCTGCTGGTTGCCGCCCGAGAGGCTGGAGGCAGGGTTCAGCGGGTTGTCGGTACGCACGTCGAAGCCCTGGATCTGCTGCGCGGCGTTCTTCTTGATCGCCTCCAGGTTCATCGAGATGCCCTTGCCGAAGGGCGGGCGGTCGTAGAGGTCCAGCACCAGGTTCTCCTCAATGGAGAACTGGGTGACCAGGCCGTGCACCGAACGGTCTTCGGGAACGAAGCCGAGGCCCGAGCGCAGGATCTGCTTGACCGACTTGCCAACCAGCTCCTGGCCGGCGAGCTTGACCGAGCCGCCCGTCACCGGCTGGGTGCCCAGGATCGCTTCGGTCAGTTCGGTCTGGCCGTTGCCCTGCACGCCGGCGATCGCCAGGATCTCCCCTGCATGGATATCCAAGGTGACCGAGTCCAGCGTGGTGGTGCCCGCCGGGTCGACAACTGTCAGGTCCTTGACCTGCAATACCGCCTGCCCGGGGGTGGCTGCGGCCTTGTTCAGGTTCAGTTCCACGGCGCGGCCGACCATGAGGTTGGCCAGCTCGGTGGTGGAGGATTCCGGGGAGACCGAATCGATGACCTGGCCGCGGCGGATCACGGTGATCACATCGGAGACGGCGCGCACTTCGCGCAGCTTGTGCGAGATGAAGACGATGGAGGTGCCGTTGGCCTTGAGCTGGCGCATGATGTCCAGCAGCTCGTCGGTTTCCTGCGGGGTCAGCACCGCGGTCGGCTCATCGAGGATCAGGATCTTGGCCTCGCGCACCAGGGCCTTGATGATCTCGACACGCTGCTGCACGCCAACGGGCAGGTCTTCGACGACCGCGTCCGGGTCCACATCGAAGCCGTAGCGGTCGGAGATCTCGCGGATCTTCTTGCGGGTGACCTGCAGGTCAAGCACGCCGCCAGCCTTGGTGGTTTCTGCGCCGAGGGCAATATTCTCTGCCACGGTGAAGACCGGGACCAGCATGAAGTGCTGGTGCACCATGCCGATGCCCGAGGCCATGGCGTCGCCCGGTCCGGAGAACTCGACGGGCTTCCCGTCCAGCAAAATTTGGCCCTCGGTCGGCTGGTACAGCCCGTAGAGCACGTTCATAAGCGTGGACTTTCCAGCACCGTTTTCGCCGAGCAGACAGTGAATCTGGGCGTCATCGACCGTCAGGTCGATATCTTTGTTGGCGTAGAAAGAACCGAAGGCTTTCGAGATTCCTCGTAGTTCGAGTTTCACGATTCCACCATCTTCATTGTTCGTTTGGCGAGGTTCTTGCTTGCAGGTTGTTTTGGCCCTTAGGCAGGCATAAAGCGCGTCACCTGCTCACCGCTGT
>NZ_JBLVOC010000027.1:460792-468419 GCF_053543575.1 Glutamicibacter sp. AGC84
GAGCGGCCCCCCGCTCCATGGCTGGTTTGCCTAGACCTACTTGGGGCTGGAGGCCGATTCGATCTCCAGCTCACCGGAGATGATCTGCTGCTTCAGGGCATCGATCTCCTTCTTGGTGTCTTCGCCGATTTCCTCATCGAAGTTGTGGAACGGTGCCAGTGCAACGCCCTCGTTCTCCAAGGTGCCCACGTACGGGGTCGAGTCGAACTTGCCCTCGGCGTCGGTGCGGATGACATCTTCGACTGCGGTGTCCATGGTCTTCACGACCGAGGTCAGCATGACGTCCTTGTAGTCGGGAGCGGTCAGGAAGCCGTCGGAGTCGACCCACACGAGCTTGGCTTCCTTGCCGCCGTCGTTGGCCTCGACCACTGCAGCGCCAGCGCCCTTGCCCACTGGGCCGGCGACAGGCATGACAACGTCAGCGCCGGAGGCGATGAAGTTCTTGGTGATCTGCTTGCCCTTATCCTGCTTCTCGAAGTCGCCGGAGAAGGTGCCGTCCTGCTTCTTCTTGTCCCAGCCCAGCAGCTTGACGTCCTTGCCCTTGTCTTCGTTGAACTTGGCAACGCCGTCAGCGAAGCCGTCCATGAAGATGGTGACGGTAGGGATCTTGATGCCGCCGAAGGTGGCAACGGTGCCGGTCTTCGATGCGGCAGCTGCTGCGTAGCCTGCCAGGTAGGCAGCCTGGGCCGTGTCGTAGATGATCGGCTTGACGTTTTCGATCGGCTTCTCGTACTGGAAGTCGACGATGGCGAAGTTCTTATCCGGGTTGGCCGCGGCGGCCTCAGCGGTTGCGTCGCCCAGCAGGAAGCCGATGGTGACGGTCAGGTCGCAGCCTGCGTTGACCATGCCGTTGAGGTTGGTCGCGAAGTCGGCGTTCGACTTGGATTCTGCATCCTTGGTCTGGATGCCCAGGTCCTTCTCGGCGTTCTTCAAGCCGCGGAAGGAAGATTCGTTGAAGGACTGGTCGTCGAATCCACCGGAGTCGGACACAATGCAGCCAACGTAGTCCGGGAACTGGCCAGCCGAGCTGGTCTCTTCCGGTGCAGCGCCGCAGGCGCTCAAAGCTAATGCCGAGATGCCGAGCATGGCTGCAGCCATACCGGTCTTGCGCGATACGAAGCGCATCTGTTCCTCCAAAGAATCTTGCGAGATAATGCGGGAGGCAAGACACCTGACCCTCGTGCAAGGCTTCATTGCCTAGGCCTTACTCGAGCACACCAAAAGTCATAGCATTCCCATCGTTTCCATAGCCTATCGGAGATATGTCACAGGTAAAGACGATAAAGATTACAAACAGATAACTTACGGGCCGCAAAACGGCAAGCGCTTAACGCCAATGCCCAAGTCACTGACCGAATTGTTAAAGCGTCAAAGAAATGTTAAAAACTTTCGGGCTTGATGTGGCCAACGCCCTATTTGGCGTTCGCCTCGCGCACAGCCTGCATGGCGGCGGCCGCCATGATGCGAACCCCCACGCCAATGCACGATTCGTCCGGGATATAGTCCCCGCGGTGCAGGTCATAGGTTTTGCCGCCCGGGGTGCGGGTTCCCAGCCGCAGCATCGCACCGGAAACCTTCTGCGTCATCCACGCGAAGTCCTCCCCGCCCATGGACTGCGGAGTCAGCTCGATGGCCTCGGCCCCGAACTCGCGGCGCGCGGCGTCCTCGATCAATGCGGTCTCCGCCGGAGCGTTGACCACAGGAGGCACTCCACGGGTGTGCTGCAGCTTGATTTCCACTCCGTAGGGAGCGGCGATCTGTCGCACGGCCTGGTCCAGCAGCTCACCGGCCTCGTACCAGACATCGCCGTCCAGGCAGCGCATGGTGCCGGCCAGGTATCCGGTGGCGGGGATCGCGTTCGGCACGCTGCCGGCATGGATCTGGCCCCAGACCACCGAGACGGCCGAGCGCACGTCGACCTTGCGTCCGAGCACGGCCGGGACCTGGGTGGCGATCTGGCTCATCGCGAAAACGATGTCTTCGGTCAGGTGCGGGCGCGAGGTGTGCCCGCCCCGGCCGTTGACCTCGATGCGGATGGTGTCGCTGGCCGAGGTGATCGCGCCGATGCGGGTGCCGATATGCCCGGCGTCGATCCGCGGGTCGCAATGCAGCGCGAGCACCCGCGGCACGCCATCGAGCAAGCCCTGCTCGATCACCGACAGCGCCCCGCCGGGAAGCTTCTCCTCGGCGGGCTGGAAGATCACCCGCACGCAGCCATCGAGCTTGCCGGCGGCATGGATCCTTCCCAGGGCCAAGGCCACGCCGATCATCACGGTGGTGTGGATGTCGTGGCCGCAGGCGTGCGCCACGCCCTGGGTCATCGAGGCGAACTCCAGGTTGGTTTCCTCCACCACCGGCAGCGCGTCGATGTCGGCACGGAAAGCGATGCGGATGGGCCCTTCGCCAATGTCCACGAAGGCGCCGGTGTCGGCCATTTTCTGCGGCGCCAGCCCGGCAGCGCGCAGGGTTTCGAGAATCCGCTCGGTGGTTTGGTGCTCAGCAAAGGACAGCTCCGGGTTGCGATGCAGTTCCCTGCGGAAGCCGATCAGCTGGTCGATCAGCGGCTCGGTGAAGTCGCTGACGGAAGCCGGATTGCCATTTTCATTCACGGTGGACACCTTTTGAAGATACTCGGCACGGTGCAGAAAATGACAGTTTTCCGTAATGTTCGGGCGCATTGCGCAACATCAGGCAAGGGAAACGGGGCGCGCCGACCTATTGCCGGCCAGCTCGCCCCGTTCGCAATCCTGCTGTGCTAGAGCACCTCGGTAGCACCGTCGGCCTTCAAGGCCTCCACGGTCTGCTTGACCTTCTGCGCATGCTCCTTGGTGGTCACCAGCAACGCGTCGGCGGTATCCACCACGACCACATCCTCGATCCCGACCAGGGCCACCACGCGCGGGCGGTCCGAATAGACCACGCCGGTAGCGCTGTCGGCATACACGCGCACCGACTCGCCGCCCAGGTTGATGATGCCCTCCTCGGCACTGGCCTTGTTCAAGCGGCCGATCGCGGCGAAGTCGCCCACGTCGTCCCAGTTGAAAACGCCCGGGATCACCGCGACGTCCCCGGCCGCGGCGGCCGGCTCGGCCACCGCGTAGTCAATGGCGATCTTCGGCAGATCGGCCCAGACTTCGCGCATCACGGTTTCGCGCTGATCGGTTTCCCAGGCATCGGCGATCTTCATCAGGCCCGCGTACAGCGCCGGCTCATTGGCTTCCAGGTGCTTGAGCATCAGGCTCACCGGCGCGACGAACATGCCGGCATTCCACAGGAACCCGCCCGAGGCCAGGTACTTGCGGGCGGTGTCCTCATCGGGCTTCTCCACGAACTGCACCACGCCGCGCGCCGACGGCGCATTGGGCACCTCCAGCGGCTGGCCGGTCTGGATGTAGCCGAAACCGGTGGAAGGGTGCGTCGGGTGGATGCCGATGGTCACGATCTTGCCGGTCGCAGCGGTGTGGATCGCTTCGCTCAGCGCGGCCTGGAACACCTCAACCGGCTCGATGACCTGGTCCGCGGCGAAGGAGCCCATGATGATGCTCGGGTCGCGGCGGTACAGGATCGCGGCGGCCAGGCCGATGGCGGCGGCCGAGTCGCGCGGCTCCGGCTCGAGCACCAGGTCCTCGTCGCACAGCTCGGGCAGCTGGGACACTACGGCTCCGCGGTGCGCACGCCCGGTGACCACCATGATCCGTTCGCCGGCCAACGGAACCAGACGGTCATAGGTGGCGCGGATCAGCGTGGATCCGGAGCCGGTCAGATCGTGCAAAAACTTCGGAGCGGAAGCCCTGGAGAGGGGCCACAATCGGGTGCCGACGCCGCCGGCGGGGATCACGCCGTGGAATCGGGCTAATAGGTCTGCATTCACGCCTTCCAGACTAATTCATTCGGTGGATAATCCTGTCCATTGAAACCTGTGCAACAGTTTAAATACGAAAACATCGCATGAGGTATTACGGGCGGGATTTCGGCCTTTTAGCGCATAATTACCCCTTTTCGGTGAACATGCTCACAGGAACGAGACACGAAATAGATTGGAGCTAGCCAAGTGGTTTAGACTCGCACAAGGAACGCTCGCACAAGTGCGTCAAATCTCATTGTGTGCAATATACACATGCGCCGTTGCGAGCCTTGGAGGTTTAGTTCAGTGTCGAAGACTTCGTCAGGCACCCTATACCGCGGCCATGAAGGCATGTGGTCCTGGGTGGGACACCGAGTCACCGGTGTCGTTATTTTTCTTTATCTGCTGGTGCACGTGCTCGATACGGCCATGGTCCGTGTCGATGCCGGCGCCTACGACGCAATCATTAGCACCTACCAGACCCCGTGGATGGCACTTGGTGAAACCGGTCTGGTTGCAGCAATCCTCTTCCACGCATTCAACGGTCTGCGCTTGATCCTGGTCGACTTCTGGAAGCAGGGTACCAAGTACCAGCGCCAGTTGCTCTGGGGCGTCTTGATCCTCTGGGTCATCGTCTTTGCGGGCTTCGCCATCCGTCACCTGTCGATCGCATTTGGGAGCCACTAAGCCATGAGCGTTTCTATTCCTGCTCCTCGCAGCCAGCGCATTGATCCAAAGTACAAGCGCGGACCAAAGTCCCGCGGAAGCTTCGAAATGCTGGCATGGCTGTTCATGCGCCTCTCCGGCGTCGTGCTGATCGTCCTGATCTTCGGCCACCTGATCTCCAACCTGATGGTCGGCGAAGGCATCTCCGGCATCAGCTTCGGCTTCGTGGCCGGCAAGTGGGCCTCGCCGCTGTGGCAGTTCTGGGATCTGGCCATGCTGTGGCTGGCCATGCTGCACGGCACCAACGGCGTGCGCACCATCATCAACGACTACGCAGAGAAGCACGCTACCCGTGCATGGCTCAAGGGCATCCTGTACGTCGCCACGATCTTCATCATCGTGCTTGGTTCCCTGGTGATCTTCACCTTCGATCCATGCGTCGCCGGCAGCCAGCTGCCGCAGTGCTAATTGGAACTCCCCTAGTTCCAGCCAATAGCCACACAGATTTTTAGAAAAGAGAGCATCAAGAATGCAGGTACATAAGTACGACGTTGTTATCGTCGGTGCCGGTGGTGCAGGCATGCGTGCAGCGATCGAATCCGGTCAGCGCGCACGCACCGCAGTGCTAACCAAGCTTTACCCAACCCGCTCGCACACCGGTGCGGCCCAGGGCGGCATGTGCGCAGCACTTGCCAACGTCGAGGAAGACAACTGGGAGTGGCACACGTTCGACACCATCAAGGGTGGCGACTACCTGGTTGACCAGGACGCAGCCGAGGTCATGGCCAAGGAAGCCATCGACGCCGTGCTGGACCTGGAGAAGATGGGCCTCCCATTCAACCGAACCCCAGAGGGCAAGATCGACCAGCGCCGCTTCGGCGGCCACACCCGCGACCACGGCAAAGCCGCCGTGCGACGCGCATGCTACGCAGCTGACCGCACGGGCCACATGATCCTGCAGACCCTGTACCAAAACTGCGTCAAGCACAACGTCGAGTTCTACAACGAGTACTACGTGCTCGACCTGCTGATGGTCGAAGAGGACGCCTACCGCGAGGACGGCACCGCCTACAAGCAGAAGCGCGTTGCCGGCGTCGTCTCCTACGACCTGGCTACCGGCGAACTGCACGTCTTCCAGGCCAAGTCGGTCATCTTCGCTTCGGGCGGCGCCGGCAAGGTCTTCAAGACCACCTCCAACGCGCACACCCTGACCGGTGACGGCATGGGCATCGCCTTCCGCTCGGGCCTGCCGCTGGAGGACATGGAGTTCTTCCAGTTCCACCCAACGGGCCTTGCCGGACTGGGCATCCTGCTCACCGAGGGTGCACGTGGCGAAGGCGCGATCCTGCGCAACTCGGATGGCGAGCGCTTCATGGAACGCTATGCGCCGACCATCAAGGACCTCGCACCACGTGACATCGTGGCCCGCGCGATGGCCAACGAAGTCCGCGAAGGCCGCGGTTGCGGCCCGAACAAGGACTACGTGCTGCTGGATCTGACCCACTTGGAACCAGAGCACATCGAATCCAAGCTGCCGGACATCACCGAGTTCGCCCGCACCTACCTGGGTGTCGAGCCATTCACCGATCCGGTGCCTGTCTACCCCACTGCGCACTACGCAATGGGTGGCGTTCCAACCAACATCAACACCGAAGTGCTGCAGGACAATGACACCGTCATTCCTGGCCTGTTCGCTGCCGGCGAGGTTGCTTGCGTATCGGTCCACGGCTCGAACCGCCTGGGCACCAACTCGCTGCTGGACATCAACGTGTTCGGCAAGCGCGCCGGCGTTGCCGCTGCCGAGTACTCCAAGACCGCCGACTTCGTCGAGTTGCCGGAGAACCCGGAAGCATTCGTCACCGCGCAGATCGACGGCGTGCTGACCGGCAACGGCACCGAGCGCGTCTCGGACCTGCGCTCGACCCTGCAGGAGACCATGGACGCCAACGTCCAGGTATTCCGCGACGAGCGTTCGCTGAAGGAAGCGCGCGACGTGATCGAGGATCTGCGCCTGCGCTACAAGAACATCAGCATCCAGGACAAGGGCAAGCGCTTCAACCTGGATCTGCTCGAAGCCATCGAGCTGGGCTTCCTGCTCGACTTGGCCGAGGTCATCACCGTTGCTGCATTGCACCGCAAGGAATCCCGCGGCGGCCACTACCGCGAGGACTTCCCAGACCGCGACGATGAGAAATTCATGAAGCACTCGATGTCCTACCGTGACGCAGAAGCCGTCACCGAGGACATCAAGGGCATCCGCATGGAGACCAAGCCAGTGGTCTTTACCCGTTACCAGCCAATGGAGCGTAAGTACTAATGAGCACCGAACTGCCAGAACCACCGTCAAAGATCGACCTGAAGCCAGGCGTTGGCGGCGGCGGAGAGATCCCGAGCTTCGACATCACCCTGCGCGTTCGCCGCTACCTGCCAGAGGCTACTGCGGACGCATACTGGGAAGATTTCAAGCTGACCATGTACGGCACCGACCGCGTGCTGGACGCCCTGCACAAGGTCAAGTGGGAGCAGGACGGCTCGCTGTCGTTCCGCCGCTCCTGCGCCCACGGCGTGTGCGGTTCCGATGCCATGCGCATCAACGGCCGCAACCGCCTGGCCTGCAAGACCCTGCTCAAGGACCTGGACACCTCCAAGCCGATCACCGTTGAAGCCATCAAGGGCCTGCCTCTTGAAAAGGACCTCATCGTCGACATGGAACCGTTCTTCCAGTCCTACCGCGAGATCATGCCATTCCTGATCTCCAAGGGCCACGAGCCAACCAAGGAACGCTACCAGTCCGCCGAGGATCGCGAGATCTTCGACGACACCACCAAGTGCATCCTGTGCGCTGCTTGCACCAGCTCCTGCCCGGTGTTCTGGACCGATGGCCAGTACTTCGGCCCGGCCGCGATCGTCAACGCCCACCGCTTCATCTTCGACTCGCGCGATGATGCAGGCGACATGCGCCTGGAGATCCTGAACGACAAGGAAGGCGTGTGGCGCTGCCGCACCACCTTCAACTGCACCGAAGCATGCCCACGCGGCATCCAGGTGACCAAGGCTATCGCCGAGGTCAAGCAGGCAATTCTGGCGCGCACCGTCTAAGGACGCGCTGAGGGGGGG
>NZ_JBLVOC010000027.1:468463-470050 GCF_053543575.1 Glutamicibacter sp. AGC84
GGTGGGGCCCCTTTTTGCATCCCTTCAACGCCCCCGCCTCGCGTGGCATGATGGGCAGTACTCGCCCTTTTCCCAATGCACCACATAGCTGAGGAGCAAACATGGCCAGTGAAGAAACCACCTCGACAACCCAAGCAGGAATCCCGGCAGCCAGCGACCGCAACTCGCTGACGGTGGGCGCCAACGGCCCCATCGTGCTGCACGATCATCATCTGGTCGAGACCCTGCAGCATTTCAACCGGATGAACGTTCCCGAGCGCCGCCCGCATGCCAAGGGTTCCGGAGCCTTCGGCGAATTCGAAACCACCGAGGACGTATCCCGGTACACCAAGGCGGCCCTGTTCCAGCCTGGCGTGAAAACCGAAACGCTGATGCGTTTCTCCACCGTTGCCGGCGAGCTCGGCTCTCCCGACACCTGGCGCGATGTGCGCGGCTTCTCGATGAAGTTCTACACTTCCGAAGGCAATTTCGATCTGGTCGGGAACAACACGCCGGTGTTCTTCGTGCGCGACCCGATGAAGTTCCCGCACTTCATCCGCTCCCAGAAGCGGCTGCCCGATTCGGGGCTGCGCGATGGAACCATGCAGTGGGACTTCTGGACGCAGAATCCGGAATCCGCCCACCAGGTCACCTACATCATGGGCCAGCGCGGCCTGCCCAAGACCTGGCGCGAAATGAACGGCTACGGCTCGCACACCTACATGTGGGTCAATGCTGCCGGAGAGAAATTCTGGGTCAAGTACCATTTCCTGAACAAGCAGTCCGAGAAGTTCGAGACCATGCGCGGGGCGCAGGCCGAGGCACTGGCCGGATCCGACGCCGACTTCCACCGTCGCGACCTGTTCGATGCCATCAAGGCCGGAAATTTTCCCCAGTGGGACCTGTACGTGCAGATCATGCCCTACGAGGAAGCCAAGACCTACCGGTTCAACCCCTTCGACCTGACCAAGGTCTGGTCCAAGAAGGACTATCCGCGCATCAAGGTCGGCACCATGACGCTGAACCGGAACCCGGAGAACTTCTTCGCGCAAATCGAGCAGGCCGCATTCTCCCCCGGGAACATGGTCCCGGGCATGGGGATGAGTCCTGACAAGATGCTGCTGGGACGCAATTTCGCGTACGCGGATGCGCAGCGCTACCGCATCGGCACCAACTTCCAGCAGCTGCCGGTGAACAAGCCCAAGTGCCCGGTCCACTCGTACAACTTCGAGGGGAGCATGACCTACGATCACACCGGGGATCGCAGCGTCTATGCGCCGAACTCCTTCGGGGATTCATGGAGCGATGAAACCGGACCTGCGGAAAATTCCTTCGAGTCCGACGGCGAGCTGGTCCGCGAGGCCTACACGCTGCGCAAGGACGATGGGGACTTCGTACAACCCGGCATCCTGGTCCGCGAGGTGATGGATGATGCCCAGCGCGCCGAACTGGTGGACACCGTCACCGGGGCGCTGGATGGGGTCATCGAGCCGGTGCTGTCCAACGCGATCCAATACTGGAAGAACATCGACGCCGATACCGGAGCGAAGATCGAGGCCAACGTCCGCCAGAAGTGACTCGCCAGCCGACACGGAAAACGCCCCCCCC
>NZ_JBLVOC010000027.1:470077-475543 GCF_053543575.1 Glutamicibacter sp. AGC84
GGGCCTTTTCTGCAGGGTGAACTAGGCAAGCGAGGAACCCAGCGGAATCTGCTCGCTGAAGTTCCAATCCCCGCCACGGGTATCGAACAAATGGATACGATCCGCTGCGAAGGACAGGTGCGCCTCGCCCAATGCTGCCTGCGCGGCGTCCAATTGCCGTGCAGCCACGTTCTGCGCGATGGTCAAGTGCGGATGGTAGGCGAAAGCCGATTCGTGCCTCAGCGCGTCGCCCAGCAGCGCGCGGTGCAGCTTCCAGCATTCGTCCGCTCCGGTTTCCAGCGGCAGGAAGACTACTTCGCTGGCCGGCCGGAAGGTCCGGGCCGGACCCAGATGGATGGTGAAGGGCTCCGCCGTGGCGGCTACCCGGCGCACCTGGGCAGCCGCCTTCTCCCAGGAATTCAGGTACGACCCGGACACCAAGGTGATATGCGGGGCAATCGGCGCGGTGGCCTCTCCCCCGTATTCCTGGCGCCACGCGCGCAGAGTCTCGCGGTGCGGCTGCGGCACCGGGATCACCACGCCCAGGGTGTACTCGAAAACCATTGGCTCTTAGACTCCCAGCGGCGGCAGGAAGCCGACCTTCTGGTAGACGTCGGCAACGGTCTTCGACGCGACGACGCGCGCCTTGGCCGCACCGGCAAGCAGCAGGCGATCCAGCTCCGCCGGATCATCGAGCAGCTCCAGGGTACGGGTGCGGATGGGAGCCAGCTGCTCCACCACGGCTTCTGCCACAGCCACCTTCAGATGCCCGTACATCTTGCCTTCGAACTCGTTGACCAGTTCTGGCACATGCTTTCCGGTCACGGCAGCCAGGATATCGAGCAGGTTCGAAACGCCCGGCTTCTCGGCCTTGTCGTAGGCCACGACGGACCCGGCGTCGGTCACCGCGGACTTGATGCGCTTGGCGATCAGCTTCGGCTCATCCAGGACGTTGATCAAGCCGGCAGGGGATTCGGCGGACTTGGACATCTTCGAGGTCGGGTTCTGCAGGTCGTAGATGCGTGCGCCCTCCTTGGGGATGAACGCCTCCGGCACGGTGAAGGTCTGCCCGAAACGGTGGTTGAAGCGCTTGGCCAGATCGCGGGCCAGCTCCACATGCTGGCGCTGGTCATCGCCCACCGGGACCCCTTCGGGCTGGTAGAGCAGGATGTCCGCGGCCATCAGGACCGGGTAGGTGAACAGCCCGACGCTGGCGGCATCCGCGCCGCCCTTGGAGGACTTGTCCTTGAACTGGGTCATGCGGCTGGCTTCGCCGAAACCGGTGATGCAGTTCAGCACCCAGGCCAGCTGCGCATGCTCGGGGACCTGCGACTGGACGAACAGGGTGGACTTGTCCAGGTCGATGCCGCCGGCGATGAACTGCGCAGCGGTCTTTCGGGTACGCGCGCGCAGCTCCGCCGGATCCTGCGAGACGGTGATCGCGTGCATATCCGGGATGAAGAAGAATGCGTCGTGGTCATCCTGGGTCTTGACCCAATTGACCAGCGCGCCCAGGTAGTTGCCCAGGTGCAGCGAATCGCCCGATGGCTGCATTCCGGACAGGACGCGGGGACGGGAAGTTTCCATGGTTTTCCTTAGAACTGGTAGTCGACGACCAGCGGTGCATGGTCGGAGAAGCGCAAATCGTAGGCCGAGGCACGGTCTACGTGGGACTTAATGGCCTTGGCGGCTAGCGCCGGAGTGGCCATGTGGTAGTCGATGCGCCAACCGGCGTCGTTGTCGAAGGCCTGTCCGCGGAAGGACCACCAGGTGTACGGTCCCTGCACGTCGCCGGCCAGCTCGCGCGCCACATCCTTGTAGCCGATCTCACCGAAGAACCCGTCGAAGTAGGCGATCTCCTCGTCCATCACGCCGGCGCGCTTGTTGTGGTTCGGCTTCCAGTTCTTGATGTCCTTTTCGGTGTGCACGACGTTCAAATCGCCTACCACCAGGACGTGGTCCTTCTCGTTCTTCAATTCCACCAGGCGCACGTTCATGCGCTGCAGGAAACGGTACTTGTCTTCCTGCTTCTGGGTGCCCAGCTCGCCGGAATGGACGTAGGCCGAGACGACGGTGAAGCTCTCGCCGTTGATATCAAAGTCCGCCTCGACCCAGCGGCCGGATTCGGCGAAGTAGTCCTCGCCGATGTGCTCGCGCACGGCTACCGGCTCGGTGCGCGAGAGGACGGCGACGCCTGCGCGGCCCTTGTCCTTGGCCTCGGCATGCAGGATATGCCAACCCTCGCCAATCAGGTCGCGCAGGATCTTGTCCGGTGCACGTACTTCCTGCAGGCACAGGATGTCCACGTCACGGGCGGCGATCCAGTCCGCCATATTGCGCTTGTAGGCCGCGCGAATGCCGTTGACGTTGACCGACGCGACGCGCAGCGCGCCGGCGTCCTTGTTGAGAATTTCCACACTGGTAGGTATCACTGTTCCAGCTTACAAAATTATGCGATCGATTACGCGCTGATCTGGCCTGCGCCGGAACACGGGCAACGAAAAAGGGCAACGCTTGCGCGTTGCCCTGGACAATTAGTCGATGATTTCGCCATCCATCGGCTTGGCCGGCTTGATCATGTCCCGCGCATTCGTCGCGGTCATCTGGATCGTCTCCAGTGCCCGGTCGATCATGCCCTCGTGATCCTCGCCCCGGCTCTGGCGCTGTTCGGCGATCACGCGTGCCTGGACCTGGACGATCTTGAACGAGTGATCCAGCTTCATGTCGCGCTGGCTGGTGGCTTCGTCAACCACCACAGTGCCGGGCTGGGCGCGCGGGGTGGCCGCCGCGGTGGCTTCGCGCAGCGAGTTGTTGATCTTCTCGGCGCCCCGCTTGAGGCCGAACATCATGAATGCGGCCAGCAGCAGCCAACCGGCGGAGATGACGACTACAAACCAGCCGACGATCTGGTTGGAGTTGGCAGCGAATACCACTGCCACCAGAAGGACGATGACCATGACGGACATTGCCAAAGTTGATGCGTTCAGGGTGACTTTCCTGCCCTGCTTCGCGCTGCTGCCTAGAGGTTCCATGCCGTCAATTCTCGCATCATTACCCCGCTTCAAGCCAATTGGAACCGTGCCCTTTCGCCCACAGCGTGGCTAGCCGAACAGGCTGTGCAGGTCCTGCCCGGAAAGGCTCGCGCGAATCAGCAGGTATCCGCCGATGCCCACCACCCAGCCAAGGGTTTCCTGGGCGTAGGCCGAGGCCTTGGCCCCCATTTTCTGCAGCCAGGCCTCGATGCGCGGGCCGGCGAGCGCAAGCGCGCCAACCAGCACCAATGCCGGGACGATCATCACCAGGCAGTAGCCGACCAGCGCGAGCAGCTGCAGGCCGGTGCCCCAGCCGGCGCCCTGCATGACGCCAACGGCTGCGAGGTAGGGAAGCATCGTGGGAAGTTCCAGCAGGCCGGCGAACAGGGCCAGGGCAATCAACCCGGTGCGGGTATCCAGCGCAGTGCCCAAGCGGCTGCGCAGGCGCAGCGGCACCTGTTCGGTTGCATCCGCCGGTTCCGGCGCTGCCGGTGCCGCGCCGCTATGCGCGATGGCTTTCTTCCGTGCGCTGGCTTCCTTCTGCGCATCGGTGCGGTAGGTGAGCGCCCAGATGATCATCAGCGCCCCGGCGGCCATTCCTGCCAGCCGGAAGAACCGGTGCTCGAAGATGGCCGGGTCGATGAGCAGCAACCCGCTGCGCAGCAGCACGCCGATGACCCAGTAGAAGCCGGCGATCACCAGCAGATAGGCCAGGACCTTGGCAATGGCCGCGCGGCGTCCCCGCAGCAGCAGCCACAGCGGAATGACCAGGGTGCCGATGCTGGTCGAATCGATCAGCGCCAGGATGAGAAGGGATAGTTCGGGATTGCTTGTCATGATGTCCATGGGTTCCACTGTTCCGCGGCCTGCCGGATCGCGGTATCGGCCAGTGGGCTGCGCCTTCTCCTCCTTAAGGGGGATACCGGCGGGCAGCCAGTTCGGGGATGCTGGAAGCATGGACTTCATTCGGCGGATGGGCAGCGGCGACAAGGAACCCGAGGTCGTCGGCACCTATCTGGTGCTCACCGCCATCTTGCATCTTTCGGGACTGGCCAATCCCCCATGGTTCGCGATCCGCGGGTACGAATGGATCGTCTTGCTGCTCATCGGCTTGGCCGCTGTGCTGGTCCGTCGCCGTTTTCTCGTAGCCAGCTCCGTGGCCATGCTGCTCGCCGGGGCCGGCTTGCTGGCCGTGGGAAGCCTGGGCGGGTACTTCTTGGTCTTCGAATGCGTCTTCGGGTTGTTCCTGCTCGGTTCGGTGCGCACGCGGACGGTGGCGCTGGCGCTGCTGTGCCTGGCGGCCATCTCGCTGGCCATCGCCGCCTGGCTGGTCACCGGGAATCCGCAGGAGGTGGTGCTGGCCCTGCTCATGGCCGGCTTCATCCTCTTCACCCCGATGCTCTGGGCGGAGAATGTGCGCACCGCCAAGGAGCTGGCCAAGGCCGAAGCCCAGCGGGCAGAGGCTGTGCAGTCGGCGGCCGATGCCCGCGAGGACCAGCTGGTCGCCGAGCACGACTTTTCCCGCGTCCAGGAGCGCACTGCGCTGGCCCGCGAGATGCATGACGTGCTCTCGGCCAGGTTCTCGTCAATCGCGCTGCTCTCCGGCGCCCTGCTTCCGGCCGCACCCCAGGAGGTGCGGGCTCCGTTGCAGAGCATCCGCGATGAGTCGGTGTCCGGCTTGGAAGACATGGCCGCGATGGTGCGGATGCTGCATGCCGGGGGCCCTGCGCTGCAGGCGCGGATCGAGGATCTGCCTGAGCTGGTGGCCGGATTCGGCAGCCCGGTGCGCTGGGAGTACCGGGTCGCGCATCCGCAGCGCTTCAGTCCTGCGGTGCATACCGCCGCGCACCGCACGGTCTGCGAGCTGCTGGTCAACCACGCCAAGCATGCGCCGGGCACTACCCTGGAACTGAGCGTGATCCAGGACCAGGGCCTGGCGATCACGGCGAGCAACGGCCTGCGGCCCAACGCCAGCCGCGGCCCGGGAGCGGGCACCGGGCTGGAGAATATCCGCACCCGGGTCGCCGCGCTCGATGGCCGGTTCGGGGTCCGCACCGGCCCGGATTTCGCAGTGCACGTCGAATTCCCGGGCCCAGCCGAAGCAATGGAGAAGCCGTGAAAGTCCTGATCGTCGATGACCATGCGACCGTGCGCATGGGGATCCGGCTGGTGCTGCAGGCCGCGGAAGACCTGGAAGTCGTGGGCGAAGCGGCCGACGGGCGATCGGCCATTTCCATGGCCCGTGCCCTGTCCCCCGACGTCATCCTGATGGACCTGCGCATGCCGGTGCTCGATGGCATCGAGGCCACCAAGGCCCTGCATGGCAGCTGCCGCGTCGTGGTGCTCACGACCTTCGATGACGACCAGTACCTTTTTGGCGCACTGCAGGCCGGGGCGCACGGGTTCCTGCTCAAGAGCGCCGAACCGCAGGCGATCATCATGGGCGTGGGGGGCG
>NZ_JBLVOC010000027.1:475563-498853 GCF_053543575.1 Glutamicibacter sp. AGC84
GGGCGGGCCGCGGCCCGCGGCGAATCCGTGCTGGATCCGCAGGTGACCTCGCGGATCCTGGCCCGGGCGCTGGCGCCGGAACCCGGCACCGCGAAGCTGCCCGATGGCTTGACAGGCAGGGAACGCGAGGTGCTCGACGGGTTGGCCGAAGGGCTGAGCAACCCGCAATTGGCGCAGCGGCTGGGCATCGGGCAGAGCACCGTGAAGACGCATGTCTCCCAGGTGCTGGCCAAGCTCGGGGTCTCGACCCGGCTGCAGGCGGCGAAGATCGCCTACGCGGCTACCAGCTCACCAGGCAGAACGGGTGGTCCTGCGGGTCCAGATAGACCCTGAAGGTCTTGGACCCTTCGCCGGTCGGGCGCGCACCGAGGTGCAGCACCTGTTCTTCGGCCAGGTCCAGGTCGGCGACTTTCACGTCGATATGCGCCTGCTGCGGGTGCACATGCCCGGGCCATTGCGGGGCCACGTACGGGCTGACCGCTTGGAAGGCGAGCGCAGGGTGATCCGGGGCATCGCCAATGGAAACCCAGTCGGGCTCGTTGTCGATGCGCACCATCCCGAGGAGCTGTTCATAGAATCCGGCCAGTGCATCGGGGTCCTCGCAGTCGATGACCATGGCCTGCCACGTGCCAATCATGTGGCCATTATGCGCGCACCAGGTGTTCGCGTCTACCAGGACTCAGCCATCGCGCAGGTGCAGTGGTCGATCAGCGCCTGGACGCGGGCCGGGATCTGGACCCCCTTGGGCGTGATCGCCACGACCGCGTTCGGGTAGTTGGGGGCCTTGAGCTCGCGGAAGGCCAGCGGGCGGCCCTCGATGGAGACCTCGGCATTGTTCGGGCGGCGCATGAGCAGCCCGTAGCCCAGGCCGCGGCCCACCATCGCGGAGACCAGGATCATCTGCGGGACCGAGGCGGCGATCCTGGGCTGCAGGCCCTGGGAGGCGAAGAGCTGCTGCTGGTGTTCGGTGCTCGGGTCGGACTCGTAGATGATCAGCGATTCGTCGACCAGGTCGGCCAATTCCAGCGGCCGGGCGAGGTTGGCCAGCCGGTGCTCGGGATGCAGCACGACCTGCATCTCGGTCTGGTAGATCCTCTGCTTGTCCATGTCCGCGGGCAGCTGCAGGTCGTAGACGAAAGCGACATCGATCTCGCCCTCTCGCAGGGCCGGCAGCAAGTCCTCGTGGGTGCCTACGCGCACATCGAGCTGCACCTCGGGGTGGTCGAACCCTTCCAGCGTGGCCGGAATCAGGTGCGGAGAGAGCGAAGCGAAGCAGCCGAAGCGCACCGGCCCGCGCAGCGCTCCTTCGGTTTGCGGGAATGTTGCACGCAATTCGCCGACATCGGAGAGGATCTTCCGGGCCATGGCGGCGAAGTGCTGACCCGAAGCGGTGAGCCGGATCCCGTGGGCCTTGCGGCGCAGGCACAAGGTCTCCCCGGCATGCTTCTCGATGGCGGTAATTGCCTGCGACAAGGCCGATTCCGAGATTCTCAATTCACTGGCCGCCGAACCGAGCGTGCTGTGTGCGGGAAGTTCAGCCATGATTTCCAGATGGCGCATCGAATACATAAGCCAACCTTCAGAAGTTTTGCAGATATTTGAAGTTTACCTTACTTGTGCTTGGTGCCACACTGGAGTGACCCAAAACTCAGGTGCCAGTGATTGACGCCTCGGTACCACTCGCAAGGGAAGCACTATGACACAACCCAAGGCCGCCAAGGCCAACCAGCGCCGCGTAGCTTTCGCGACGGTCATCGGAACCACCGTGGAGTGGTACGACTTCTTCATCTACGCCACCGCAGCGGGCCTGGTCTTCAGCCAGCTGTTCTTCGAACCAGCAGGCCAGGAGATCGCGCTGCTGATCTCCTTCGCCTCGGTCGGCCTGTCCTTCCTCTTCCGCCCGCTGGGCGCATTCCTGGCCGGGCACTTCGGCGACAAGATCGGCCGCCGTGCGATGCTGGTCCTGACCCTGGCGCTGATGGGTGCAGCCACCACGCTGATCGGCGTGCTGCCGACCTACGAGACCGCAGGCATCTGGGCGCCGATCATGCTGCTGCTGCTGCGCATCCTGCAGGGCATCTCCGCTGGCGGCGAATGGGGCGGCGCAGTGCTGATGGCCGTCGAGCACGCCTCCGACGGACACCGCGGCCGCGCAGGCTCCTACCCGCAGGTGGGCGTGCCGCTGGGCATGCTGCTGGCCTCGGGCACCATGGCGCTGATGACCGGGGTGATCTCCCCCGGCGATGCGTTCCTCGAATGGGGCTGGCGCGTTCCGTTCCTGGTGTCGATTATCCTGATCGCCGTCGGCTACTTCGTGCGCCGCTCGGTGGACGAGTCCCCGGTCTTCGAGGAAATCAGCGAGAACAAGGCTCAGACCGCTGTGCCGATCCTGGTGCTGTTCAAGAAGCACTGGCCACTGGTGCTCATTGCCGCGCTGGTCTTCGCCGGCAACAACGCCGCAGGCTACATGACCACCGGCGGCTTCTTCCAGGCCTACACCACCAACCCTGATGGCCCGGTCGGGCTGGAGCGCACCGACGTGCTGGTCGCCGTGGCCTTCGGCGCCGCCGTATGGCTGGTCATGACCCTGGTCGCTGGCCTGCTGGCCGACAAGATCGGGCGCAAGCGCACCTACCAGATCGGCTTCATTATTCTGGCAGCTTCGCTCTTCCCGGTCTTCGCACTGGTCAACTCCGGCTCGCTGGGCCTGCTCTACCTGGCCTTCGGCCTGTTCTCCATCGGACTGGGGCTGACCTACGGCCCGCAGGCGGCGCTCTACTCGGAGCTGTTCCCGGCCTCGGTACGCTTCTCCGGCGTCTCGATCTCCTACGCGATCGGCGCGATCGTCGGCGGCGCGTTCGCACCGACCATCGCCCAGGCGCTGGTGCAGGCGACCGGCGGCACCACCGCGGTGGCCATCTACCTGCTGATCGTCGTTGCAATCTCGTTCACCGCGGTCTCGCTGATCCGCGACCGGGCAGGAATCGACCTGTCCTTCCGCAACCAGGCGGA
Organism: Glutamicibacter sp. AGC84; assembly: GCF_053543575.1. Lineage (NCBI taxonomy): Bacteria > Bacillati > Actinomycetota > Actinomycetes > Micrococcales > Micrococcaceae > Glutamicibacter > Glutamicibacter sp. AGC84. The sequence goes on from NZ_JBLVOC010000027.1 coordinate 478,576, forward strand.
GCAGGAAGTGGGCGCGCTGGTCTTCGACAAGCGCCGCGCTGAAGCAGTGAAGTCCACCCAGGACGCCTAATCTCCATGCAAATGGCCCGTTCCTTTTGGAACGGGCCATTTTTAGTGCAGCGCTACAGCTAATTCATGCATGGCGGCCACCGCACGCGATGGTCGCAGCGCCTCGGGACTCACCAGACATACCCGGACCTTGCTGACCACCGGATGAATGCCGCGCACGGCCAGCTCTTTGCCCTCATAGGAGCGATCTCCCTGCGGACGCTGGATCAGGATCGCGTAACCCATATTGCGCGCAACCATCGAACGGGTGGCTTCAAAATCGGTAGTCCGGTACCGGATCCACGGGGTCAACCCGGCGGCCGCGAAGAGCATATTCGTATGCTCGCGGCTGGGTTGCACATCAAGAAGGATCATCGGCTCGGAAACCAGTTGTGCCAAAGCGATCTTGGGCTGCTGCGCCAACGGATGCGCTGGCGGCAGGACCACGACCGGTTCGGAGATCTGCAGCACGCGCTGATTGAGCCCATCGGGCATGCCGAAGTCATACACCACCGCCAAATCCAGCTCCCCGGCCTGCAATTTCCGGTGAATCTGCTCTTGGGTGCCGGCGAAGAAATCCACCTGCACCTGCGGGTAGCGCTTGAGGTACTCGTCGAGCAATTCAACTAGGACCGTCGGCGCCAGCGACTGGTAGCACCCAATGCGCACCCGTCCGCGCAGCACCGCCCCGGCCTCGGCGGCCATCGCGTCCAGGTCTTCGGCCAGCTGCAAGAGATTGCGCCCCTCTGTTAGCACATATTCACCGGATGCGGTCAGGCTCACGCCATGCGCTTTGCGACGGACGGTCAGTTGGGTATTGAATGCGCGGTCGAGCTCGTTAAGTGCACCGCTTACAGCCGAAGCCGACAGCATCAGTGCCTGCGCTGCGGCGGCGATGGAACCATATTGCCCCACGGCGCGCAGGCATTCGATTTGGCGCAACGTATATCTCATCATCACCTCACTAAAACCGCGGATACTCATCGATAATAACCACTTTACCCGAGGTTATGACACGCCTCACACTGAAGTGAGAAGCAACTCCGAGGAGAACGAATGAATACCGCAACCTGCCCCTTCAGCGGGGCCACTGCCACCCCAGCCCCTGCGGCTGCCCCAGCCAGCACCCCCGGCCACCCCGCCCCGGTCGCCGACTGGGTACGCATCGAAGACCTGCACCAGGACCCGTTCCCGATCTACCAGCGCCTACGGGAGGAGGCACCGGTGCACTGGGTTCCGGCGGTCAACCGCTACATGGTGACCTCCTACGCCGCCGCGCATGAGATCGAACAGGATGAGGCGCGTTTCTCCGCAAACGAGCGCAACTCGCTGATGAAACGCTCCATGGGCCACTCGATGCTGCGCAAGGACAACCCGGAACACCAGGTGGACCGCGATGCCTATGGAGCGACCCTGCGTCCGGGCACCATCAAGAAGCACTGGATGGGCATTTTCGAAGAAAACCACGCCACCTGGCTGGCAAACCTGCGGGAGGCGGGCCCCGGCGCCGACTTCGTCTGGGACTATGCGGCTCCCTACACCGCGGAGAACCTACGCCTGATTTGCGGATTCCACAATGCCACCCAGCAGGATATGCAGCGCTGGAGCCAAACCATGATCGATGGCACCGGCAACTATGCCGACGACCCGCAGATCTGGGCCAAGGCAGCGCAGTCCTCGGCCGAGGTGGACGCCGCCATCGACGAAATGATCCCGTACCTCGCCGCCAACCCTGACCACTCGCTGCTCTCCAACCTGGCCACCATGCCAATCCCGCTAGAAGCGATCCGCGCCAACCTGAAGATGACCATCGGCGGCGGGCTCAATGAACCACGCGACGTGCTGGCCAACACCGTCTGGGCGCTGCTGAACCACCCAGAGCAGCTGGCCGCGGTGCGCAAAGACCCGGCGCTTCACGCCAAGGCCTTCGAGGAGTCGGTGCGCTGGATCGCCCCGATCGGCATGTACCCGAGGGAGACGACCCAGGCGGTGGTGCTCGAGGGGATCGAATTGCCCGCCGGCGCCCGGCTTGGGGTGGTGCTCGGCGCAGCCAATCGCGACCCGCAGATATTCGAGGATCCCGAAAGCTTCAACATCTTCCGCGAGAAGAAGCCGCATTTGGCCTTTGGCGGCGGGGTCCACTTCTGCGCCGGCACCTGGATCGCCCGCGCCCAGGTGGCCCAGGTCGCTCTGCCCGCGGTGATCGACCAGCTGCCGCAGCTGCGTCTTGACCCCGAGCAGGCCAGCACCGATGCCGGCTGGGTTTTCCGCGGCATGACCAAAATGCCAGTACTTTTCTAAGAAGGAATTATGCCTACCATCATCTTTACCCAACCCGACGGCACTGCCACCGAGGTCGAGCTCGCCGAAAGCACCAACGTCATGCGTGCCGCGGTCACCCGGGGCGTCCCGGGGATAGTCGGCGAATGCGGCGGCCAAGCCATGTGCGCCACCTGCCACGTCTACGTCGACCCGGCCGATGCAGCCCAGCTGCCTGCAATAGCCGACGACGAGGAAGAAATGCTGGACTGCACCACCGCACCGCGCTCCGAATTCAGCCGGCTCGGTTGCCAGATCTCGGTGGGTGCCGGCCAAAGCCTGCACGTGAGCATTCCCAGCGATCAGGTGTGAGCATGGAGCGCATCATCATCATCGGCGCCGGCCACGCCGGAGTCCAGCTGGCCGACTCGCTGCGCGAGCAGCAGTTTGCCGGCGCGATCGACCTCATCGACGACGAAGGCACCTTGCCCTACCAGCGCCCGCCGTTGTCCAAGGACCTGGTCAGCTGCGATGCCGTACTCCCGCTACGCGCGCCCGAGTTTTACGTTCGGCAGGCGATCACGGTGCATTCGATGACCGCCGTCGCGGTAGATACCGCCGCGCGCACCGTGACCCTATCGAACGGGAAGCTGCTGGACTACACGAAATTGGTCTTCGCCACCGGTGCCCGGAACCGCGACCTGCCCTGCCCAGGCGCTGAATTGGACGCGGTGTACCCCTTGCGCACCCTTGCCGATGCCAAAGCCGTGCGGGAAAAGCTGAAGAACGCGCAGCGTGCGGTAGTCATCGGTGCCGGCTTCATCGGGATGGAGTTCGCGGCGGTGGCAGCCGCACAAGGCATCGGTATCAGCGTATTGTCTACCGGCCCCCGCCCGTTGAACCGGGCGTTAAGTTCCACCACCGCCGATTGGCTGGCGGCCGAGCATCGTGCCCACGGCGTCGACGTGCACAACGAAGAGGGCGTGGCGCGGATCGAGAACGTCGCCGGAGCACTCCAAGTCCACTCGACGCGGGGTCGAATACTCGATGCAGACTTGGTGCTTTATGGCATCGGGGTGCTTCCGAACACCGAGCTGGCGGCCGGCGCTGGCCTGCGCATCCAGGATGGCATCGTCGTGGATGCCACCTTGCAGACCAGCCACGCCGGGGTCTACGCTCTGGGCGACTGCGCCAACTACCCGTCCACAACGGGCAGGTGCCGACTGGAATCCGTGCAGAACGCCACCGACCAGGCCCGCACCTTAGCCCGCACACTCACCGATATACCCACCGAATACGGGCAGGTTCCCTGGTTTTGGAGCACGCAGAACAAGATCAAGGTCCAGATCGCCGGGCTCGGGGCACCGCAGGACACCCAGCTGGTGCTTGGAGAGCCGAGCACCGGGAAATTCTCCCTCGCCCTGTTGCGCGAGGGTCTGCTGGTCGCGGTCGAATCCGTCAACCGGCCCGCCGATCATCAGGCGGCACGCAAACTATTGGCCTCCGGCATGCCGATCACGGCAGAAATGCTCGAGCGCAACACGCTCAAGGAACTTCTCACCCTGGCTCCTGCCAGATAACCGCAAGGATCTGATTATGAGCTCCGCTCCTAGCACCAACCAACGCCGAGTGGCCATGGCCACGATCATCGGCACCACCATCGAATGGTATGACTTTTTCATCTACGCCACGGCCGCCGGGCTGGTCTTCGCGCACCTGTTCTTCGAACCTGCAGGCGAGCAGATCGGGCTGTTGCTAGCCTTCGCATCGGTGGGCATATCCTTCCTATTCCGCCCGCTTGGCGCATTTCTCGCCGGGCATTTCGGCGACAAGATTGGCCGGCGCGCCATGTTGGTGCTCACGCTCACCCTCATGGGGGCATCCACCACCTTGATCGGTTTACTGCCCAACTTTGAAACCGCTGGAATTCTGGCACCGATCCTGCTGCTAGTCCTTCGCATCCTGCAAGGCATCTCCGCCGGTGGCGAATGGGGCGGCGCCGTGCTGATGGCAGTGGAGCACGCCCCAGCTGACCGTCGAGCGCGCGCAGGTTCGTATCCGCAGCTGGGTGTGCCACTGGGCATGTTGCTCGCTTCGGCGGTCACCGCGCTGATGACCGGCGTCATCTCCCCCGGTGAAGCCTTCGTGGCTTGGGGCTGGCGCGTGCCGTTCCTGCTCTCGGTGGTACTCGTGGTTGTCGGCTTCTTCATCCGTCGTGCCGTGGATGAATCCCCGATTTTCCAGGAAATCGCAGACAAGAAGGCCCAAACCAAAGTGCCGGTACTGCTGCTGTTCAAGAAGCATTGGGCATTGGTGCTCATCGCGGCGCTGATCTTCGCGGGAAACAACGCCGCTGGATATATGACTACCGGCGGATTCCTACAGGCCTACATGACGAATCCTGAAGGACCGGTTGGGTTCAGCCGCACCGAGGTACTGTTGGCGGTCTCCTTCGGTGCCGTCATGTGGTTCCTCTTCACCCTGCTCTCGGGGATCATGGCCGATAAGATCGGTCGCAAACGCACGTACCAGATTGGCTTCACCAGCCAGCTGCTGTGCATCTTCCCGTTGTTCTGGATGGTGAACTCCGCCAGCCTACCGATGCTGTACCTTGGCTTTGCGTTGTTCGCAGTAGGTTTGGGTCTGTCCTACGGTCCGCAGGCGGCGCTGTACTCCGAGCTGTTCCCAGCCTCGGTGCGATTCTCCGGAGTCTCGATCTCCTACGCGCTCGGTGCAATTCTTGGCGGTGCTTTCGCCCCGATGATTGCCACCGCGCTGGTGCAGGCCACCGGGTCAACGGACGCCGTAGCGCTCTATCTGATCGGCATCACGGCGGTTTCGCTGATTGCCGTCAGCCTGGTGCGGGATCGAGCCGGGATTAACCTGTCCATCACCAATCAGGCCGAGCAGGAAGTCGGGGCATTGGTCTTCGACCGACGCGTTCCTCTCGAGGATAGGCAGCCGGTCGCCTAGACCCCTTGCGCAATCGCCAGCACATAGGCCAAGGGCCGGTTCCGCATGGAACCGGCCCTTGGGAGCTTTCGCGTTATCGGGCGTTGCGCTCGGCGGCCTCGACCACGTTGTTCAGCAGCATCGCGCGGGTCATCGGACCCACGCCGCCCGGGTTCGGCGAGATCCACGACGCGACCTCGGCGGCAGCCGGATCAACGTCGCCGGTGACCTTGCCATCCACGCGGGAAACGCCCACGTCCAGCACGATCGCGCCTTCCTTGATGGCGTCGGCCTTGATGATGTGCGGCACGCCAGCGGCGGCGATGATGACATCGGCCTGGGCGAGTAGTTCAGGAAGATTGGTGGTGCCGGTGTGGGCAAGGGTGACGGTCGCGTTCACGTCGCGGCGGGTCAGCAGCAGGCCGACCGGGCGGCCGATGGTCACGCCGCGTCCCAGGACCAGCACGTGCTTGCCGTTCAGGTCGATATCGTGGCGGGCCAGCAGTTCCACGCAGCCCAGCGGGGTGCATGGCAGCGGGGAGGCCATCGGGCGGTTGACGTTGGCGACCAGGCGGCCCAGGTTCATCGGGTGCAGGCCGTCGGCATCCTTGGCCGGATCCATGGCTTCGAGGATCACGTCCGTATCGATGTGCTTGGGCAGCGGCAGCTGCACGATGTAGCCGGTGCAGTCCGGGTTCTCGTTCAGCTCGCGCACCTTGGCCAGCAGCTCGTCCTGGGTGGTTTCCTCGGGCAGGTCCACGCGGATCGACTCGATGCCCACTTCGGCGCAGTCCTTGTGCTTGCCACCGACATACCAGGCCGAGCCCGGGTCGTTGCCAACCAGGATGGTGCCCAGTCCGGTGGTGTGCCCGGCAGCCTTGAGCTTGGCAACGCGTTCGGCCAGTTCCTGCTTGATGGCGGCCGCGGTGGCCTTGCCGTCGAGAATGCGTGCGCTCACGCTGTTCCTTCCGTAGGTGCCCTGTTCCCAAGGCGGGTGGTGTGCAAACCCAGGCGCGCGGCTCGCACGATTAGCTCCCTGGTGGTTACCCACCTAACGCCAGTCACGCGTTCCAGTGTAGCGAAAATGGCTTCGGGAATGACTTTGAAGTGCGCAGGGTTACCTTAAGCGTGTACTCGACAATCGTGATCGGCGCAGGGCAAGCCGGGCTTGCCGCCGCATACCATCTGGCCAAGCGCGGCATCGACTTCCTGGTGCTCGACGCGAACCCTGCACCCGGCGGGGCCTGGCAGCACCGCTGGGATACCCTCACGCTGGGCGACGCGCATCACATCCACCCCTTGCCCGATTTCCCGCTCGAGGTGCAGGATTCCACCCGACCGGCCTCGCAGGTGGTGTCCGAATACTATGCGGAATACGAACAGCGCTTCGCGTTGCCGGTACGCCACGGCGCACCGGCGACCTCGGTGCAGCAAGACGGCGAGCACTTCGTGGTGCACGCCGATGCGGATTACCGGGCGCGCACCATCATCAACGCCACCGGCACCTGGTCCAATCCGTTCTGGCCGGTCTACCCCGGGCATTTCGATGGTCCGCAGGTGCACACGAATGGCTTCGTCTCCCCGCAGCAATTCGCTGGGCAGCGCGTTTTGGTGGTCGGGGCCGGCGCCAGTGCCACCCAGTTCATCGTGCAGTTGCGCGCTGCCGGCGTGGATACCCTGTGGTCCACGCGCAGCGCACCGGACTGGCGCGATGTTCCCACCGGTGCCGAATGGGGCCAGGAAGTGGAGCGCCAGGTCAACGAGCGCACCAGTGCGGGGCTGCCGCCGAAGTCGGTGGTGGGCACCACCGGGTTGCTGCTCACCGAGAAGATGCGTGCCGGGATCGCCTCCGGGGCGCTGGTTTCGCGGGGGAAGATCGACCGGTTGGAATCCGACGCCGTCGTCTTCTCCGACGGGTCACGCGAAAAGATCGATGCGATCCTGTGGGCAACCGGCTTCCGGCATGCCCACCGGCATTTGCGCGATCTGAAACTGCACACGGCTCAAGGCGGCATCCTGATGGAGGATGGGGTGGCCGCCGTGGCGGTGCCCGGGCTGTTCTTCGTCGGCTATGGCGCGTCGGCCTCGACTTTGGGCGCTACCCGGGCAGGGAGGAAGGCGGCGCTGGCAGCCAGCAAGTTCCTGTCCGCGGTTGCGGTATAGCGTGCCCAGTTACTTCTTGCTCACCTTGGTTAGCACGGTGGTGTAGCCGGGTTTCGAGGCCGTCACCCACACGCCCAAGGTCTTCCGGGCATCGGCTTTGACGACCTTGTAGTTCGGCTTGGTGGCCTTGGGGATGATCTTTCCGGAGCGCGTCCATTGGTAGGAGATCTTCACGTTTTTAGTGTTGTAGCTGCCTGCCGTGGCTTTCAAGGTCTTGCCGGTGGATTTCTTGCCGGTGATCACCGGCTTCTTCAGGACCTTGAGCTTGGCGGCTGCGATCTTCCCGGTCGCAGTGCTGGTCACGGTCTTGGTAGTGTAGTTGGCCTTGGCATAGGTCACCGAGACTGAGATCCGTTGGTTCAGATCTGCGGGTTTGAGCGCGTAGGTCTTTGCCGTGGCACCTTTGATCTTCTGGCCGCTGCGCAGCCACTGGTACTTAGTGGACTGGGCGGAGGGAGCCGGTGTGGCGGCCTTGGCGGTGAGTTTGGAACCGACTTTTGAGGTTCCAGAGACCTTTGGCTTGGCAACCGTGATCGTACCCTTGACGACCTTGACTGCCGAGCTGGCCGGCAGCCATACCGATTCTCCGTCCGCCGCGTGCAGAGTTGCCCGCACGGCGATCTTGCGGTTGGCATAGGACTGAGGTGGGGTATAGGTTTTCGCGGTAGCCCGCGGAATCTCGAAACCGTCGACTAGCCACTGATAATGGCGTGTGAACTCCGGGAAGTATGCGGCGTCGAGGGAAGCGGTGAGCTTCTGTCCCACGATCTTGCTGCCGCTGATCGTCGGCTTGGCGATCGAGGCGACTGTCGCGGCAATCGGCGCTCCGTACTTCATCGTCCCCTGCGCCGAGGGGACCCATACTTCGCCGTTTTGACGAACTGCTTTCGTCTCATAGTTCAGCGCGATGACTTTCTTGGAGTCTTCGCGCACCAGCTGGTAGCTCTCTCCCACGGCACCGGGAATCGGTGCCCCGTTGCGGGTCCACTGCAGGGCCGTGTATGGGTAATTGGTTGTCGGTGCCAGCAGGGCATCTCCCACGACCGCCGCGTCATGGCCCGCCAGCGACGGGTTCCTGTTCAGTGAAATTCGGCCGAGCTGGGCAGTATCGCGCACGCCAATGTGCCAGCTGGCTGCGTAGCTGACAGACTTCAGATTCTCCTGTCCCGGGATCACCGCCTCGAAGTCGGTGAGTTCAGCCGCCACACCCGCGAATCCAGCTTTGTTCGCGGTGAATCCGGTGGGGCTGATCTGGCCTAGGATTCGTTCGCGGGTGTATTCCCACGGCTTGAGCACACTGCCATCCACCGTGATCACCGGTTCAATTTCCGTGCTGGCACCGATCTTCAGTTCGATGAGCGGCTTGGTGTAGCTAGCCAGATCCAGTACTTCGAGATCAGACAGATCCTTGGCCCAGCGATAATCCGTCGAACTCGTGCCGAGCACTTCAAGTTCCTTCAGGTCAGACAACTGTCCCAGCCCAGCCAGCTGCACCTGCTGCCCCTTGGGGAATGTCAATGACAGTGACTCCAGCACTGGCAGCTTGGCTAGTTCCGCGATGATTTCCTGTGGAGCCTTATTGATCCGCACCGATTGCAACTGGGGGTTGGCGGCCAGGACTTCCAGCCCACCGAGCGCCTGCTCCTTCTGGGTGTCGACGCCGATCCACTGGATATCGCGCGTCATCGGCAGTTCCTGCAACGATGCCACGTTCTTGCAGGACAAACCCACGACGACACTAGCGGTCTCATCCATGTACTCGAAGCAGTCTGCAGGGCTGATAGCACCGTGGGCTGGGGGCACGAGCCCGGCGAATACCAAGGCGGTGGCGCCTATAACCGAAGTAAAACGATGCAGCAGCCTCATGTGTTTCCCCAAGCGTGAAAATGCCAAATTTATAGACATCATGTCATAGCGCGGCCAGGTATTGATCATTAGTTCGCACGGTGTTTTTTGAAGACGCATAAAGCACCTCGGCTGAGTGCGGAAACCTGCTGATGATCCAGTAGCTTCGACGCCTAACTGTGTAACTCCACCGAGACGAATGTGCATGCAGCGCGCCAGCCGGTTAATCTCAATGCATGAACAATTTCATCGTCACCCTATCTTGCATCGACCGTCCCGGCATCGTCCATGCCATTTCCGGGGGTCTACTGGGTGCCGGTTGCAATATCACCGAGTCCCAGCAGTTCCTCTCGCCCGAAACCGGCACCTTCTTCATGCGCATCGAGGTAGCCACCGAGCAGTCCCTGGAACAGATCCGCGCGGGGCTCGCGCCCATCCGCGACGATTTCCACATGTCCCTCCGTGTGGACGATGGCGCCAAGCGCACCCGCACCATGATCATGTGTTCCAAGGCCGGGCATGCGCTCAACGACCTGCTGTTCGCCCAGCGTGCTGGCACCTTGCCCATCGATGTGCCGGTGATCGTCTCCAACCACCTGGATCTCAAGCCGATGGCCGACTTCTACGGGGTGGACTTCGTGCACCTGCCGGTGACCAAGGAGAACAAGTCGCAGGCCGAGGCTGAGCTGCTCAAGCTCGCCGAAGATTACAACATCGAGCTGGTGGTGCTTGCCCGCTACATGCAGATCCTTTCGGATTCGCTCTGCGAGCGCATGGAAGGCCGGGTCATCAACATCCACCACTCCTTCCTGCCCTCATTCAAGGGCGCCAAGCCGTACCACCAGGCCTACGCCCGAGGCGTGAAGCTGATCGGTGCCACCGCGCACTACGTCACCGCGGACCTCGACGAAGGTCCGATCATCGACCAGGAAGTCACCCACGTCTCGCACACTCGCACCGCCGAGCAGCTCGTTGAGCTGGGCCGCAGCGTGGAAGGCCGGACGCTGACCCGCGCCGTGCAGTGGCATGCCGAGCACCGGGTGATGCTCGACGGCCAGCGCACCATCGTGTTCTCGTAACTCGCACCGTGCCCCCGCGACAATTAGAGTGGGTGGCATGAGCCACATGATTACTATTGACGGGTCGACCCCACAGGTCGGCGAGAACGTTTTTGTCGCACCCACCGCAGTGTTGAGCGGGGACGTGGCCTTGGCCGATCGTTCCAGCGCTTTCTACGGGGTATCGGTGCGCGGGGACTCTGCACCGATTCGCGTGGGTGAAGGCACCAACTTGCAGGACAACGTCGTGCTTCACGCCGATGAAGGTTTTCCTTGCACCCTTGGTGCGGGCATCTCAGTGGGCCACTCGGCTGTGGTGCACGGCGCCACCGTAGGTGACGGCTGCCTTGTGGGCATGAGCGCGACCATCATGAATGGCGCGGTGATTGGCGAGCAGTCGCTGGTTGCTGCAGGTGCACTGGTGTTGGAAGGCACCCAGGTTCCGCCGCGTTCACTGGTTGCCGGAGTTCCTGCCAAGGTCCGCCGCGAACTGAGCGATGAAGAAGTCGCCGGGTTGAAGACCAACGCTGATCACTATCTCGTGCTGGCAGCCAAGCATCTGGAAGCCAACGCCTAGAGTTTGCAAGCTCCTGGAAGCACACGCTTCCAGGAGCTTTTGCTTTAAGCATTGTGCGCGCTGCTCATGGCTCGGCAAGTTCTACTTCCATCAATCCCGCACGCCACCTCACTGTGGTCTCCTCCGCCAACGCTTCGGCGTCCAAGGCTTCGGTCGGCGTCATGAAATAGGTGTTGATCCGCAATTTCTGTTCCGGATCCAACTCCGGCGGCAACAGCACCATCGGCCGGCTCCCAGGGATCTTCACCGCCTGGAACAACCCGCAATGCCTGGCCGTATGGTGAATCAAGCAATTCAACACCGCAGACTTGATATCAGTGCGCCCGCCCTTCTCCCACGGATCCAGATGATCCGCCTCGCACCTCTGCGCCGGCATGCTGCACCCGGGATACGAACAACCTCGATAGGCTGCCCGCAGGGCCCGGACTTGGGCCTTGGTGAATAGCCGCTGCGTTCGTCCGAGATCCAAGGGCAGGCTCTTGCCGTTCAGCACCACCGGGAGAATCCCGGCATTGCACAGTGCGGTCCTGGTTTCCCCCGGGGATAGCAGAATCCCCGAGGAAGTCACAGCGAAATCCTCGGTTCGATGCTGCAATTTATCCCAATCCAAGATGACGCTCACCTGCGCGCTGGCAAGTCCTGATTGCTGTTCCGGCGGGCCTCCGCTGGGTTTCCGTTCGCTCATCAGCAAAGCCATGAAACCAACGAGCCGTCTTCGCTCGGGTTTCAGGTCTTCCCATTCAGCGTTGGCCGGCTTCGCTTCGGCGGAAGCAGCTTCTGGCTGGAGCTCATCATTTCCGCAGTGGAGATTCTCGTCTTCCGAGTCGAGATCTCCAATGTCCTCCGTAGCGTCGCCACCCGGTCCGTCTTTTGCCCAGTCGGGTTTGCTTTCTTCATCGTCCCAGCCGCTGGTTTCCTCACCGGTGAACTGGGCATCGACGTCTTTCAAGCCCTCGCGGTTGCCGGCAACGGTGGAAGGATTATCCAGATTGGCGAAGTAGGCCTCGATGTATGCGGCATGCGATGGGAGAACACGAATGATGTATTCAACCAGCCCTTTGCGCATACCGCGCTTGAAGATTCCGATTCCGTCGAGCAGAGCCTTGAGCGGGCGCTGGCCCGCTTTGATCTGCGAGACCATGTCGTTGATGTGCTTGCGCGCTGACTTGGGCTCTGAACGCAGGAAGGCTGCGGATTCTGCCTGGAGCTGCTGCTTCTTCGCCTCTGCGGCTTTGCCTTCGCCCAGATCCTTGCGGAGCGAATGCAGCTTCATTGCCGCCGAGGCCACCAGCCGCGGATCAATGCTCGGGTCGTCGAACTGCGTAGCAAGCTCCGGCAGCCACGGATCAGTCGGTTGTCCTGCCTCGTCCGTGCCGCCAAGCAGGCAGTCGGCCTGCACCAGGCGGGCGGCGGCGGTGCTGCGCGGGATATCCAGCCAGCCGGTCATCAGTCCTTTGGCATCCTTGAAATGCGTACGCGCTGTCGTGGTACGTCCTTCGGCGGCTTCGATTTGCTCGACGGTGGGGTGGGCCCCGAGATCGGAGATGGCCTGGAAGGATTCCTGGTCGAGCTTGTGGGCGCCGGTACGCCGCAGGGCAGCTGCCGCGTGGACCTGGGTCCGGGCGAGAGATTGGGACGTGTCTTCAGCGAGCATCGAAAAATAGGCGGCCTGGCCGGCGGTGAGGCCGCCTTGGGCCAGGACATGGGTCGCTGAAGCGGCCAACGCGTTGGCGTCGGCCAGGTCCTTCAGCGCTTGCGCGATTTCTCTGCTCATGGGTACACCATGCCCCGCAGAAATGGATCTGCAGGGCATGCGTGTACGGGCTGTGGACAAGTCTAGTTGCCGGCTTCAACCGGCAGCCAGAGCTCGCAGGTCGCGGTGCTGAAGTCCGGGGCCCGATCGAGCACGGCGACAATGGACGGCCCCACGCGCAAGCGCCACGGATTGGACGGGAACCACGCGGTAGCGGTGGCGGCGTAGAGGTCCTGCAACGCTGACGGGTAGGGTCCCGAAGCGCTGAAGACCGCCCACTGGCCAGCAGGAATCTGGATCGCGTCCAGGCCCTTCGGCACCTGGATGCCACCGGGTACGGCGACACCGTGCAGGTAGGTCAGCTCGGTGCCTTCGCGGTAGTCAGGGTCTACCTGGTCGCTGACCTGCAGCAAACCGGCAGGTTGCGCGGAAGACAGCTCCTTGAGCCGAGCGTGCTCGGCTATCGGGATGGAGGCGATGTGGGCCTGGATGTGCGGGTTGGCACCGTTGTGAATCAGCGGTACCTGCGTGCCGTATCCAATGAGCTGGAATTCTTCTCGATCAACTATTCGTGCATCCATGGGACGATTCCCTTCGACGGTCAGGCTGAACCTGATGATTGGTTGGCTTCGAAGGGGGCCACCATTCTCGCGGACATCGGCCACGGACGCGCCATGCAACGCTCGGAAGGCCCGGCCGAATGCTTCGGCCGAACCATAGCCGTAACGGATCGCGATGCTCAGCAGGTCCTGACCGGCAAGCAGATCCGCGGCGGCCTGGGTCATGCGGCGCCGGCGGATGTACTCGGAGACCGGCATGCCGGACAGCGAGGAGAACATCCGCCGCGCATGGTATTCGGTGCTGCCTTCGGTGCGCAGCAGGTCAGCGAGGTTGATCTCGGCGCGTAGCTGAGCCTCGATTTGCTCGATGAGCCGATTGAGAATTCCGATCATGATTCCACCCTTCCCCAACTACTATTCTTCAGGGTAGGGGCACGCCGCCCGATAATCGCGGTTCGATGCGATCAGGCGTTTTCCAGAGTCTTTTCACATACCCGGGCGACGACCGGTTTGGACGCTGCGCGGGCCGCGGCCAGGCCGCGTTCCAGGTCGGCCATCAGGTCGTCGGCCTCCTCGATGCCCACCGAGAGGCGGACCAGGTTGGCCGGGATTTCCAGCGGGGTGCCGATCAGCGAAGCATGGGTCATTTCGCGCGGATAGCAGACCAGGGATTCCACCCCGCCCAGGGACACCGAGAGCTGGAAGTACTCCATGGATTGGGCGAAGGCGCGGGCAGCTGCTTCATCGGAGAGCTGCAACGAGAGGATCCCGCCAAAGCCGCGGCCGGCCGCGGACTGGGACTTGGCCAGCTCGTGGCCCGGATGGCGTTCCAGCCCCGGGTAGTAGACTTCGGTGACCTCGGGCTGGTCATCGAGCCAGCGGGCCAGGGTGGAGGCGGTAGCCCCGTGGCGTTCCATGCGCAGGCCCAGGGTCTTCAGCCCGCGGGCGGCCAGGTAGGAATCCTGCGGACCGGAGACCGCTCCCCCGGCAAACTGCTGGTAGCCCACGGCTTCGGCCAGGCTCTGCCCGCGGTGCAGGTGATCGGCCACGATGACAGCGCCACCGAGCACGTCGGAGTGCCCGCCGATGTACTTGGTGGTGGAATGGACCACCGCGTGGGCGCCGAAATCCAGCGGCCGCTGCAGGTACGGGGTGGCGAAGGTGTTGTCCACCACCAGCAGGGCGCCGTGTTCGCGGGCGATGGCCGCCCAGCCGGCCAGGTCGGCGATGCCCAGCAGCGGATTGGACGGGGTTTCCACCCAGAGCAGCGCGGTGTTCGGGCGCATCGCAGCGCGCACCGCATCCAGGTTGGTGATGTCCACCGCCGAAGAGCTGATCCCCCATTTGCCGTGCAGCTTGGAGATCAGCCGGTTGGTGCCGCCGTAGCCGTCGGCGCCCAGCACGATGTGATCGCCAGGCGCCAGCACCGCGCGCAGCAGCGCGTCTTCGGCCGCGATGCCCGAAGCGAAGGAGAAGCCGGCGGCGCCGCCTTCCAGTGCGGTGAGCTGGGATTCGAACCCGTTGCGGGTCGGGTTGGAGCCGCGCGAGTATTCGTGCCCGGCACGCAGCACGTTGATGCCGTCCTGGATGAAGGTGCTGGTCTGGTAGATCGGAGGGATCACCGCACCGGTGTGTGGATCCTTGTGCTGGCCGGCGTGTACTGCGAGGGTGTTGAAGCCGCTCATGCGAAACTCACTTCCTTGGTGCCGGCGGTGGCCGAGGCCAATGCAAGATCCAGCGATTGGGTGATATCTGCGAGCAGGTCGGCGGGGTCTTCCAGCCCGACCGAAAGGCGCAGGGTGGAGGTGTTCAGGCCCGCGGCGGCCAGCTGCTGCTCCGAGAGCCGGCAGTGCGTCATGGTGGCCGGGTGGGAGACCATGGTGCGGGTGTCCCCCACATTCGCGGCCAGGGAAATCAGCTTGAGCCCATCGATTACCGGGGACACCAGCGATGGGTGGGCCAGCTCGATGGCCAGCACGCAGCCGGTGCCCTTGGGCGTGAGCGTCCGGGCCAGCTCGTGGCTGGGGTGGCCGGGCAGGGACGGGTGGTGGATGGCCGCGATGCCCGGGTGGGAAGCCAGAGTGCCGATCAGCGTGGTGACGCTGCGCTGCACGTGGGCGGCACGAACCGGCAGGGTCTCGATTCCGGCCAGGATGCCCTGGGCGCTGGCCGGGGCGAGGGTCGGGCCCAGGTCGTGCAGGAACTTGGAACGCACCAGCATCGCGTAGGCGGCCGGTCCGTGGCGCTCAAGCAGCGAGGTGTTATTCAGCCGCACCCGCGGGGCGGCGATCTGCGGCCAGCGGGCGGCATCGGAGAAGTCGAATTTCCCCGAGTCCACCACGACCCCGCCGAGCACCGAGCCGTGCCCGCCCAGGCCCTTGGTAGCCGAGTGCACCACGATGTCCGCACCCAAATCCAGCGGCCGAATATTCAGCGGGGTGGCCAGGGTGTTATCGACCACCACCGGGATGTTGTGCTCGTGGGCGATGGCCGCGATGGCGGGCAGATCGGCCACGGTGCACAGCGGGTTGGAGACCGACTCCAGGAAGAACGCCCGGGTGTCCGACTCAATGGCAGCGGCCCAGGCGGACGGATCGGCCTGGTCGACAAAGCTGATGCGGATGCCGAAGTCCGCGAAGGTGTCGGTGAACAAATCCACGGTGCCGCCATAGAGCGAGGAAGAGGCCACAATGTGCTTGGGACCCTGGGTCAGGGCCAGCAGGGACAGGGCCACGGCGGCCTGCCCGGTGGCGGTGGCCACCGCGTGGGCCCCGCCTTCCAAGGCGGCTACGCGCTGCTCGAGAATCGAAACGGTCGGATTGCCGGTGCGCGAGTAGGTGAAGCCGGCCTGGCGCAGCGCGAACTTCTCGACCGCTTCGGCATGCGATGCGAATTGGTACGCTGCGGAATTGTGCAGCGGCGGCAGCATCGGGCGGAAGTCTCCGCTCGGGCGGTACCCTGCGTGCACCGCGTCGGTTTCCTGGCTCATGGCTCCTCCTCGTTTCTCTGCGAGGGAGTGCACCGATTGGCATCGTGCGGCGGCACGAAGCACAGTACGCAAAAACGCGTTCGGAACTGCTCCATCGTTCCTGGCATTAGCACCTTTCGGTTTCCCGATGGTTGCTGCGACGTCAACGAGCCAGATCTCTTAGTCGCTCTTGATGGTTTGTTGTTCCTCCATGGTTGGCCATGGGCGTTCGGCGGTGCAAGCGCTATCGGACGGCCGGCTTCATACAAGGCCTCCTTGCTTCATATGTCGTGCGCTTGTCATGATGACGCGGGGGCCTGAACCCTTTTATGACGCGCAGAATTGAGAAAAACCGCATGGTTTCGCGGTTTTTCCTGGAGTTTGTGACGAAGTGCCGTTGCTCGATGACCGGGCGTTACGCTGCTGGCGGCTCAGTCGAGCACTTCTACCCCGAAGCTGGCGACCACGGTGCGCACTTCTTGCAGATAGCGCTGGGCCTGGTCGGTGAGCGGGATGGCGGCGTGGTCAATCCAGCCGATTTCGATGCGCTCCTCGATGGCCAGCGGGATGGCCACGATGGAGGGATCCAGCTCGTCGCTGATGATGCCGGTGGAGATCGTGTACCCGCCCAAGCCGATCATGAGGTTGAAGATGGTGGCGCGGTCCGAGACCTGGATTTCGCGTTGGCTAGAGCGCGTGGAGAGCACCTCTTCGGCGAAGTAGAAGGAATTATTCGCGCCCTGGTCGAAGGTCAGCCGTGGCAGGTCTTCGAGGTCTTCGAGCGTGACCTGGGTCCGGGTGGACAGCGGGTTGCTGCGCGAGATGAAGATATGCGGATCGGCCAGAAACAGCGGGTGGAAGACCAGCCGGGATTCGCGCAGCAGCTTGTCAATGACCTTCCGGTTGAAGTCGTTGCGGTACAGGATCCCGATGTCGCTGCGCAGCGTGCGCACGTCCTCGATGATCTGTTCGGTGCGGGTCTCGCGCAGCGAAAACTGGTACTCCTCGGCCCCGCTGGCCTGCACCATCCGAACAAAAGCATCCACCGAAAATGAGTAATGCTGGGTGGAGACGCCCAGCAGCCGCCGGGCCGAGGGTCGGCCGAGATATCGATGTTCAAGAAGCTCCACCTGCTCGAGCACCTGCCGGGCGTAGCCGAGGAATTCTGCGCCTTCGGCGGTGAGTGTCACTCCCCTGGCCGAGCGCATCAGCAAGGTGCGCCCCACCCGTGATTCAAGTTCCTTCATCGCTGAGGACATGCTGGGCTGCGCGACGTAAATGAGGTCGGCGGCAGCCGAGATCGACCCCTCCGAGGCGACCGCCACGAAATAGCGAAGTTGCTGCAGCGTCAATCCATTTGTTCCCTGTACCATAGCCAGAGTCTATATGAATCCATAGTTATATCGAGTTACCCGATATCAAGAATCTCCCTGCATGATTGACGCATCGACTTCCCCTCGGCCTGCCCAGGCCTCCCAAATACAGATTGGCCATCATGGCAGACGCATTAAATTTCAGCATTAGCACCACCAGATTTGACGAGAATTACTCCCCTTCGACAAATTCGCGCATCACGACAAACTTCGCTAATTTGGCACGCGGAGAGCGCCGCGAAGAGAACTTGCGCAATGCCCTGACGATGATTAACCGCCGGTTCAATTCCTTGGCTTACTGGGACAATCCCCAGGGCGACCGCTATTCTCTTGAATTGGAAATCATTTCCGCAAATGTGCATTTTTCTGCCGATAATACCGACCAGAAATTTCCTCTTTTAGAAGTGCTTGAAACCACGATCGTGGATAAACTCACCGGCACTCGGTCCCAGGGCATGGTCGGCAATAATTTTTCTTCTTATGTCCGAGATTACGACTTCAGCGTGGTGCTTCCAGCTTCGTGTAGTGACAGCGGAGCTCCGGTGCTTCCAGAAGATTTCGGTGATCTCCACGGACAGCTCTTCCAGCATTTTTTGAACTCACAGGCCTACCGTGAGCGTTTTGCCCAGCTACCGGTGGTCTGCATCAGCGTCTCGACTTCCAAGACCTATTTCCGCACCGGCAACAGCCATCCAGTGCTCGGTTTGGAATACCAACAGGATGAGAATTCATTGACCGACGCCTACTTCGGAAAAATGGGCTTGAGCGTGCGCTACTTCATGCCACCAGGTGCCGTGGCACCGCTGGCGTTCTACTTCCGTGGCGACCTGCTCAACGACTACACCAATCTGCAGCTGATCAGCCTGATCAGCACCATGGAGACATTCCAGAAGATCTACCGCCCGGAGATCTATAACGCCAATTCGGCAGCGCCTGCTGTGTACCACCCGAGCCTGGGCGCCGAGGATTTCTCCCCTACCCGCGTTTTTTATGACCGCGAAGAACGAACCCAGCTAGGCAAGATCCAAGGGAAGTTCACCGAAGAGCATTTCATTATTCCGAATCGCGAGCTGCTCGATCAGTGGTCTTCCTCCTACCCGACTCCTGTCGCCTGATATTCCGAAAGATTCTTTTATGACTTCCCCGCATATCCCCACGTCAATTGTCGGCAGCCTGCCCAAGCCTTCCTGGCTTGCCGAGCCTGAAAAGCTTTGGTCCCCTTGGAAGCTTGAGGACGCGCAATTGCGCGAGGGCCAACAGGACGCCATGCGCGCAGCGGTCCTCGAGCAGGCCCAGCGCGGCATCGACATCATTTCCGATGGCGAGCAGTCCCGCCAGCACTTCGTCACCACCTTCATCGAGCACCTGAGCGGTGTCGACTTCGAGAAGCGCGAGACCGTGCGCATCCGCAACCGCTACGACGCCAGCGTCCCCACCGTCGTCGGTGCCGTAGAGCGCGAAAAGCCGGTCTTCGTTCAGGACGCAAAGTTCCTGCGCTCCTGTACCGACAAGCAGATCAAGTGGACCCTGCCTGGCCCGATGACCATGGTCGACACCTTGTACGATGCGCACTACCGCAGCCGCGAGAAGCTGGCCTGGGAATTCGCGACCATCCTGAACCAGGAAGCCCGCGAGCTGGAAGCCGCCGGGGTGGATGTCATCCAGTTCGACGAGCCTGCCTTCAACGTCTTTTTTGATGAGGTGGCCGACTGGGGCATCGCTGCTTTGGAGCGCGCCTGCGAGGGACTCAAAGCCGAAACCGTGGTCCACATCTGCTTTGGCTACGGCATCAAGGCGAACAATGACTGGAAAGCCACTCTGGGCGCACAGTGGCGCCACTACGAGAAGTCTTTCCCGTTGTTGCAGGCTTCTTCCATCGATACCGTTTCACTCGAATCCCACCACTCGAATGTCCCGCTTGAGGTCGTCGAAATGGTGCGCGGCAAGCGAGTGATGCTTGGAGCCATCGACGTGGCCAATGACACTGTGGAAACTCCCGAGGAAGTGGCGCAGACCCTGCGCAACGCGCTCGAATTTGTCGATGCCGACAAGCTGATTGCCAGCACCAACTGCGGCATGGCCCCGTTCCGCCGCGATGTGGCCCTGGCCAAGCTCAGCGCGCTCAGCGCAGGGGCTGGCATCCTGCGCGAGGAGCTTGTTGGTGCCCGCGTCTGAAGTGACAGAATCGGCGACACCATCGTTGCCCGCGGAAGACTTCAAAGCGATCTTCCGGGGGCACCCCGGTGGCGTCAGCCTGATAACCGCCAATGCCGGCGACGGACCGGTTGCCCTCACGGCAACGTCCGTGGCTTCGATCAGCGTTGATCCGCCATTGCTCGTCTTCTCGATTTCTGCGCTGTCCTCGGCGGCCGAAGTGCTCACCCGCGCAACATCTCTTGACGTTCACAGCCTTGATGCGCATGACATCGAGGTGGCTAAATTGGGGGCAACCAGTGGGATCGACCGCTTCGCACAGAAGCAAACGTGGTCAAGGCTGAGCACCGGGGAACCGGTATTCGATGGCGTCCGTGCCTGGGTACGTTGCGCGGTCATCGAACGGGTTCAGGCAGGAACTTCCACAGTTTTCGTCGCGCGCGCTCTTGAGTCGCACATTGAACGAGATAGCGAACCCGGCCAACCCAGCAACGGACTGGTTTACCACAACCGCACCTGGCACCGTTTGGATGAAAACTCCCAAATAAAGAATTGAAGCTGTTCGGCC
>NZ_JBLVOC010000027.1:498918-503454 GCF_053543575.1 Glutamicibacter sp. AGC84
CGGTGGCCGAACAGCTTCAATTGGTATTTCGCCAGTTGTATCTCACCGCGCTAGTGCTTGGCCGATTTCCGACGACCCCGTGCAACAAAGACTGCACCGACCAAGGCCAGCAATAGCCCCGCCCCGGCAGCCGCAGCACCGTCAAAACCGGTGTTTGCCAGAGCCGGTGCAGCGGCGTCGGCCCCCTTCTTGGACTCTTCCTTCTTGTCCGAAGATGCTGGTTTTACGTGGCCTGCAGGCTCGATGACATCATTGGCCGAGGGAGAATCGCTTTGGGACGGAACCACTTCTTCTTCAGTTACGGTTCCGTCAGAACCGTTGTCCTCGGGAGCTGCCTCGATGCCGAAGTACAGCTCAAGGTAGTACGCTCGCAGTTCGGGATCATGGGCAAATACTTCTTCGAGGAACGCCCGGAATTCAGTGGCGTCGTCATCGCTTTCGATGCTTTCGGCGATGAATGGCAGCATCAGGTCAAGCAGTTCGAGGCCTTGGTCGGTGCTGAAGTAAGCTTCCCACTGCGCTTCATCCCAGTCGAAGCTTTCCTCGGGAAGAAGGTCGGTAATGGACTCCCAGAAAGCCAGCTCTTCGTCGGAAAGCCCGAATTCTTCGTCCCAGATGTCATCTTCAGCAAACAATTCATCAAGAAGCCGGTTCATCTCCTGCCCGGCTTCAGTTTGTTCGAATGCTTCCCATTGAGCTTCGTCTCAATCCTCGCTACCCTCAGGCATCAGCGCATCGATTTGGGCCCAGCGAGGGTCTTCGTCCTGGTCTGCAACGCCCGTTGATGGTTCGGTGTCCTTGGCCGACTCACTAACTTCAGTAGTGAGCTCAGATGCTGCGTCAGGTTCTACCGAAGTAGCTGATTCCGTCACCGTGGGCTCTGATTCTTCGTCCATATCGGAATCAGCAGTTGGAGCAGCCGAGGACTCGGTTGCCGGGTCGATGGCAGGTTCCGACGTTTCTGCCTCAATGGACTCTTCGGCATCGAGCATCGTCTCTGGCTCAGCTGGAAGGATGCTTTCCTCAGATTCAACGACGTCCGCTATAGGAGACTGAGAGGCTACTGGCGCCGCCTGCGCGTTCGCTGACGTTGACGATTCCGCTGGTGTTGAGATGACCTCATCCGAAATCACTTCTGCATTTGCTGCCCGTCCGCTAAGCACCAATCCTGTGATCAGTGCCGTCGACATTGCCACCGCACTTAATTTAGTTTTCAATTATCCTGCTTCAAAGAGTGTGAATCGGCACAAGAACCTCACAACGGAATAAATTAGCAATTATTTCTAAAGCCGTTCTTTCCCGTGTCGATGAATTGAAGATTAAGCTATATCTAGTCCATTGCCCGAAGATTCACAAAGAAATCTTTTCATATAAAATTCATTGCTTGCCAAACTAGTCAGACTAGGAATATTGGAGATTACTCTCGCCTCCTTCTACTGCCTAAGGCCCCACTAGCAAGGTCTCGATCACAGACTAAAACTCTGCTGGAATCAGAACATCAATAGAATCCTTTTCACGGTGGAAGATCGACTTGGCTCGCAGTTCCGAGCCTGTAATCCTGAACGACATTTCAACCTGCCATTGGTCGTGATAAGAACTGATTGCTAAGAGCCCATTATCGCTTTGGAAGCTGGACGGTGCAGCCTTGGTCGAGAGCAAGCAAAAAGCCATGCGCGCAGTAATGCCGGATCAGACCCGCTAGCACTTCGACACTACCCTCATCGGGCCTTATACGCACGCCTATAACGGTCGTTTATGGAACACTCATCCGCCGGACTGCCCGAAGATCTTCGACAGTTGAAAACTCAACAGATTTTCAAGGTCATTTCGTCGCAAAAGTCAGTTTCATAATCTATGTTCCTATAAACTGCTGACCGCACGAGTATTGATGCATTGGGGGCTAATGAACAACGCCTGGCATACCCAAACATAGTCACCTATGACCCGCGTGACCGCGCGCAGTTTCGATGCACTGGTAGATTCGGTGACTTGTTTATGGGTTCCATAAACTTGAGATCGAATTTCGAAACGCAACACATCTAAGCCGCATGGAAAAATTTGAGAAGGTGCGAGCATTCAAATCAATGGGTGACGGCGTACCAAAGAACAGCAATTCCAACCACGAGAAAGCCTCCATAGAAGGGAAAGATTGACCAGGAGAACCAAACTCTAGGCTCGAAGAAAAACCAACCCCGGAAGGCTGTCCACAGCTTCCGCCAAAAACTTAATTCTTCGTCGGGCTTTTCGTTCAGGCCTGGATCGCCATCTGCGTCTGGAACCCTTCGATCAATATCATGGGGGTCAAGAGATAGCTCGGGAACTGACCTTCCGGCGACGACGGCGTTGTAAAGCTGTCTATACGCCCGTTCTTGTCGGAGGTAACTCGCGTCCATATAGCCAAAGAGCAGTATGGCGGCGATGCCCAACAGCGCGACAGTTCCCGACCGCTGGGTTAGCGCATACCCGAATGTCGCAACAGCCACAGGCAAGAGCCAACTCTTTGACTGCGTCGAAGAATGGGCCATTCGAACCACAATGCTTTGAATATAGTCGAGGTGCTTTAGCTTCGCAGTTTCACTCGTCGCCCCACTCTCCGAATGGTCTTGCTTCTTCATAGGCGAAGTCCTCGGCACGCATCACGGAGCACATCCCAAGTCTCATCCTTCGCGTATTCAGAGTAGTTAGTCTCGGGTGGCCAGATGCGTCCGATGGCGTCGTTCGTCCACCTAGGGACAAGGTGCACATGAACGTGATGCACGCTCTGGGTGGCAACCTCGCCGTTCGACTGAATTACGTTGAGTCCCTCGGCTCCAATGGTCTTCACAATCACCCGCGACATGCGTGAGATGAGCAGACCGATGTGCTCCGCATCCTCATCATGCAGCTCCCAAATAACAGGAACATGAGTACGCGGAACGATTAAGGTGTGCCCCAGTACGGCCGGTTCCGTGGGAAAAAAGGCTACTACCTGATCGTCCCGATACACCTCGCGCACTTCGGGATCATCCCGCTGCACAATGGCGCAAAATGGGCAACTGGGATCAGCGATCACAGCCGCGCCTTACCCTGCGTTGCCCATGTCTGCAGGTTATCTTTCAGGTAGTTGTAGGTGGCCTTGGAATCAATCTTCCCCGACCAGTCAGTCTGTGTCGGATCAAAGATCTTCACACCGGAAACGCCCGAAACCTTGTCAAAGGGATTCTCCCCCGATGAATCGACACTCCCCATTGACGACAGGCCATGGATACGAATACCGAGAAGCGGCTTCTTGTCATCCCAGGCCTTCTGGATCTCATACTGAACCCATTCGCGAGAGGCCGTTTCTTTACCGATAAGAACGATGACGGCTGACTTCCACTTCATCTTCTCGTCTATCCACTCTTTGATCGCTTTCTCGCCACCGCTTTTCACCTTCTCCCATTCTTGATGATTGAGGATGGGCTGCCCCTCAAGTGATCCAATGTTCTCAATGAGTTGCACGCGGTGAACATCTCGGTCGTAGTGGAACGAGTAAAAAACGGCCATGACTGTCTCCTTTGACATCATTGGGAGCACACACTCCCAATATCGAGCATATCTGAGCTCCAACGCTCTTCGCTATGAACATACCTGTGAGCCACAACGATAAGTGGCCTGTTTTTCACAGTGCTTAGTGGCGGTGTTTTCTGGCCTTGGCTGTTGCATCTTCGGGCCGATGGATCAAGCACCCACATTGACTGCTGTCGCTCGGTGCGCGGCGTCTGATTAGTGAACAGGGGTGCTGATCGCTACGGCCCGCTTGCCGGCAGGGAGTGATTCTTCGGCGGTTGCGGAACCGCCGCACTGCCGAAGTTCGCGCAGTGGTCCTGCCGGACTCCATGGGTGGTCTCGGCGAGAGCTATCGCTGGATGGCTGGGGCTAGGCCAGGGAGAGGAAGAGTTTTTCCATGTCAGCACGGTCGGCTGTGGGGTCCTCGCTTTTCAGGCACTGCTCGAGCCCGGTGGCGATAATGGAGAACCCGGCACGGTCTATGGCCTTGGAGGCGGCGGAAAGCTGGGTGACCACCGCGCGGCAGTCGCCGCCTTCCTCCAGCATGCGGATCACGGCGTTAAGCTGGCCCTGGGCGCGCTTGAGCCTGTTGATGGCCGGTTTCATGGTGTCCGCTTCAAGTTCCATGGTGGGTCCCTTCAAGGTGTTGATTTCTTCAATGGTATACCCCCGGGGGTTCCCTTAGCGTATCAATGGCAGTGATTCTCGATACCCCCTTGGGTATATGCCATACTCGAATACAGAGGGGGCGGCCAAGCCTCCATCAACAACCCCAGACGCAAGGAGTCACCATATGTGCCGTGCGACCAAATGCCGTAAGTGCCAGAAAACCACCTGGGCCGGATGTGGCCAGCATGTCAAGCAGGTCATGGCCCACGTGCCGCGGAGCGAGCGCTGCTCCTGCGATCCAAATGCCCCGAAGGAGTCCGGCAAGAAAGGCGGCTTCTTCGCGCGCCTCTTGGGCCGCTAGGCCCAGCCTCGCATGCGCCTGCGGCGATCGGCACCATT
>NZ_JBLVOC010000027.1:503474-505072 GCF_053543575.1 Glutamicibacter sp. AGC84
CATTCCCGATGGTGTCGATCGCCGCTTTTTTGTGCATCCGTGAACGACTTGACGGATACCCCAGGGGGTATTATTGTTGTCTGTGAACCGGATACCCCCAGGGGTATGAAGGGTAAACTGACCAACCACAAGGAGAACCAATGCTTCTCGAACGAATCTATGACGAGGACCTGGCACAGGCCAGCTACTTCATCGGCTGCCAGGCCAAGGGCGAGGCCCTCGTGGTGGACGCCCGGCGCGACATCCAGGTGTACCGGGACCTTGCCGCAAAAAACGGCATGAAGATCACCGCCGTCACCGAGACCCACATCCACGCCGACTACCTCTCCGGCACCCGGGAGCTGGCCGCCGCCACCGACGCGGAGATTTACGTTTCGGGCGAGGGCGGGCCGGACTGGCAATACGAATTCGAAGCCGAACGCCTCTTTGACCAGTCCACCATCACGCTGGGAAACATCACCGTCACCGCCCTGCACACCCCGGGGCACACCCCCGAACACCTCTCCTTCCTGGTCACCGACGGCGCCTTCAGTGACAAGCCGGGCTTCCTGCTCTCGGGCGACTTCGTCTTCTCCGGGGACCTGGGCCGCCCGGACCTGCTCGACGAGGCCGCCGGCGGTACCGACACCCGTTTCGCCGGGGCCCACGACCTCTTCGTCTCGCTGAAGAACAAGTTCCTGACCCTGCCTGACTACGTCCAGGTCTACCCGGGCCACGGTGCCGGCAGCGCCTGCGGCAAGGCCCTGGGCGCGATCCCGTCCTCCACCGTCGGATATGAGCGCAGCTTCGCCTGGTGGGGTCCGTACCTGGAGGCCAACGACGAGGCGGGGTTCGTCGAGGCCCTGCTTGACGGGCAGCCCGACGCGCACGCCTACTTTGGCCGGATGAAGCGCGAAAACCGCCAGGGTCCGGCCGTCCTGGGCGAACGCGCACCGCTGGCCGAACTGGCCACCGGGGACGTCGCGGCCGCCTTGGCCGCGGATGACATCGGCGTGGTCGACACCCGCCACCACACCGAGGTCCACGAGGGAACCGTCGCAGGGGCACTGAACATTCCCGCCGGCACCAAGGCGGCAAGCTACGGTGCCTGGGCCGTGGACCCGGAAACGGACCAGCGACCGCTGGTGCTCTTGGCTCCCAACAGCGAAACGGCCACCGAGATGTGGGACCACCTCATCCGCGTGGGCATCGACCGCGTCGCCGGATACATCACTTCCCTAGACGGCCTGCCGGTCTACGTGCCCCGCACGATCTCCCCGGCCGACCTGGCAGGGTTCGATGCGGCCATGGTCTTGGATGTGCGCAACAAGACCGAGCACACTGCCGGACACGTGCCCGGCTCCGAACAGCTCAACGCCGGACGGGTGCTCTGGAACACCGACAAGCTTCCGTCCGACGGCGTGATCGTGAGCTTCTGCCAGTCCGGGGTGCGCAACTCCGTGGCCGCCTCCGCCCTGCGCCGGGCCGGGTTCGACGTCGTTGAACTCGAGGGCAGCTACGCCGGATGGGCCGACTGGAAGCAAATGCAGAACGCCTAGGTTCTCCACTGCCCATCCCTCAACAATAAATTCTACGTATCCCCGGTCCCGCATCCCCCT
>NZ_JBLVOC010000027.1:505092-516515 GCF_053543575.1 Glutamicibacter sp. AGC84
CGGGCCGGGCGCCATGCCCGGCAGAAAGGCCCACACCCCCATGAACACCATCCCCCAGGCCACCAGCCCCGAAGAGCTCAAGGACTGGATCGATACCGGCACCGACGTCGTGGTGCTGGACGTGCGTTCCGCCGCCGAATTCGAATCCCTGCATATCAAGGGCTCCTACAACGTCCCCCTCCCGTTGCTGGCAGAACACACCGAGGAACTCGCCTCGAAACTCGACACCAAGGTGGTGCTGGTCTGCCAATCCGGCGTGCGCGCCACCGAAGCCAAGACACACCTCGCGGCAGTCGGATTCGGCAACGCCCATGTCCTGTCCGGCGGCGTCCCCGCTTACAAGCAGGCCGGTGGCGGGACCGTCGAGGGTTCCAAGCGCTGGGACCTGGAACGCCAGGTGCGCATGGCCGCCGGTTCCCTCGTGGTGGCCGGGCTGGTGGGTGGGAAGTTCCTCTCCCCGCAGCTGCGCACCGTCGCCGGTGCCATCGGCGCGGGCCTGACCTTCTCCGCGGCCACCAACACCTGCGCCATGGGCAAGGCCCTGGCCAAGATGCCGTGGAACAAGACCGGCAACGAACCGACCCGTGCATCGGTCCTCGCCCAGCTTCCGCCCAAGAAGTCCTAGCGCACACCCGGTTGGCCCGCCGCCAACCGGATTCCTCCCGGTTTCCGGGCCCGGGTCGCGTTGATCCGGGCCCGGAAAGCACCCACATACCGCTTGAACACGCCCCCGAAGGAGCAGACCATGCCCGAAATCACCATCACCGACACCGACCAGCGACGTGCCACGGACCAGGTCCTTGACGTCCGCGAAGACTTCGAAGTCGCCGAGGGAATGATCCCCGGCGCCATCCACATCCCCATGGGAGAGCTCAACACCCGCCTGGGGGAGATCGACCGGACCCGCCCCGTCATCGTCATCTGCCGCAGCGGCAACCGCAGCGCCCGCGTCGCCGACGCCCTCACCGGCGCCGGATTCACCGCCGACACCATGGCCGGCGGCATGACCGCCTGGCAACGTGCCGGCCTGCCCGTCACCTAAAGCCATACCCCGGCGCCAACCCCACCCGCGTCCCCTGCCCTTCCTTCCCAGACAAGGCGACCTCCATGACCCTCACCCTCGCACTCACCCTCCTGCTCTCGGTGCTGATCGGGATCTCCCTCGGCCTGCTCGGCGGGGGCGGGTCCATCCTCACCGTCCCGATCCTCACCTACGTCGCCGGCATGAACCCCAAGGAAGCCATCGCCGCCTCGCTCTTCGTCGTCGGCGCGACCTCCGCCGTCAGCGCCGTGACCCACGCCCGCAAGAAACGTGTGCAATGGCGCACCGGAGTCGTCTTCGGCGCCGCCGGCATGGCAGGGGCCTTCGGCGGCGGCCTCCTGGGGGGCCATATTCCCGGAACGATCCTCATGATCGCCTTCGCCCTCATGATGGTCGCCACCTCCCTGGCCATGATCCGCGGCCGTAAGAACCCCGCAGGCGCACCCCACCAGGGGGATCTGCCGGTGCCCAAGGTCATCATCGAGGGCCTGGTCGTCGGCTTGGTCACCGGGCTCGTCGGTGCCGGCGGCGGCTTCCTCGTCGTTCCGGCACTCGCCCTGCTTGGCGGCCTGTCCATGCCCGTCGCCGTCGGCACCTCGCTGGTGGTTATCGCCATGAAGTCCTTCGCCGGACTCGGCGGCTACCTCACCACCGTCACCCTGGACTGGACACTTGTCGGCGGAGTCACAGCCGCCGCGATCCTCGGCTCCTTCCTCGGCGCACGCCTGGCCGGACGCATCCCCGAAGCGGCCCTGCGCAAGGGCTTTGGCTTCTTCGTCCTGGCCATGGGCGTCTTCGTCCTCGTCCAGGAACTACCCTCCCCCGCCAACCTCATCCTGGGCCTCGCGGCCACCGCAATCGCCGCGGCCGCGGCCCTGTGCTGGTTTGCCATCCCCGCATGCCCCCTGCGACGCAAGTCCCTGGGTTCACCCGCCACCACCACGGCAACCGAAGCCCGCTAACCGCCGGCTCCCCGCCGTGTTGCCCCTCCTGCCTCGGCACTCCAGGAGTCCGCGCATGAAACCGTCCACCACCAAGATCCTCCCTGTCCTGGGTTTGCGCGCCAACGCGGCGCAGTTCACCCTGCTCGTCGCGGTCAACGCACTCGTCGGCGGGATGGTCGGGCAACAGCAAACCGTCCTGCCACTGCTCGCCCACGCGGAGTTCGGCCTGAGCGGATACACGTTCCTCTTCGCCTACGTGGCGGCCTTCGGGATCGCCAAGGCGACCTCCAACTGGTTCGCCGGGACCCTCTCGGACCGCTACGGACGCAAGCCCGTGCTGCTGGCCGGGTGGCTCTTCGCCATCCCGGTGCCGCTCATGCTCATTTTCGCCCCGGACTGGAGCTGGGTCGTCGCCGCGAACGTTCTGCTGGGCATCAACCAAGGCCTGACCTGGTCGACCACCGTCATCATGAAGATCGATCTGGTAGGCCCGGCCCAGCGCGGCCTGGCCATGGGACTGAACGAGGCCGCGGGCTACGGTGCCGTGGCCGCCACGTCCCTGCTGGCCGGATACCTCGCCGAACAGTACGGGCTGCGTCCGGCGCCCTTCCTCTTGGGAATCGCCTACACCGCCTTGGCACTGCTGCTGTCGGGCCTTTTCGTCCGGGAGACCCACCCACATGCCCTCCTGGATGCCGGAAACATGGCTGCCCGGGGCACCTCCGCCCGGCATGGCCTGGACGCCAACCTAGCCAACGGCCAAATCTTCTCCCTGACCAGCTTCCGGGAACCGGCCTTGTCCTCGGCCAGCCTGGCCGGCCTGGTGAACAATCTGAACTTCGGACTCTCCTGGGGCCTGTTCCCCCTCCTGTTCGCCACCGCGGATCTCAGCATGGGCCAGATCGGCCTGCTTTTCGCCCTGTATCCCGGGGTCTGGGGCATAGGCCAAATGGCGACCGGTGCTCTCTCGGACCGGATCGGACGCAAACACCTCATCACCACCGGCATGCTGGTCCAGGCCACAGCCCTTGCGATCATCGCGCTCGGGGACGGCTTTGGTGCCTGGGCCTCGGGAACCGTATTGCTCGGCGCGGGAACCGCCATGGTCTACCCCACGCTGCTGGCCTCCGTGGGCGACGTCGCCCATCCCTCATGGCGAGGACGGGCGGTGGGCGTCTACCGGGTCTGGCGCGACCTCGGATATGCCGTCGGTGCCATCATTGGCGGGATCGTCGCCGACCTGTTCGGGCTCAACGCCGGCGTCTGGATGGCCGCGGCACTCAGTGCAGCCGCAGGGCTGATCGTCGCGATCCGCATGTATGAAACGCACCCACCGCATCCCCGGCCGACCCCTGGGGGCAATGCCCTGGCAACACTTCCGCGCGACCACACCAACCGGTAGCATGGCCACAGAACCGAGGTCCCATGCCGTGGCGGAGCACGCAGTCGCGCTCGGCACGCCTCCACACCACGACCCGAGGAGAACCGCCATGACCTACACCCACGCCATCACCGTCCCGCTGTCATGGCAAGACGCCGTCGAACGGACACGCGGCGCCCTGGCAGAACAGGGATTCGGCGTGCTGACGGAAATCGATGTGAAGGCGACCTTCGCCCGGAAGCTGGGCCAGGAAGCCGGGGACGCCGTGGGGAACTACATCATCCTCGGGGCCTGCAACCCGCAATTGGCCCAACGCGGCATCGCCGCCGAACCACAGTTGGGCGCGCTGCTCCCGTGCAACGTCGTGGTGCGTCGCGCCCCCGATGCCAAGGAAACCACCATTGAGGCCATCGACCCGCAAACCATGGTCCAACTCAGCCCGGGTGACGCGACACGCGAGGTCGCCAACGATGCCGATGGCCGCCTTCAGGCGGCGCTGAAGGAAATCTCCGAAAAAGCAGGCTCCTAGGTTCTCCCCTGGTTGGTGAAGGTCACTGGCACGGTCTTTTTGCACGGGAGCAGTGCGCCAAGCTCGGGTCAGAGGCGGACATATGCAGCGCCGTCGTGCTGGCGTTGGGCCAGATGCGCGATGGCCGCGGGGACGACCGCGACACCCTCGACCAGCGCATCCGGGGCCAATCCGGCTGCATGCAGACTGTTCGCGCATGCGGTAATGCAAATGCCGGGGATGCCGTGTAGGGCCGCAATGTCGGGGGCGTGCTTCCCGTCCGCGGCCAACTGGGACACCGACGGGCCCTGCACGATGACTTCCACGATGGTGTCGGACATCCGTTCGTGCGCATTGCGGGCCACCTGCAGGGCCGTGGCCACATCCGGGAATGGTTCGGTGCCCGGTCCGGCTAGGTGCAGCAGCAACCGCCAGGTCATGGTCGGGCCTTCGCGGGAACCCCGGTATTATCCCCAAGGATTGCCTCCTCGAGTGATTCAGGGGCCACGGCCGCGTCCTTGGTGCGCAGGGTTCGGCGTACAAGCCCGATCCACCAGGCCAATAGCAGCGCTCCCAGCATGGAAGGCCATGCCCAGTCCGGGAGCACGGCATCGATCCGGGACGCCGCGTCGGAGATCCGGTCCATCAGGCCAGCGGAGAGCAGGTCGGGCATGGTGAGTAGCCCCCCGGTGGTGAGCATGAGGATCCCGACGGTGATTGTTACGGTTCCTGCCAGCAGCGCGTTGGTGTGGAAGCGGAACCGGCCCACAGTCACGGTGCGTCCGCGCAGCCATCCGGTTCGGAAGGTGCCGGCGCGGCGCATGGCCGCGGCCACGCCGAGCACCGGCAGCACCATACCCAGCGCGTAGCTGGCCAGCAGCATGCCCCCGCCCAGTGCGCTGCCGTTAGCCAGGATGAGGGTCAGGATTGCCCCCAGCACCGGTCCGGTGCAGAACCCCGCAACGCCGGCCACCGTCCCAAGCAACACCGCCCCCCACGGCGAGCCTGCCGCGGCGCGTCGGCGCCGGGTACGCAAGGGTAGCAGGCGGGACAGGTCGAAGCCGCCGCCCAAGATCTGGATGAGTCCCAGGGCGACGATGACCCAGGCGGCAGCGACCAGCAGGAGGCGGCGGTCGATGACCAGGACGCCGCCGAGCCATCCGATGCCCAGGCCCAATGGGACCAGCGTGGCCAGCATGCCGGCTAGGAACGCGATCCCCAGTACCCGCAGCCGGTGCCCGGAGGTCGCGGCATGGGCGAAGAACGCGGGCAGCAGCATGGCGTTGCACGGGCTGAAGAGTCCGAGCACACCGCCGGCAAAGGCGAAGACCAGTCCGGCTTCCACTACTGCTGGCCTGCTTCGGCCTGCTGCAATTCGGCGTCAATGGCGGCCACGAAGTTCTCCAGGGGCTGCGCGCCGACGAACGGCATCTGGTTGATCAGGAATACCGGGGTGCTCATGACGGCCAGCTCCTGGGCCTCGTCTAGGTTGCGCTTCACCGCATCCTTGGCCTGTTTGCTGTCCATGTCGGCCAGGAACTGCTCCCCGTCCAGGCCCAGGTCCTCGGCGGTGGCCCTGAGGCTCTTCGCGCTGTAGGCGGATCCGGGGGCGATGGTGCCGCCTTCGGCCATGCGCGTATGGAAGGGCACGTAGCTTCCCTGCATGGCCGCGGCCTGTGCGGCGTGAGCGGCGGTCAGGGAGGCGTCGCCGAACAGGTCAAGGTCACGCCATTCAATGCGCAACTTCCCCTGGTCGACGTACTTGGTGATCAGTTCGGGCAGGGTGCCCTCCGTCCACTTCGCGCAGTATGGGCACTGGAAGTCGGTGAAGGCGACCATGACCACCGGGGCATCCACATCACCCAGCGCAGTGGGATCCTGTGCCTCCAGTCGCGCCACATCGGGAAATGCGGGTGCCGGTGGGTCGGTGTCCTGCCCGGGGGTCTGTGAGCCGGGATTTTGGACTGCGGCGGACGACGCTTCCGGGCCCGGCGCCCGGTCACCGACGGGCAGCTGCGCGCCGATGAGCAGGCCGATGGCCAGGGCCACGGGAATGGGTGCGACCCACAGCCACGGAACCTTGCGCCGTGTTCCAGGCTTGTCCCCCCGCTCCGGTGCGGGCTTGCGGTTCTCGGGGATCTGCTGCACGGTTTCGCTGCCTTCGGCTCGATTGGCTACTATGCTGCATAGTAGGTCTACTATTCTTTATAGTAGACAAGCGGTCCGAAGGGCAAACGGGGACGCTCTCGGGACGGATCACACATCAAGCACACGGAGGAACAATGAGCCGCACGCAACGCTTGCTGATCGATTTCCGCCGCCGCCTGCCGCTGGCCGGCGCGGCGTTGCGCTGGTGGGGTTCCCGGCAATGGGCGGTGGCAGTGGCCTCGGCACTGGCCATGGCGCTGCTGCTGGGTTTCGCCACGGTGCTAATCCCCAACGACGTCTTCAGCCGGGACATCCCGCCGGTGCCGTGGAACTACCCCGTCTGGTTGGCCACCTCCGTCCTGACCGGCCTGCTGGCCGCCAGCTACATCCGGCCAGCGGCCCCGGCAACCCCAGGGACCGCGGAACCAACCGACCGCACCTCCCGCTGGGGGATGGCCGGCGGTCTACTGGCCTGGTTCGCGATCGGCTGCCCGGTCTGCAACAAGATCGCCCTGTTGGCGCTGGGATATTCCGGAGCCATGACCTATTTCGCGCCGTTGCAGCCTTGGCTGGCGGCACTGGCCATGGTGCTGACTGTTCTTGCACTGGTGTTCCGACTGTCTGGGCAGCAGCAATGCGCGATACCCGGTCGCCAGGCCGCTGAGCGGGAAAGGATGGATTCATGACGACCTCCATTGAAGACACCGGCGAACTACCCTTCAAGCCCCGGGAGGCGCCCCCAGTAGGGGCACTGGAACGGCGTGTTTTGGACGTGCTTTGGAAGACCCGCCAGGCACACACCACGCGGGGCATGGTGCAGGAGCTCACGGCGCCGGGAGGCCAGAAACCCGCATACACGACCGTCGCCACCGTCTTGGGCCACCTGGTGGACAAGGCGCTGGCGGAACGCGAACTCATCGGCGGCGTATGGTCCTACCGTGCCACGCTCACCGGGTGCCAGTTCTCCGCCGCGCACATGGTGCGCACGCTGGGAGAGACCAACGACCGCCGGCGCTGCCTCACCCGCTTCGCCGGCATGCTCGACCCCCAGGACGCCGCCTTCCTCAAGTCCCTGCTCTAGTTGATCGGATCCTCACGGATTTCGTTGGTCATTAGAGGCCGGACAGTGTGGGGCTCGTCCAGGTCCAGGTCCAGGTCCACTTCCGCTCAGAAGGGACCCCTCGGGGATAACCCGGCGCATGGCCATGCTGAGCTCGCCCACAGTTCCGAGACAATCCGCCTCGCGGAAGCCGTGTGAGGGTTCCTGAACGAAATAGACGCGTCTGAATGTCTTGAAAAGCTAAAGCTTTTTGAGACGCTACCTAGAGTAGAAACTTGTCTCATCAAATACTTGGAAAACGCGGGCTGTATTTGTCTTATAAACTCGTCCCAACGTAAAACGTCTTACCTGCTTGCCGCACAGGGGTTTTTGAGTCACACTGGGCAGGTGAGGCATTTGGGATACACACGAGTGAGCACTTCGAGCCAAGACGCGGCCTTGCAACTCGACGCTCTTGCTGCAGCAGGGGTGCAGAAACGCGACGTGTTCGCCGATGTGACGTCCGGCAGCCGGAGCGCGATTGAGCGGCCTGGGATGAAGAAACTGCTCGAGTACGCGCAGTCCGGGGACACCGTGGTGGTCTGGCGAGTAGACCGGCTCGGGCGATCCCTGATCGATGTTTTGAACACCGTGAACCTCTTGCGCGAGCGCGGGGTGAATGTCCGCTCCATTTCCGATGGGATCGACCCGGCCACGTCGACCGGGCGGATGATGCTGAACATGCTGGCCTCGTTGGCCGAGTACGAGCGCGAGCTGATCGTTGAACGAGTCAATGCCGGCATTGCTGCCGCCCGGCAATCCGGAACCCGTTTCGGCCGGCCGGTCTCTGACCCGGCGGTGATTGCCGATAAGCTCGCGATCGCCAAAGATGCCCGCACCAGGGGACGCACCGCCGAAGACGCAGCACGCCTGGTTGGCTGGAGCCGCGCGACGTTCTACCGCCACTTGGGCCAAGAATCCGCCTCTGTCAAGAGCTTGTGATCGGCCATGTCCCGGCGAAGCGAACCGCGCAGGGACGCACCGCTGGGACAAAACCAGAATGGCAGCAGTACCGTGAAAGCAGGAACCTCTTACAGCGGCCTGATCAAGGCAACGGCACGCTGGGAAATACTGCGGCAACACGTCGAAGACGGAGTGCCGCTGACGGTTCTGGCAGGGGAACACCATATCGGCCTGAGGACACTGCAGCGATGGCACCAGAGCTTCAAGCTCCAGGGGAAGCCTGGTCTGGAACCGGTGGCACAGGGCAAACGCGGACGCCGGATGCCCAGCGACTTCGTGAAGCTGGTCGAAGGCCTCGCCTTAGCTAAACTGCCCAGGACGACGGCAGCCATCCACCAGCAAGCTAACAAGGTGGCGCTCCACCAGGGGTGGGCACCGGTTTCCTACTCAACCATCCGCTCGATTGTCGGCGAGATAGATCCCGGGATGATGACACTGGCGCAGCAAGGCGCGGCGGTGTACCGCGATAAGTACGAACTGGTCTGGCGCCGCCGCGCCGAACGTCCGAACGCGGTGTGGCAGGCTGATCATACCGAGCTCGACATTCTGGTTTTTGACACTGGTCATCGGCCGGTTCGCCCGTGGCTCACCACGATCATGGATGATTACTCGCGAGCCCTGTGCGGGTACATGATCTTCACCGGTGCTCCCTCATCCTTGAATACGGCATTGGCGTTGCGTGAGGCGATCTGGCCCAAAAAGACAGCAGATTGGGCGATGTGCGGAATCCCTGATGTGCTCTATGTAGACCACGGAACCGATTTCACGAGCCACCACTTGGCGCAGGCCGCCAGAGACCTGCACTTCGAAATCATTTTCTCCGCTGTGGCCCGGCCGCAGGGCAGGGGAAAGATTGAACGATTCTTCGGCACCCTCAACACCGAACTCTTAGCCCGGCTGCCCGGCTACTTGCACAATGTGCGCAACCCCAAGCCGGGGCTGTCCATCGGTGAACTGGAGATGGCGCTGGGTGAGTTCATTGGGCAGAACTACCACCAGCGCGAGCACCAAGAGATCAAGGAAACGCCTCAAACAGCGTGGCAGGGCAACGGTTGGTTACCGCGTCTGCCTGAAACCATCGATGAACTGAACCTGCTGCTGCTCACGGTCGCCAAGCCACGGATCGTCCACCGCGATGGCGTGCATTTCCAAGGGCTACGCTACATTTCCCCGTTGCTAGCTGCCTACGTCGGAGAATCCGTCATTCTCCGCTATGACCCGCGGGACGTTGCCGAGATCCAGGTCTTTCACCGTGGCCAGCACATCTGCAAAGCCGTGGATCCCGCGCATGAACGAGCCACAGTGACGTTCAAGGACATCCAGAAGGCACGCTCCGCACGCAAGCGTCAATTGCGCGGACAAATCAAAGAACGAATCGCCACCGTCGCAGAATTTCTACCGGCCGGGCAACCAGCAACGGAGGTATCCCAGCCTGATCCGGCGGTCCACCGAGCGCAGAAAACGAAGTTGCGCACCTACGCAGAGGACGAATAATGGCCCCCTCAACTTTTATCGCAACAAAGGAGCATCGCCGCTTCACTGAGTTCACCAATGCTGTGCGCCGGCAGCGGACCATCGGGATCTGCTACGGACAAGCTGGAATCGGCAAAACCCTCTCGGCTAAACGCTATGCCAACTGGAGCCCGAAAGCCGCGGCGTTAGTAGAGGAATGGGGTCGCCGGGAGGACAGTGACCTCCAAATCTATAAGGATCTAGCCAAAACGCGGACCGTCTTCTTCACCCCAGGGGTATTGACGACGCCTAAGCAAATCAAAGAAGAGCTCTCACTGATCACTAATCGGACCTCGATCTGCATTCACCAACATCTCGATACTTTAGGTGCCACGACGGGCCCGATGAATCAAGACAAGCATGTGGAGCTGATCATCGTCGACGAGTCGGAGCGACTCAACGCCACTGCCTTGGAAGTGCTGCGAGATAGGTATGACAGGAACAATATCGCTCTGATGCTGATTGGGATGCCTGGCATAGAAAAGCAGTTCAGTCGATATCCTCAGCTCTATAGCCGTGTTGGTTTTGCTCACGAGTACCGTCCGCTTGCGCAGGATGAACTGCATTTCGTTCTGCAACGAAAGTGGCGTGCCCTCGGAAAAACTCTGGACTTGGAGGACTTCACCGATACGCAAGCTGTCGCGGCGATCGCCCGTATCACGCGCGGTAATTTCCGGCTGATCGATCGACTCTTCACACAGATGCAGCGAGTCATGAAAATCAATGAGCTGGACACGATTACCGATGATGTTGTTGAAGCTGCGCGATCCACGCTAGTGATCGGAATCAGTTGAACCGCCAATATTAGGTGCGCAGAAACCGCCAAACGAAGTTAACAATCACACTCCCCTGATGAAAAATTCGCGGAAACTCAACGGTTCGAAATTCTCGCAACCATGTGTCGCAACCAATGACGTAAAATCAGGTCAACACCATTAGTTGCGAGACACTTTCGAAGGACCGATGACCAAACTGATCGGATACGCCCGCGTATCCACCAAAGCCCAAGACGCCGACCGGCAAATCCAAGATCTTCTGGCGGCCGGCGTCCGGCGCGATGACCTCTACACCGACCACGGCCTATCCGGCGCATTGGCGAAGCGGCCCGAACTCGGTAAGGCGCTCGAATCGCTGCACCCGAACGACACGCTCGTGATCACCACCTTGGACCGGCTTGGGCGCTCCACCCAAAAAATGCTCGAATTAGCCGAAGAACTGCGTGAGCGAAATATTGGTTTACGGGTGCTGAACTTAGGCGGCGGTGATGTGGATACCAAAACCCCAATGGGTGCCATGGTCTTCACCGTCATGGCAGCACTCGCCCAAATGGAGCTCGAGATCAAACGCGAACGCATCAACGACTCCGTCACCAAACGCCGTACCACCGGCGGCGACCTCGGCGGCCGACGCCCCACCTTCACCGAATCCCAAATCCGCACCGCATCCAAACTCATCCAAGCCGGCGAACCTGCAACCCAAGTTGCCAAGGATATGGGGATGTCCCGTGCGACGCTCTACCGACGGATCAATAAAATGGACAAGCTTCACACCAATTAGTTCATTCATAGAGATCGACGTCATCGAGTCTGGGCCATCCCCGTAAGTTTGCCGGCCATGAGACGCCCAAAGTCTTCCGCCGATTGAATACCCTCTTTTCCAAGTTAGGAGTATTCTCAGAAGATCACTCCACGAAGATTACCGAGCGTCAGAGGCGAAACCCGGGGAACGTAACTGAATAAAATTCAGTAAAGCTCGTGGTCGGCCAGCTTAAGGAAAGCTGCCCTCAATGGAGGAAGATATGAACACGCCCGAACTACATACCCCCG